>JBBEBL010000152.1:79699-92941 GCA_040882345.1 Chloroflexota bacterium
CCCGCTCAAGCGGGGCACGCCGACGAAGCACACGGCGTTGCAGGCGGGGCCGACCATGCCCAGCACTCGCCGACCGCCGGAAGCGCCGGGCACGGCGGCGCACATGACAAGCACGCAGGCCACTCGGTGGCGATGTTCCGGGACAAGTTCTGGCTCAGCCTCGCCCTGACCATCCCGGTCGTGCTGCTGAGCCACGACATCCAGATGTGGTTCGGCTACTCGATCCCGATGTTGCCGGGCATCGAGTACGTACCGGCCATGCTGGGCACCGTCATCTTCCTCTACGGAGGGCTGGTCTTCCTGCGTGGGGCGCAGGGCGAACTCGCTGACCGCAGGCCCGGGATGATGACCCTCATCTCGCTGGCCATCGTCGTGGCCTTCCTCACCTCGTGGGCCGGCACCCTCGGCCTCTTCGAGGTGGAGATCTGGTGGGAGCTGGCTACCCTCATCACGATCATGCTCCTCGGCCACTGGCTCGAGATGCGGTCGATCGCCCAGGCGCGCGGTGCCCTGACCGCGCTGGCTGAACTCCTGCCGGACACGGCGGAGCGCATCACCGCCGCAGGGACCGAGGAGATCCAGATCGGCGCGCTGAGCGTCGGTGACATCATCCTCGTCCGGCCGGGTGCTCGCGTGCCCGCCGACGGCATCGTCGTCGAGGGCGAAGCCGAGGTGGACGAATCCATGATCACCGGCGAGTCGCGAGCGGTGGCCAAGGAGCCGGGTGACCCGCTCGTCGCGGGCACCGTGGCGGCAGGGGGCTCCCTCCGAGTCCGGGTCGCAGCCACCGGCGATGCCACCGCCCTGTCGGGGATCATGCGCATGGTCGCGGCTGCCCAGGCGTCCGGATCCCGTGCCCAGGCGCTCGCCGACCGTGCGGCGGCCGTGCTCTTCTATGTCGCCCTCGCGGCAGGTTCCGTCACGCTGGTGTTCTGGTGGCTGCAGGGCGACCCGGAGAGCGCGCTGATCCGGACCGCGACCGTCCTGGTCATCGCCTGCCCACATGCGCTCGGCCTCGCCATCCCGTTGGTCATCGCGATCTCGACCTCCCTCGGTGCGCGCAACGGGCTGCTGGTGAAGGATCGTCTGGCGCTTGAGCGTGCGCGAACCCTCGACATGGTCATCTTCGACAAGACCGGGACCCTCACGCTTGGCGAGCCCGTGCTCGTGGCCACGAGCGACCCGGAGGCCCTGCGGCTGGCCGCGGCCGTGGAGGCCGATTCGGAGCATCCGTTGGCCGGCGCCATCGTCCGCGGCGCGGCCGTCCAGGCGCTGGACGTCCCGACCGCGAGTGCGTTCGAGGCGCTTGCCGGCCGCGGGGCGCGCGCGCAGGTGGACGGTCGGCTGGTCAGCGTGGGCGGGCCGCGGCTACTCGCCGACCTTGGTCTTGAACCGCTCCCGATCGCGGGCGAGTGGGATCGGGCGGGACGCACCGTCCTGCATGTCATCGCCGACGGGAGGGTCATCGGCGTCGTGGCCGTCGAGGACCAGATCAGGCCCGAGTCGAAGGAAGCCATCGACGCCCTGCACGCGCTCGGCGTCCGGGTCGCGATGATCACCGGCGACAGCCAGGCCGTCGCAGATTCGGTCGCGAGGCGTCTGGGCATCGACGAGGTCGCGGCGCAGGTCCTGCCGGCCGACAAGGCGGACGCGGTCCGTCGCTTCCAGGCGGGCGGCCGGAAGGTCGCGATGGTCGGTGATGGGGTCAACGACGCGCCCGCGCTGGCCACGGCGGATGTCGGAATCGCCATCGGCGCGGGCACGGATGTGGCCGTCGAATCGGCGGGCATCGTCCTCGTCCGGAGTGATCCGCGCGACGTCGTCGGGGCCATCGCGTTGTCCCGAGCGACTTACACGAAGATGATCCAGAACCTGGTCTGGGCGGCCGGCTACAACCTCGTCGCGATCCCCGTGGCGGCCGGACTGTTCGTGCCCTGGGGGATCGACCTGCCGATGGCCGTCGGAGCCATCCTGATGAGCGTCTCGACCATCGTGGTGGCCGCCAACGCGCAGCTGCTCCGTCGGCTGCGCTTGCATCCCACGCCCTCCACCGGGGCGATCGCGGCCGGAGCGTGAAGGGTGCTGGACGTGCGCGCCATCGCGACGGACGAGGACCCGCTGTGCGCGATGCGCACCGCGCCGGCGAAGGCACGGCAGGCGGACCTCAGCCTGGTCATCGAGGACCGCGAGTACGTGTTCTGCAGCCAGGGATGCCTGATCGAGTTCCGCGACGATCCGGCCTGGTTCCTTGACCCCGGCTACCGACCGACGCGCCCCTTGCACCCTGGGTTCATGACGTTCGGCCGTAGGCGTGGACGGTGGGGCGACCTACGCTGTCGTCGGGTGGGTGACCCATGGAAGACCGCGCCGCAGGATCCGGCCGCCGAAGTTCGCAGCGCCGCTCTCTTCGTCGGATGGCGACGCTCGTCCTCGTGGTGACCGCGCTGGTGCCCATGGTCGGTTGCTCCAGCGTGCCGGCGACGCCGTCCGTGCCCCCGATCGCGACCTCGTCACCGACCCAGCCAGCGACGCCGAGCCCGTCTCCGACCGGAGGCGCACCATCGCCCCTGCCGACGCCCGCACCGACGCCCGAGCCGACGCCCATGGTGACGACTGGACCCACGCCCGCACCGACCCCCGCCCCCACCGCGAAGCCGAGCGTCGCGCCGACCCGTGCACCGACGCCCAAGCCGACCGCGGCCCCGACACCCGCCCCGACACCCAAGCCGACGACCGCGCCCAAGCCCACCCCGACCCCGACCCCGACCCCGACCGTTGCCGCGAGCAAGCTGGTCCGCCACGGCTCACGGACGAGCAACGACGTCGCGCTGACCTTCGACATGGGGGGTCGGGTCGGGGATGCGCTCGCGATCGTCGACTGGCTGATCGATCACGACGTCCACGCCACCATCTTCATGACCGGCGCGATGGCCGCGAACAAGAACACCGATGCCGGTCGGCAGGTCCTCGCTCGGATCGAGGCCCAGCCGGACGTCTTCACGCTGGGGAACCACTCGTACACGCACCCGGACTTCCGGAAGCTGACCGACGCTGAGATCCTGGACGAACTGCGCCGGACGGAGGCGGCGATCGCGCCGTACTGCTCGCAGGATCCCAAGCCGTTCTTCCGGCCCCCGTACGGCGGGTATGACACCGATGTCCTGGAGGCGGTCGGTGCCGCCGGATATCGTCGAACGGTCATGTGGGACATCGACACGATCGACTGGCGACCCATCGCCAATGACCCGCCGGGCCCCACCGCGGACCAGATCGTGGCCAAGGTCGTGGGTAACGCCCAGGGCGGATCGATCGTGCTCATGCACCTCGGCGGGTACGAGACGTATGCGGCGCTGCCAAGGATCGTGGCCGGCCTCCACGACCGCGGATTCGATCTCGTCACCCTTGACGAGATGTTCGGCTGAGGATAGGGCATCATGCGGGCGGCATGACCACGGCCCATGAACCCGTCGCGATAGGGACCGTTGCGGCTGCGCCGCCCCGACGGCGGATGTGGCCACGCGTGCTCCTGGCGTTCGGGGCCGGGCTCACCCTTCCGTTCGCGCTGGCGGCCGGTGCCCTCATCGCCTGGGACGCCGGTTACGAGGGGCGCATCCTGAACGGGGTCAGCGTCGGAGCCGTCGATCTGTCCGGCATGGACCGGTCGCAGGCGGCATCGGCCCTGACCGCGGCATTCGATGGGTACAGCGAGGGCCGGATCGTCGTCCGGACGTCAGCCGGTGAGGTGATCGTCCCGTTCGAGGCGTTCGCGCGGCGGGCGGACGTCCAGGCGATGGTGGACGCGGCTGTCCGGGCCGGACGATCCGGCAATGCCCTGGAGCGCGCCGTCGGCGAGGTCCGCCTCGCCATGTCCGGCGTCACGCTTGAGCCCGCGCTGGTCCTGGACGAGGCCGCCGTCGTGGCCCGGGTGCGGTCCGCGGTCGCGACCCTGGGCCGGGCCCCGGTGGACAGTCGCGTCGCGATGGTGGCCGGTGTCGTGCACGTGACGCCGGGGCGGCCGGGACGGACGTTCGACGGCGCCGCGGCGGCCGCGGCGGCGCTCCAGGTCGTCGGGCGGCTGGATGCACCGCGCGAGGTCGTGGTCGAGGCGGCCGAACAGGCCCTCCTGCCCGAGCATGATGACGACGAGGCCTATGCGGCACAGGCCGCGGCGACGCGGATGGCGACGGAGCCGATCGTCGTGTTCCTCGGCGACAAGGAGTGGACGCTCAAGGCCAGGACCGTCCGCGGCTGGCTGCACCTCGCACCCGGGCCGGACGGGGCGCCATGGCCGGTCGCGGATCGCGACCGGATCGCCGCCTCCCTGAAGAAGATCGCGAAGGCCGTCCTGCGCGAACCCGTGTCCGCGACGTTCCTCAAGGACCGCGGGGGCCGCGTCGTCGGTGTCATCGCGTCCCGCGACGGCCGACTGCTGGACGCCAGGGCAACGGCCGAGAGCATCGCCACGGCTCTCGCGCAGCGGGCCCACAGGCTGGCCGTCGAGCCGGTCAAGGCGCGGGTCACCAAGGTCCAGCCCGAGCGGACCACGGAGGAGGCCCTGGCCAAGGGTCCGTTGATGACCCGGCTCGGCACCTGGAAGACGTGGTTCCCGGTGAGCGAGCGGAACTACTTCGGCGCCAACATCTGGCTGCCGGCCAAGAAGATCGATGGGACCGTCCTGCGGCCCGGGCAGACCTTCGAGTGGTGGAGCGCGCTGGGGCCGGTATCGCCCGCCACCGGCTACGGTCCCGGCGGCTTCATCGCCGGCAACCACACGGAACCGACTGGCGCGCTTGGCGGTGGGATGTGCTCCAGCTCCACGACCCTGTTCAATGCCGCGTTGCGGGCCGGACTCAAGATGGGCGCCCGGGCGAACCACCGCTACTACATCGACCGCTACCCGCTGGGCCTGGACGCGACCGTGTCCAAGACGCGCAACGGGTCCCAGACCGTCTCGTTCACCAACGACATGGCTCATCCGATCGTGATCCGCACCTTCCGCTACCGGTCAGGCGGGCGTGGTTGGGTGCGCTACGAGATCTGGGGCATCCCGGACGGGCGCAAGGTCACCATCGGCAAGCCGATGGTCACCAACGTCCGCAAGGCCACGACCCAGACCGTCTACGTCTCCACCCTGCGTCCGGGAGTCCGGGAGCAAGTCGAGTATCCGGCCAACGGGATGGACGTGGCGGTCAGCCGGACCGTCCGGGCCGCGAACGGCCGGCTCCTGCACAGCGAGACGTACCGGACGCGCTACGCGCTGTGGAACGGGAGGATCGAGATCGGGCAGTGACGTGGGCTCGAACCCTGCGATGAGGTCCGAGGTCGGCCGTCCCGAGCGGAGACGAGGTCAGGCGTGCTCGCTGTCGTCATCCTCGGCGTCCGGGATCGCCGTCGGGGCCTCGTGGACAAGGCTCGCCTCGATGATCGTCGGCCGCCCGTCGCGGTCCTTCCAGCGGGTCTCCAGGCGCGACTCCGTGGATTCTCCGACGAGGTGCAGCACGGCTGTGTAGCTGGACCCGCCCATCGAGACCGACTCGATGTCGGCCGACGTGAGCGGCAGTGGGAGCATGGCCATGATCTCGCCGATGCTCCGCTGGAGCTCCTGGCTCAGATCCTGGATCGCCCGGTCCACATCGCCCGCGACGAGTGCATCGAGATGGCCCTGGGCGTGATCGCGGACGGCTTGTTCGTCCATCGGGTGGTGACCTCCGGGTACGGGACGTTCGGAAGAGGATAGCCGCGCCGCTCCGCAAGGCGGCGCGATCGGCAGGTGTTCCCGTACGATGCACGGCCCACCAGTCACGAGGCCGCATTGACCCGCCAGTTCATCCCCGAGGAGATCCTGTCTGCCGCCCATGCCCGCGCCGCCGCGCGAGCCGCCCACGACTGGGCCGAAGCGGATCGCCTGCGCCAGGCGATCGAGGCCGCGGGCTGGAAGATCGTGGACCGTGGCACGGACTTCGCACTCTCCCCGGCGGCGCCCGCAGACGTGCCGGAGGCTGGTCGAGTCCGGTACGGGTCCAGCGCCAGCGTCCCATCGCGCCTTGACGAGGCGCCGATCGGCGTCGCGTCCGTCGTGCTCATCGCCACGGACCACCCGGACGACCTGGCGCGCGCCCTGCGTGCCCTCGAGTCCCACGCGCCGGTGGGGACATCCATCGTCATCGTGGCAGATACGCCGTCGGCGGACCAGGAGGTCGCGCTGTCGTCGGTCCCAACCTCACGCCCACTGGAGGTCGTGTGGACGAGCGAGCGACTCGGGCACGGGGCGGCGACGAACATCGGGATCCGGCGCGCGGTGGCACCCGTGATCATCCTCCTCGACGCGAGCATCGAGCCGACGGGAGATGCCATCACGCCGCTCGTCCGGGCCCTGGACGATCCTACCGTGGCGGTGGTCGGGGGATGGGGGATCACGTCGAGCGACCTGCGCCGCTTCGAGGATGCGCCGGCGGGTGACGTCGACGCCATCGAGGGTTACTGCCTGGCGTTCCGGCGCAGCGACGCCGCGGAGCGGGGGCCGCTCGATGAGCGCTTCCGCTTCTACCGCAACCTGGACATCTGGTGGAGCCTCGTCCTGCGCGACGAGGGGGAAGGGGAGCCGCCCCGCCGCGCCGTGCGCCTGGACGGCCTCCCGTTGGTCCGTCACGACCATCGCGGCTGGGCGAGCCTGCCAGATCATGAGCGCGACCGTCAGTCGAAGCGCAACTTCTACCGGATCATCGACCGATTCGGATGGCGTCGCGACCTGCTCACCCGCCCGGACTGACCAGGCGACGCACGTTCGCGCCGGACGGCCCGTCCGTGACCTCCCATCCGAGGGCCGCAAGCTCCTCGCGCAGCGCGTCAGCTCGTCTGAAATCGCGATCCGCCCGGGCAGCCGTCCGTTCATCGACCAGGCGCTGCACCGGGGCCGGGACGTCGGCCGCCACCGTGCCCGGCGCGGCCCAGGTGCGGTCAAGGCCAAGTCCCAGGACCGCGTCGGCGTCCGACACCAGCCAGCGTCGTTCCTCGGCCGGAAGTCCCGAGCGCAGCACCTCGCGGATGACCGCGAGCGCTACCGGCAGGTCAAGGTCGTCGTCGATCGCCGCGACGAACCGGTCGTGGAGGTCACGGCCCGCCGCGGACAGCGGCGCCGTGGGGGCATGCGCCCGGTCCGGACCCGGATCTCCGGGACGTTCCCGGATGCCGAGCGGTCGATCGCCGGCGGCGTCGGCGACGATGACCTGCGGCGCCGCCCACGGGCCGCTCGTCGGCGGCGGTCCCAGCGTCGCGAGTGCCGCTCGCAGCGAGGCGAGGGCGGCCGCCGCCGCCCCCACGGACCCGTCGGAGTAGTTGAGCTTGCGCCCGTAGCGCGAGGTCATCGTCAGGTAGCGGAAGGCGAGAGGGTCGATACCGCGGTCCACCAGGGCCGTGACGCGCTGGAAGTTGCCCGCGGACTTGGCCATCTTGCGGCCGTCCATCAGCAGGTGCTCCCCGTGGACCCAGATGCGGGCCGGTGGTCCGCCCACGACGGGCGCCGACTGCGCGATCTCGTCCTCGTGGTGAGGGAAGACGTTGTCGATGCCCCCGGTGTGCAGCTCGAAACGTTCGCCCAGGTAGCGCATCGCCATGGCCGAGCACTCCAGGTGCCAGCCGGGAAAGCCGTCACCCCAGCGGGCGGTGGGCCACTTGAGCTGGCGGCCCTCGCCGGCCGCCTTCCACAGCGCGAAGTCGGCAGGATCGCGCTTGTCCGGCTCAACCTCGCCACGGTGACCCGCGCGCAGGTCGTCCAGCGAGTTCCCGGACAGCTGCCCGTAGGCCGGGTACGAGGCCACCGCGTAGTAGACGTTGCCGCTGTCCGTCGCGTAGGCGTGGCCCAGGTCCGTCAGTCGCTCGGCCAGCGTCAGCATCTCCGGCACGTGCTCCGTCGCCCGCGGGAAGACGTGCGCCGGGAGGATGTTGACGGCTGCTTCGTCGGCGTGGAACGCGGCCTCGTAGGCGTCGGCGATCTCGGCCGTGGTCTTGGACTCGAGGCCGGCCTGGACCAGCATCCGGTCCTCACCTCTGTCGAACCGCTCGTCGCGGAGATGGCCGACGTCCGTGATGTTCTTGACGTGGAAGACATCCAGGCCGTGGTACAGGAGGGCTCGCCGGATGAGGTCTGCCAGCAGGTAGCTGCGCAGATTGCCGACGTGGGCGTACCGGTACACGGTTGGGCCGCACGTGTACATGCCGACCGCCTCGCCGCGGGCGGCGAGTACCGGTTCGACGGTCCGCCCAAGGGTGTTGCGCAGCCGCAGCGTCATGACCGCATCGTAGACGGCGGGACGCGATCCGGCCGTCCACCCCTAACGTCCGCGGTGCCCGGTCGTTATCGCATCAGAGGCCCCTCGGTACAGGCATCGTTCCCCCGGCGGTGTGGTCCGTGGGGCCTCATACCGCCCCCCCCGTCTGCCGCGGACCTCGACCCGGCCGCCCAGGGCCCGTTCCCGGGCTGGACGGCGGGCCGCCCGTATACTCCGGCCGTGCGTCGCCGGATCGTCCTGTCACTCGCGGCCCTGCTCGCGGTCGCCACGCTCCTCGGCGGCTGTGCGAGCGCGGCAGGCGCCAGCCGCACGGACGCCCGGATCCTGCTCGGCAGCCCGGTCACCCTGGACCCGGCCGCCGCCGGTGACGCCGGCAGTTCGGCGATCATCGCCCAGCTCTTCGAATCGGTCACCGCGTTCGACGACGACCTCCACCTCAGGCCGGCGCTGGCCGAATCGTGGCGCCTGGAGCAGGACGGTCGTCGCGTCGTGTTCCGGATGCGTCCGGACCTTTCGTTCTCTGACGGCACGACGCTCCGCGCGGCGGACGTGGTCCGCAGTTGGTTGCGACTCATCGACCGGGCGACGCCATCGCCGCTCGTGACCCTCATGTTCGACGTCGTGGGGGTGCGTGCCTACCTCGCCGGATCCGGGACGCTGGACGACGTCGGTGTCCGGGTCGGCGAGCGCGACGACGAGGTCGTCGTGGACCTCATCCGGCCGGCGGCCGACTTCCCGACGATCGTCGCCAGCCCGTCGTTCGCGGTCGTGCCTCCCGGCGTCGGGACGGGCGCGCCGTTCGGGCCATCCGCGGACTTCGTGGCGAGCGGCGGCTATCGCCTGACCGGGATGACCGCGGAGGCGCTCACGCTGGAGGCCAACGAGCGCTATTGGGCAGGCCCACCGGCGATCGGGACGATCACCATCGTCAGCGACCTCGGCGGTCGCAGCGCGGTGGAAGCGTTCCAGGACGGGGAGATCGACTATGCCCCGATCGGCAGCTTCGACGCCTCATGGATCGCCTATGACGAGCAGCTGGGTCCGCGGCTGACCGAAGTCGGCTCGCTGTCCACGTCGTACTACGGGTTCGACGCGGGCTCACCGCCGTTCGACGACGTGCGCATCCGCCAGGCGTTCGCGCTGGCGGTGGACTGGCGACGCATCGCCCGGCTGTCCGTGGACGACCCCACGGCGATCGCGACGTCCATGGTCCCGCCGGGCATCCCCGGCCGCAGCGAACGCGACGTCGTGCCGCTCCACGACCCCGATCGTGCCCGCGCTCTTCTGGCGGAGGCCGGGTATCCCGGGGGTGCCGGTCTCGACCCGGTGACGATCCTGAGCGGTGGCTCGCCGTACGACGATGCCGTGATCCTGGAGCTCCAGCGTGAGCTCGGTGTCGAAGTCCGCTCGGAGACCATGGACTTCGGGGCGTACTTCACCCGCCTCGATTCCGAGCCACCCCAGATGTGGTTCCTCTCGTGGGTCGCCGATTATCCCGGCCGCAACGACTTCCTGGGGGTCCTCCTGGGCACGGGCTCCGTCAACAACTACGGCCGCTGGAGTTCGCCGGAGTTCGACGCCGCGATCGGCGAGGCAGGTTCGGCGATGGATGAAGCCACGGCGCTGGCCGCCTATGACCGCGCGGAGGCGATCGTCCAGCGCGACGCACCGGTGATCCCGGTGAGCTACGGCACCGGCTGGGCACTGGTCGCCGATGGCCTCCTGGGCGCGGGCCAGAATGGCCTTGGCAGCATCCGCATGGCGGGACTCGCGTGGGCGGGATGAGGCGCGGGTCGCTGCGGTGGGACATGCGGGCCGCCCTGCTCGCGGGCGGGCTTGCGTTCGGGTGGGCGGCGGTGTTGCCGATGGTCGGCGCGTCGTCCGTCGCGGCGGCGGACCCGACGTTCGGGACCCCGACGATGGAGGCGAGCTTCGAGCGGGGGATCCAGGCGACCCAGCCCGTGACCCTTGACGCGGTCCCGTACCGCGTGGAGTTGCTCCTGTCCACCACGGACGTCGGGGGCCCGCTCGTCATCGAGGTCCCACCGCCGTCGCGGGCGGGTGCGACGACGCTGCGCTACACGGTCGGCTCCGCCGACGGTCACACCCTCCCCAATACCCCGATCTCCGTCCGCTGGCGGATCACGCCGACCCGGGGTGGCCCGACGGTCACGAGTCCCGCCGCCCGGACGGTCTACGAGGACGATCGATTCGCGTGGCAGACGGTCACGGGCGACGTGGTGCGCGTCCACTGGTACGAGGGCTCGCGCGCGTTCGCCGAGCGGGCGCTGCGCATCGGCGAGGAGGCGGTCAGGGAGACCGCCGCCCTGCTCGGCGTAACGGAGGACGAACCGGTCGACTTCTTCATCTATGCAGACCAGGCGGCGTTCTACGACGCGCTGGGCCCGGGGACCCGCGAGAACGTCGGCGGTCAGGCCAATGCCGGGATCCGGACGCTGTTCGCCCTGATCGGTCCCGCGGACATCGACGACCCATGGGTCGGGATCGTGATCCCGCACGAGCTGGTCCATCTCGTCTTCGACACGGCCGTCCGGAACCCATACCACTTCCCGCCGCGCTGGCTCAACGAGGGGTTGGCCGTGTACCTCAGCCAGGGCTATGACCAGGGCGACCGGACGACGGTGGAGACGGCCGCGCGACGGGGGACGCTGATCCCGCTGGATGGGCTGGGCGGGCAGTTCCCGACGACGCGGGACGGCTTCTTCCTGGCCTACGCCGAGAGCGTCAGCGCCGTGGACTTCTTCATCCGCACCCACGATCGCGACGCGCTGGTGAGGCTGATCCGCTCCTACGCTGACGGGCGGACGAACGACGAGGCGTTCACGGCCGCCATCGGGATGGACGTGGCGGCGTTCGATTCCGCGTGGCTGGCCGACCTGGGCGCCGATCCGCCGGTCCGCTACGGACCCCAGCCTGCGCCACGCGGTCCGCAGCCTATCGCCTGGGCGCAGGATCCGGCTCCCGGCCCCGGCGCCACCGGCGTCCCGGGGCCCACCGACGGTGGCGCCACGTCGCCACCGTCGGCGCCCATCGGCGGCGCGGACGACGCGGGCGGATCGACAGCGCTGGCCATAGCGATCGGCGTCGTGCTCATCGCGGGGACGGTCCTCGTCGTGGCCCGTCGACGGCCGGGCGCCCGGGCGGCCCCACCGCCCCCGCCGGACTCGCCGGACTCGCCCGGGGCGGTGACCCCGTGACGATCATGAAACGGCTCCGTGCGATCCCGTCGTGGCAGTCCACGCTGGGCGTCGCCCTGCTGGGCCTCGGGTTCCTCGTCGCGGCGCAGCTGTCGTCAGAGGGGCCGCGCGTGCGCTATACGACGCAGGAGCGCTCCCCGCTCATCGAGACCGCGACGGAGCTGCAGGATCAGCAGGACGCCCTCAAAGAAGACGTCCTCGATGTCCGGTCGCGGATCCAGGAGGCGGAGCGATCCGGCGAAGGGTCGGCCGGCCTCGTAAAGGAACTGAATGAGCAGCTCCTTGAGGCGCGCATCGCCGCGGGCCTCATCCCGCTCACCGGGACCGGGATCGTGCTCCAGCTGGAGGATTCGCTCGAGCCGGTGTCCCCGGACCGCAACGAGGTCGATTATCTCGTCGGAGCGCGGGACATCCGGACGGTCATCGAGGAGACGTGGGTCGCGGGAGGGCAGGCGGTGGCGGTGAACGGGGAGCGCATCACCCCGACGACCGCGATCATCGACGTCGGTCCATCCATCCTCGTCAACTCCGCCTACCTGGTGCCGCCGTACCAGATCACCGTGCTCGGGCCGGCGGACCTCTACACGCGGCTGGTCGCGGCCCCCGGGTTCGTGGACTTCATCCGCGCCCGCGCGGAGGGCTACGGGATCCGCGTGGCATTCGCGGAGCCGGAGTCGGTGGATATCCCCGCGTTCGCCGGTACCGTGACGCTGCGCTATGCACGGCCGGCCCCGTCGCCGGCCGCGGTCGTAGGGGAATAGGACGGTGCATCGGCGCCGGAACCAGGTCACGATCGCCGCCGTGGCATTCCTGCTGGGCCTCCTGGTCGTCGTCCAGCTGCGCACGCAGGCGAGCGGGGCCGCCTTCGCCAGCCTGTCGTCGCAGGATCTGACCGTCCTCGTCGCGAACCTCAACGCCCGGAACGACCAGCTCCGCCGCGAGGTCACCAACCTGGAGCGCGAGCTCGCCACACTTCTTGCCAATGCGCAGCGCGGCGACGCGTCCGTGGACGAGTTGCGCGCCGACCTGCGGCGTGTCCGGCTGTACGCCGGACTGGATCCGGCGACAGGCCCGGGGGTGATCATCGTGCTCAGAGGTCCGGTGGACGGGTCGGCTGTCGAGGACCTTGTCAACGAGTTGCGCAACGCGGGGTCGGAGGCGCTGGCGATCGACGGGACGCGCGTCGTACCGGGCAACGTCGTGGAAGGGGGCCCCGGCGACGTGACCGTTGACGGCGTGCCGCTGCCGGACCCGTTCGAGCTTGTGGCCATAGGACCTCCGGACAAGCTGACGGGGTCGCTGACACGGTCGGGCGGGATCATCGCGCAGCTGGCCGCCACCCAGCCGGACGCGATCATCGATGTCACGCCGGCGGAGGTGATCCTCGTCCCGGCCACGGACCGGGAACTCGTCCCGAGCGCCGGACAGCCGCGGCTCTGATACCCTCCCCGCCGTGCCGGCCCGACCTGTCCTCGAACTGCTGCTGGGTGATGTGGTGCGTCTCAGCCGTGCCCATCCGTGCGGGGCGGACACCTGGCTCGTGGACCGCCTGGGCGCCGATATCGGCCTCCGGTGCCATGGCTGCGGACGTCATGTCCTGCTGGAGCGGGCCGCCCTGGAGCGACGCCTCGTGATGTTCGTGGAGCGTGGTGATCCGGGTGTGACCGCGGCTGTCATGCCGCCCGCGACGGAGCGGCCCGCGTGACCGGCCACGGCGCGACCGTCGACGCCGAGGC
>JBBEBL010000152.1:93041-97109 GCA_040882345.1 Chloroflexota bacterium
CGTGGACCGGGTGGATCGCCGGCTGGTCCTGATCTGGACGAACGTCCTGCGTGGCTTCGCGATGATCGCGCTGTACCTCGTGGGCGTGAACTTCCTGTTGATCATCCTGTTGAACCTGTTCGTGTCCACCGTCACGGTCTTCTTCGCGCCGGCGGAGGCGGCGATGATTCCCCAGGTCGTCCCGCGCCGACAGCTGCTGACCGCCAATGGCGTCTTCACGCTGACCCTCAACGCGGCATTCGCCCTCGGGTTCGCCCTGCTGGGTCCCCTGGTCGTCAACATCGCGGACCCGGAGGCCGTGATCCTCGTGGTCGCTGTCCTGTACTTCGTGGCCGCGGCCTTCTGCTTCACGCTGCCGCCGTCGCCACCGCCGCCACACCCGGCCACGGAAGGGCCGCACCCGGTCGGGGAGACGCAGCGGGCCGTGGAGACGACGCTGTCGCAGCTCCGCGAGGGTCTGGCTTTCATCCGGTCGAACCCATCCATCTCGTGGTCGCTGCTGTACCTCGGGATCGCGGCGTCGCTCATCGGCGTGCTGGGCGTCCTGGGGCCGGACTTCGCGGCGACGACGCTGGGCCTCGCCGCCAAGGACCTCGCCGTCGTCGTCCTCCCGCTCGGGTTCGGCATCGTGATGGGGATCCTGCTGCTCAACGCGTATGGCAAGTACTTCCCCCGCCGGCGCGTCATCGAGGGGGGCCTCATCTCGCTTGGCATCATGCTCGCGCTGCTGTCCATCTCCGGGCCCATCAGCCGGTTCCTGCAGCGCGCCGATGCGGGGAACGGGCTCGTGGACCTGTCCGCGATCACGTCACTGCTGGGCGTGGTCGTGGTCATCGCCCTGCTGGCCGGCATCGCCTACGCCGGTGTCGCGATCCCATCGCAGACCCAGCTGCAGGAGGACCTGCCGCCTGACGTCCGCGGGCGGGTGTTCGGGATCCTCAACATGCTCGTGTCCGTGTCCAGCTTCCTGCCGATCATCATCGTCGGCCCGATCTCGGACGTCGTCGGGACGACCACGGTCATGCTCGCACTCGCGTTCGCGGTGGTCGCGGCTGGGGTGGGGAGCGTCCTTCTCCGGCCATCGATCGGTGTCACCGGGGCGACGGCGGATCCGCACGTCGAGGACCCGATCGCGGCGGCCCTCGGGGCGGACCTGCCGCGCTGGCGTGAGGATCCGGGCGTGCCGTCCAGCGCGCTGCCCGTGTCGACCGCACGTCCCGATGACCCCGGCTCGACCATGGACCGGCCGGGACCCGGTGATCCCGCGGACCGGGACTGACCTTCGGGCGGGCGGGCAGCCGTGAGCGACGTCGTGGTCGTGTTCACCGGAGGCACGATCAGCATGGGGTTCGATCCCGTCGCGGGCGGCAACGTGCCGGCGCTGGATGGTGAGGCGATCCTCGCGAGGACGCCGGGGCTGGAGCGGATCGCCCGGGTCGTGCCCGTGGACGCTGGCCTGACACCGGCCAGCCACCTTGCCTTCGCCGACCTTGCGCGACTCTGGAACGTCATCGACACCCGCCTGGCCGAGCCCGGCGTCGCCGGGGTGGTCGTCGTCCAGGGCACGGACACCATCGAGGAGACCGCCTTCGCCTGGGACCTCCGTCATGCCGGCGCGAAGCCGGTCGTCGTGACCGGGGCGATGCGCGCGTCTCACGAGGAAGGCTACGACGGGCCGGCCAACCTGCGCGACGCGGTCACCGTTGCGGCGGCCCCCGAGGCGCGCGACGTCGGCGTGGTGGTGACCCTGGCCGGCACGATGGAGCCCGCCGACGACGTGACCAAGACCCACACGACCTCATTCACGACGTTCCGTAGCCTGAATGCCGGGAGCCTTGGCCGGGTGGTGGACGGGACCGTCGTCATGGACCGCGCCCGCGGTCCGCGACGCCACATCCCGGGCTACGGCGACGCCGCGTCGCGCGTGCACCTGGTCACGGCGGGCATCGGCACGGACGGGGCACTGCTGGATGCCGCGGTCGCGGCCGGCGCGGATGGGATCGTGGTCGCGGCGACCGGGTCCGGGAACACGTCGCCCGGCCTCCTCGCGGCGGCGGAACGCGCGATGCGTGCCGGGATCCCGGTCGTCCTGGCGTCGCGTTGTCCATCCGGCGCGGTCGGGACGGCCTACGCGTTCCCGGGCGGGGGCGCGACGTGGGTCCGCGCCGGTGCCATCCCCGCCGGCACGCTGTGCGCGATCAAGGCGCGGGTGGCGCTGGCGTATGGCCTTGGGGCAGCGCTCGGCCGGGATGCCCTCGCGGCGCTCCTCGCCGACCCGCTACGCTGACGCCCATGCCCCTGGACACGCTCGTCACCGGCCGCATCGCCACGCTCGCGGGCAGCACCGGGTTCGGCTGGGTGGAAGCGATCGGCCTGCGCGACGGCCGCGTGGCCTTCGCCGGATCGGAAGTGGATCTTGAGACCCGGGCGGATCCGTTCACGGTGCGCATCCGGCTGGAGCCTGACCAGGTCGCGATCCCCGGCCTGACGGACGCGCACCTGCACCTCGCCCAGGCCGCCATGGCGGCGGGCCAGGTGGACCTGACCGCGGCCGCGACGCTGGACGACGGCCTGCGCGCCATCGCGGCCGCCCACGCGGCGCTGACCGAGGATCGCTGGCTGGAGGGTCACGGCTGGGACAGCGACCGGTGGGGCCGCTGGCCCACCGCTGACGACCTGGAGCGCGCGGCACCTGGCCGGCGTGTCGCATTGTGGGCGCACGACCACCACGCCCTGTGGGCCAGCCACGCGGCACTCGCCCTCGGTGGGTTCGGCACGGATATCGGCGGAGACCCCGCGGGAGGTGTCGTGCGACGGCGGCCGGACGGCACACCGGAGGGCGTGCTCCACGAGGCGGCCAGCCGATCCGTCACGGTCCACATCCCGCCGCCGACCCAGGACGACCTGGCGACGGCCATCGTCGCCGTGAGCCGCGATCTCGTGCGCCTGGGCGTCGTCGCCTGCCACGATCCCGGCGGGGTCGCTCCGGACCCGTACCTCACCTACTCCTATCCCGTCTACGCGCGCCTGGCGGACGCCGGCGACCTGGCCGTCCGGGTCCACGCCTGCATGCGCGATGACGCGGTCGCGACCGCGATCAGCCGCGGATATCGCAGCGGCGCCCCGCTGGGCGAGGACCCCGATGGGCGCGCTCGAGTCGGCTGGCAGAAGTGCTTCGCTGACGGTTCCCTCGGGTCGCGCACGGCGGCCCTCCTGGAGGACATCGAGGCGGAACCGGATCGCCCGCTCCCGCCGACGCAGCGACGCGGGGTGTGGATGACGGACCAGGCCGGGCTCGCGGCGCGCGTCGCGGCCGCGGCGGCGGGTGGTATCGCGACGCAGATCCATGCCATCGGCGATGCCGCGATCCGCGCCGCGCTGACCGTCCTGGAGCACGGCGGCCAGGGTCAGCCGCTCATGCCGCGCATCGAGCACGTCCAGATGCTGCATCCCAGTGACCGACCACGGTTCGCCGCCGCCGGGATCGCGGCCAGCGTCCAGCCCGTCCATCTTGGCTCGGACGCCGTGCAGGCCCGGCGGCTGTGGGGCAGTCGAGCGGAGACGGAGGCGTACACGTGGCGGAGCATCGCCGAAACGGGTGCGGTCCTGGCCTTCGGGACGGATGCGCCGGTGGAGCCCATCGACCCGTGGCCGGGGCTCGCGCTGGCGGTCCGCCGAGAGGATCTACGTTGGCCGGATGGCACGGCTCCGTTCGCTCCGGATGAGTCGCTGAGCCTCGATCGCGCGTTGCGCGCCGCCTGCGTGGATCCGGCCGTCTCCGCGCGGGAGCGCGACCGTGGCCGGTTGACCGTGGGGCAGCGGGCGGACGTCGTCGTCATCGCGGCCGCCGCGCTGCACGAGCCGGTCATCCCCGGCGGCGCGCTCGCGACCGCACGACCGGTGCTGGTCCTGGTGGACGGCCGGGTCGCCTTCGAGGCCTAGCTCGTGCGGGGCTCATCGGTCGTGACCACCGAGCCCGGGTCCGCAAGCTCGCGACGGGCGTCGGCGAACAGGCCGTTGAGCGTACGGGCGGTGGATGGGAAGGCATGGATCGTCTCGGCCAGCGTC
>JBBEBL010000153.1:0-3281 GCA_040882345.1 Chloroflexota bacterium
ACGGACGGGCTCGCATCGGCCGTTGGTGCTTCCGTTCGACCACCCGGTGACCGAAACCCGACCAAGGCCCATGCCCGGCCCGACCCCCTCAAAACGCCGCCCGATGGTGGCGGATCCGCGGGGCGCCCCTCTCCTCCCCGGGTTCCACGACGACGATATCGAAGCGCAGCGACAGCCGCGGGATGGCCGAACCGTCCGGCAGCAGGCCACCCTCCAGAAGCCCGGAGGCCGCCCGGCGGAGTCGGCCCCGCTTCTGGTGATCAACCGACTCCTCGGCAAGGCCGAAGTCCCGTCGCGAACGCCAGCGCACCTCCACGACGACGAGGGCGGCGGGGGGGCCGGGGTCCACCGCGACAAGGTCGATCTCCAGCCGGCCCACCCGCACATTGCGGGCGATGACGACCCAGCCGGCGTCCTCCAGCGTCCTCGCGACCAGAGCCTCCGCGGCGTCGCCCGTGCGCTGGGCCGCGGTCCGGACGCGCTCTGGGGCCGGGATCTGTTCCATCCCGCGCAGCATGACGACGCCGCCTCCACTGCGGCTTATCCGGCGGACGCCTCCAGGGCGGCGAGGTCCATGGCGTCCAGCGCGGCCTCGTCCGCCATGACCGGCACCAGCTCGCGCTCCAGCCGCTGGTGCGTGGCCGGCGAGGCGGCCGGGTCGGCAAGGAGGTCCAGCTCCAGCTGGTCGCCCGCAAGCGTCCGTTGCAGGGCCAGGAACGAGCGGCGATGGAACGGCGTCAGGCCCAGCGCCCGGATGGCGTCGCGGTGGTCGCGCGTGGCGTACCCCTGGTTGTGCTCCCAGCCGTACCCCGGATAGCGCGCCGCGAGTCTGGCCATCATCCGGTCGCGCACGACCTTCGCCACCACGGAGGCACACGCGATGGAGTACACGCGCGCGTCGCCGTCGACGACGTTGGTGTACGGACCGACCTGGGCCTCGAACCCGGCGATCCGGTTGCCGTCCACGATCACGTGCTCGTGCCCGCCGACCCGGGCGATCGCGCGGCGCATCGCGAGGTGCGTGGCGTGGTAGATGTTGAGCTGGTCGATCTCGCGCACGGACGCCGCGCCGACGCCGACCGCCAGGGCGCGACGCCGGATGATGGGAGCGAGTCGCTCGCGCTGGGCGGCCGAGAGGGTCTTGGAGTCTCGGACGCCCGGGATCCGGTGGCAGCCGGGACGCATGATCACGGCGGCCGCGACGACGGCGCCACAGGTGGGTGCCACGCCGACCTCGTCCACGCCGACGACGAGGGTCAGCCCCTCATTCCAGAGGCGACGCTCATGGCGAAGGGTGGGAACGATGGCGGCCACGGGGCACAGGGTACCGCCGCGCAGCGAGCCCGGGGTCAGGCCGGGATCAGGAGTTGGTGCGTCGCTCGCGCAGCGTCGCGGCCTTGCCAACGCGGTCGCGCAGGAAGTACAGCTGGGCGCGCCGGACCTTGCCGTGGCGCACGACCTCGATCTTCTCGATGCGCGGGCTGTTGACCTTGAACGTCCGCTCCACGCCGACGCCGGAAGCGATGCGGCGGACGGTGATCGTCCGGGTGATGCCACCGCCGCGCAGGCGCATGACGGTCCCCTCGAACACCTGGATGCGCTCGCGGTTGCCCTCGACGACCTTCGCGGACACCTTCACGGTGTCACCGGTGGCCAACTCAGGAAGGTCGGTGCGAAGCTGGTCCTGGACGATCTCGTCAAGCACGTTCACGCGGCGGTTCCTTGATCATCGATTGGGCAGGCAGGGCTGCGGGGAGGGCGTTGGGGATCGGCCGCGAACGGGCGACCGGCGCCGGAGTATAGCACGGGGTCATGACCCGTCCGGAGGGCCGTCTCCGGCCAGCAGGTCCGGCCGGCGGGACCGGGTTCGCTCCACCGCGCGCTCATGGCGCCAGCGGGCGACCGCGCCGTGATCGCCGGACGTGAGGATCGCCGGCACGTCCATGCCGCGGAACGACGGCGGCCGCGTGTACTGCGGGTACTCCAGCAGCCCGCCGCTGAACGACTCCTCCGCCGTGGACAGGTCGTCGATGGCACCGGGAAGGAGCCGGATGACCGCGTCGATGACGACGAGCGCGGGCAGTTCCCCGCCGGTGAGGACGTAGTCGCCGATGGACAGCTCAAGATCCACGAAGGCGCGGATGCGCTCGTCCACGCCCTCGTAGCGCGGGCAGATGAACACGAGATGCGCCCGCGTGGACAGGTCGGCGGCCCGGGCGTGCGTGAAGACCTCCCCAGTCGGGTCCAGCAGGATGACCGTCGAGTCGGGTCGACGAACTTGATCGATGGCGGCGACGATCGGCTCCACGCGCATGACCATGCCGGCACCGCCACCGTATGGGGTGTCGTCCACGGACTTGTGGCGTCCGAGACCGAAGTCGCGCAGGTCGTGCACCCGGATCGCGGCCAGGCCCTGGTCCTGGATGCGGGCCGGGATGCTCTGGGAGAGCGGCGCCTCGACCATCGCCGGGAAGAGGGTCAGGACGTCGATCTCGAGGGTCATGTCGTTTCGGCCGTGGGCTCTGCGCTGGGCGGTTCGCCGCCCGGGCGGCGCTTGCGCGACGTCCTGCGCGGTGCCCGCGGTCGGTCATCCCCGGTCGGACGGACCCTGGGTGGCTGCAGGTCAAGCGCCTCGGCATCCACGACGATCTCGCCGCGGCGCGGCGCGAAGATGCGGATGAAGGCACGAACGGCGGGTACGTCGAACGTCCCGAACGGGCCGCCACCCACGACGTAGACCTCGTTCTCGGCGACCCGGTAGATGTCCTGGACCGTCCCCAGATCCGCCCCGTCCACGCCACGGACCGTCGTCCCGACGACTTCGTGCCAGTAGACCTGGCCGCGGGCGAGATCGGCGTCAGGGCGCACGACGGTCTCCAGGTACGCACCGCGCAGCGCGTCCGCGGCGTCGCGCGTGGTCACCTCGCGGAAGCGCAGCCGCCAGCCGGGGCCGTCCTGGACTCGCTCGGCGGACTCGATGACCATGGCCTCGTCCGTGCCCTCGCGGTACAGGACGGCGCCGGCCACGAAGCGCTCTTCCGGACGGTCCGTCAGGTCCTCCACGCGGACGGCGCCGCGCAACCCGTGGACGCCTCGCACGAGGGCGACCACGAGCCGGCTCGTCCCGGGGGCCAGCTCCGGGGCCATGGGCCGCGGCTCGCTCAGACGATCTCGAGCTGGACCGGCTCCCCGTCGCGGGCGGAGGTCACCTTGAGCAAGGTGCGGAGTGCCTTGGCGACGCTGCCGTTGCGCCCGATCACCTTGCCCATGTCGTCCTCGGC
>JBBEBL010000154.1:0-3231 GCA_040882345.1 Chloroflexota bacterium
GCCTACAACACGGAACGCGGCATCAAGCCGACCACCATCGTCAAGGGCATCCACGACCTCAACCAGCGGCTCCGGGCGGTCGCCGAGTCCACCGTCGTCTACAGCTCGGAGAAGGGAGGCGACTTCACCGAGGCGGATCGCAAGAAGGTGGAGGCGCTGCTCGGGCGGATGGAGGCGGAGATGCGGGTGGCCGCCAAGCAGCTGGAGTTCGAGCGCGCGGCGGCCCTCCGTGACGAGATCCAGAACGTGCGCCTCCGGGTCCTGGAGCAGGACGCGTCCGTGACGGTGGCGCGCGCGGCGGAGCGCGCGGCCTCAGACGCGGGTGGCCGCTCGCGGGGCGGCCTGACCGGTGCCGCAGATCGCAACCGCGGACGTCGCGCGGCGGAGGCCGCCGAGGCAGCCGGGCCGGTCATGGAGGTCACCAGCATCGAGGTCCTGCCGGCCCACGAGGAGCCACTCGGGGAGGGGACCGCATCGGACTGGCTACCGGGGATCCGCGACGAGCACGACGACGAGGATGGCCCCGGCTGGCAGGCACGCTGGCTGGACCGGCCCACCTGGGATCGGACGGTCACGCCCAACATCCGCAAGCGCACGGGACAGCGGCCGGGCCGCCGTCGCTGACGCACCTTCCGTCGCGGGGCTCCCGTCCGTGGCGCGGTTCCCACCCGGCGGCCCTAACGTCGATCGGTCGCTTGGCGCGCGGTCCTCCTCGGACGTTTGGGCCACCCCGCGGGACGTCCATCGGAGGAACAACAGGTCCCGGCGCTTCCTTCGACGATAGGGCCATGCGGTGGGACGCGGCCCCCTCATGGGACTAGAGTGCTCCCGTGACCCATGAACCGGAGCCCCCGAGCATTGACCCGGGGCGCGCCCGCACGCTCCGGCGCACCAAGCTCATCTGCACCATCGGCCCCGCGACTGCGCGCCGCGTGCCCGAGTTGGTGGATGCCGGCATGGACGTTGCCCGCCTCAACTTCTCGCACGGGACGACCGCTGGCCGGGCCGCCGCCGCGACGGCCATCCGTCGTGCCTCGACGGCGGCCGACCGACGGGTGGCGATCCTCGCTGACTTGTCCGGACCAAAGATCCGGCTCGGCGAGCTGGCCGGCGGCCAGGTCACCTTGAGGCCGGGAGCGCGGTTCGTGCTCCATGGCGGGGAGGCACGGGTCCGCGGCGACCGTAACGGGGCCGGCGTGACCTACTCCCGCCTGGCCGCCGACGTTCGCCCGGGCGACGCGATCCTGCTCGCGGACGGAGCAGTCCAGCTACGTGTCATCGCCGCCCATGACGTCGTCACGACGGAGGTCGTCGCTGGCGGGACCATCCGGTCTCGACAGGGCGTCAGCATCCCGTCCGATCGCCTGTCAACGCCAGGCCTGACTCGCAAGGATCGGGCGGACCTGCCGCATGCCCTTGCCCTGGGCGCGGACTTCGTCGCGCAGTCGTTCGTGCGCCGCGCAGCGGACGTCCGGGATCTGCGGGCCCTGCTGGGTCCGGACGGCCCGCCGATCGTCGCCAAGATCGAGACCCGTTCCGCGATCGAAGCGTTCGACGAGATCCTGGACGCGGCGGACGCGGTGATGGTCGCGCGCGGCGACCTTGGGGTGGAGCTGCCGTACGAGGAAGTGCCGATCGTCCAGAAGCAGCTCGTCCGCCGCGCCCTTGATCGCGGGATCCCCGCCATCGTCGCGACCCAGATGCTGGAGTCGATGATCACATCGGCCCGCCCGACCCGAGCCGAGGCCAGTGACGTGGCCAACGCGGTCTTCGACGGCGCCGACGCCATCATGCTGTCCGGCGAGACAGCCGTCGGCGCGTTCCCGATCCTGGCCGCCGAGGCGGCCGTCCGGGTGATCCGCCTGTGCGAGGAGCAGGGCACGGAGTATCTCGCCGCGGGCACGCGCACGCCGGCGACGGGCGACGCGGGCGCCCTGGCGTTCGCCGCGGTGGCCCTCGCCGGGTCGGGCCACGGGATCGCGGCCATCGCCTGTTACACGCGGTCCGGGCGGACCGCCCGGATGCTCGCGTCGCTACGCCCGCCGGTGCCCATCTACGCGTACTCCCCGGACCCGGCGGTGGTCGGGCGGCTGGCGCTCGTGCACGGCGTCCATGCCCGGACCTGCGTTCCCCCGACGGACACAGCCGCCCGACTCGGGCTCATGGCCTGGCTGCTCCGGGAGTCGCACGACCTTCCGTCCGGAGCGGCGGTCGCCCTGGTCGCCTCCACGGCGGCAGCCGGCAGCGGCCCGAACCTGCTGGAGGTCCACCGACTGCCGACGTGATCGGCGAGGTCAGCGTCTCGGATCAGCGTCCCAGAGGGAGTCGATCGCGCTGGCGGCGGATGACGGGACGGCGCTCCTCATCGACGGTCGCCTCGAGATCGTCGAGCATCGTCCGGAGGGCGGTGACGACCTGGCTGGACGTCCCGCCGTAGTCGATGATCTCCCCGGTGGCCAGCTTCACGTGGTCGTCCCACGTCCGGACCGGGATCACGAGGCGGACGGCCCCGTCCGCGCCCAGGCGCTGCGGCCCAGGGATCGCGCGCCGGCCCAGGCGGCCGAGCAGATCGTGGATCCGGAAGATGACCATGGTGGCGGTCGTTGGATCATTGGTCCCCGGTGACAGGGCCCGGACGGCGATGTCCACCAGTTGGCGCAGTCCGAACGCCGGGTCCTGGTCCATCGAACGCTCCGACCCGAGGGCGAAGGCCGACCGCGCGTCGTCGGCATCCACCGCGCCATCACCGCGCACGCGGACGAGTGGCGCGCCGGATGGCACGAAGTCGCCGATGATCGGGACGACTTCCAGGACCACCTGGGCGTCGCCGGCGATCCGCTCGAGTGTGTCCTGATCGATGGCCTGCAGCGTGCTGGGACGGTCGGGCGCGATCACGACCACCGTCGGCTCCGGCAGCGGCAGTTCGATGACTGGGAGGCTGCCGGCCGGGTCCGGGAAATTCCGGTCGATGGCGTCCTGGGTTTCGGTCCCGACGTGATCGATGACGGTCTCGACCCGCATGGCCTGCGCCATGTGGTCGATGTAGTAGATGAACGCGCCGACCGATGCGACCAGCAGCACGAATGCCCACCAGACCGCGATGGCGGGCACGAATGCCTCGTCGTCCACGGACCGGACCTCGCGCAACACCAGCAGGGCATACACGAAGGTCGCCACGAAGATCCCGAGGACGATCTGGTTGGCGCGGTCGCGCAGGAAGGTCCGGGTGAC
>JBBEBL010000155.1:0-3151 GCA_040882345.1 Chloroflexota bacterium
GGACGAGCCCCGGATCGGGCTCAGGTCCGAACAGCCGCCCGAGCCCGTCGCGAACTTGGCGATCGACGAAGTCGGACTTCCAGAAGGCGTCGATGAGGTGATCTGCCATCTGGGCCTTCGCCAGGAGTCGCAACGTCCCGCCTGCGTTCGTTTCGGGCTCGGCGACTCGGACGACACGGAAGAGCTTCTGCTCGACTGGCACAGGTGCGTGACTGTTGTAGATCCGCCATTCGTTCCCATCGGTGAGGGCGACCCATTCCACGCCGGCGACGGTCGCATACGCCAAGATCTGGCTGGCCCATTTCCCATCGTCTATGTGGGCACCGAGCGATTTCGCCTCAATGAATAGACGCGGTGCCCGAAGAAGGAAGAGAGCGTAGTCAACCGGGTTATCGGAAGGTCGGCGCCGATACTCGAGCTTGACGTCCTCGAGATCCTCGAGATCCCATCCGAGGGATCGAAGGACCGGCACGATGAGCGCCGCCTTGGTGTCCTGTTCGCCGATACCTTGTCGCTGGTACCTCGCGATCCGATCGCGCACGGTGGACAGCGCAGATTCGAGATCGGCCATATTCCCCACCTATTTGACCCGTCCCGTCGGGAGGTCGTAGGCCGTGTTTCGACCCACGTGACCATCATGAACCGAATGCCGTATGTCGAATAGGGCTCCAGACACGGGACTGGCAACACGATGTGGTCATCGTGATCGCCGAGGCAGGAAGTCTTGGCGGCTCATGGCTGCCCTGCGGCGCCCTCATGGGGCGTGAAGGGCGGGCCGTGGCATCCGCACTTCGATCACCGACCCCAGGCCCGAAGGCGTTCCCTGCCGGTGCGATTGGCGTCCGAGGGTGGAAAACGGTCGCCACACGAGAGCCGATCGCGCTGAGCCCGTCCCCCCGCCGCCCGCCGCTCCCCTGGCCCGTTGCCGGGGATCGCGGGCGGCGGCGCGGAGCCGGGGTGTCGTGAGGCTGACGAGGGGTGCCTAGCTGCGAGTCACCGCAGGAGGTCTCAGCAGACGATGTCGCCAAGAGCCGCCCGCCACCATCCGCCGGGCTCTGCGATGGCAAAGATCGAGTGGCCCGACGCGCTGTAGGCGGCCAGCACGACGGCGCGGTATCCCGGCCCGTCGGGGGCAGATTTAAATGGGCTGGGGTCGCAGCCGCCTTCCTCCGTCCAGGTCCAGCTGACAGCGCCATCGGACGCCGGTGCCGTGGCGAGCAGCCTCCGGACCGATGCCGGCAGGGGCGTGTGCACGACAAGGCATGGCCCATTGGTGCCCGGGGCTGGGTCGGCCGGCTCGGCGATGCACTCGGTCACGCCGTAGACCCGGATCTCGACGCCCTCGCTCCGCGGCGCTCCCCACGTGACCGTCTGGGTGACCTCCCCAAACTGTCCGTCGTCGATCGAGCGCGTCTCCTCGTCAAACGTCACCCCGGTGGGCTTCGGTGGCACGGTGACCGGCGTGGGCTCCGCGGTGGGCTGGGGGGTCGCTGACGG
The DNA here is from genome assembly GCA_040882345.1 of Chloroflexota bacterium. GTDB lineage: Bacteria > Chloroflexota > Limnocylindria > Limnocylindrales > CSP1-4 > SPCO01. The sequence continues at coordinate 1,498 of JBBEBL010000155.1, forward strand.
GCTCGGGCTCGCCGGGGTCGCCGCCGCTGTCGGGCTCGCGGCCGCCGGGGTGACCGTGATCGCTGGCGACGCCGTTGGCGTCACGACCGGGGCCAGACTCGCGGCTGAGGTACAGGCCGCCGCGACGAACAGGCCGGCGGTGAGGGTGGCTGCGAGCCGGGATTGCGACGAGCCCATCACATATCCTCAGGACGGTGTACCCGTAGAGACGCTCGGGCTTGCCCCCTGTTACGTGGCGAGCCGGCGCCAGCCTGGATGGTCGGCAGCGAGGCTCTCGCTTCTTGGGCGGAGCAGGCCTTTCCAACGGCTGTCGCTGAGTGACAATGAGACGTCGCATGGCTCCCCGGGCCGCGGAGAAGCGACCGTCCCCGAACCAACCTCATTCGTGCGTGTACGGAGGCCCATCTGGTGACCATGGCGACTCTGCCCATCCGAGCGTGGTCGTTGGCGGGGCTCCTCCGGCTGCTGGAGGAGGCGTCATGACGGAGCTCGGCACGACCTTCGCCGGACGGGTCGCGCTCGTCACCGGCGCCGGGAGCCCGAACGGCATCGGCTTCGCAACGGCCCGGATCCTCGGCCGCGGTGGCGCACGGGTCGCGATCGCGTCAACCACGGACCGGATCTATGAGCGGGTGGCCGAGCTGGAACGCGAGGGCATCGCGGCAAGCGGTCACGTCGGAGACCTCATGAGGGACGGTGTGGCGGCGCGCCTCGTCGGCGAAGTTCTGGCCGCCGCGGACGGGCGGCTCGACATTCTCGTCAATAACGCCGGGATGGTTGCGGTCGGGTCGGGCGGGGAGTCGAGCGCGTTGGCAGACATGGATCCGGCAGAATGGGACCGCAGCATCGCCCGGAACCTGCGGACGGTCTTCTCGGTGACCCAGGCCGCGCTGCCTCCGCTCGTGGGGAGCGGCCACGGGCGGATCGTCTTCGTGTCGTCGGTTACCGGCCCGCTCGTGAGCAATCCGAAATCGACCGCGTATGGTGCAGCGAAGGCCGGGATCCTCGGTCTGATGCGTGGCGTGGCGATCGAGGTTGGCCGCCGGGGTGTCACCGTCAATGCGGTGTTGCCCGGCTGGATCGAAACCGGGTCGCAGCTTCCCGAGGAGGCGATCGGCGGCGAGAACACGCCGCTCGGGCGTTCGGGCAGCCCGGTCGAAGTCGCCGAGGTGATCGCCTTCCTTGCATCCGATGCGGCCAGCTATGTGACGGGCCAGGGGATCATCGTCGACGGCGGCAATACGATCCAGGAGTTCAAGGGACCGTCCGCGGCGTGGTACTGACGCCCGCTGCCGTCGGCGGTGGTGGCGGGCGGCCGATCGGCCGCGCGGGATGCGACGAAGCCTCGCGCCACGATCCCGGCATCGTGTTGCATTTCACCGCGAGTTGAGTGATGGATGGCGGCGTCCAACTCCCCTTAGCGAGGCCCCGCCGATGAACCCGCAATACCTCCCAGCCAACGCCCGTGACGACGTCCCGGCCTGGCAGCAGACCCTTGTGGCGTTCCTGGCCGAGAAGGAACGCCGCTCGGGCTCTCACCGGACGGTCGAGACCTACGCCCGGATGCTCTGGCCGTTCCTCCTGCGGGTCGGCTCGCCGGATCTCGTGACCCCGGCCCACGTCCTCGCCTGGGCACACGGGGTCGGTACCTCGG
>JBBEBL010000156.1:0-3136 GCA_040882345.1 Chloroflexota bacterium
ACTCGAACGCCAGGCGATGCCACCGGCCAGCGCTCCCGTCGCCAGGGCGACCTTGTCCCACCGGGCGGCCCTAACGTCGATCTAGTACCCGACGAGACCCGCTCCTTCGATGTTCCTCTCGCCCGACGGGACATCCGTCGGGGGAAGGCGGCTTCCCCGTGATCCCTTCGACGATAGGGCCCTGGGGCGGGACAGGGTCGGGACGGCGTGGACCGCGAGCGCCCCCCGGATGCGATGGCGGTTCCCCGCCCGCCTCAGGGGAGGATCCGGAAGCGTCCGCCGTCGAGCGGTCGCAGGACCTCGAAGTGCCGTCGATCCAGCGTGACGATGGTTCGCGTTCGGTAGCGTTCGGCCAGGATCACGTTCGAGGCGTCCGCGACGCCGACGTCCTGGTCGGCATACCGCTCGATCACGGCGCGAGCTCTGACAAGATCACCGACATCGATCGCGGGCAGGTCCCAGGCTCCGCCGGTCAACTCGCGCAGCACGGCCAGCTCCTCCGCGACGCCGAGCCGAGACGCCACGAGGGAGTCGAGCTCGGCCACCACGTATGGCGAGACGACGAGCGGCTCCGTCGCCCCGTTGAGCACCGCGGAAACCGACTCGTGATCGGGCTCGTCCGTGTCGAAGAACGCGAGGAGCGCGCTCGTGTCGACGATCACCGCTCACCGAAGCCGGGCAGGTGCTCGTCCGCCTCGCGCGCGATCGGGGAGCCGCTCGCGAAGAGGCCACCGCGGGGGCGCGGTCGATCAGCGCCGACGGCGCCGCGGATCGAGTCTCGAATGACCTCGGCCTCGGACACGCCTCGCTGCCGCGCCACGCGCTTGATCGCCGTCTTGAGCTCCGTCGGCAGGTAGATCGTCGTCTTGTCCATCGATGTATGGTACCACCGCTGGCGCCAGCGGCCACGGCAAGCGCTCCGGGCCCCTGCCCGTGTCCCACCGGGCCTCGTGTCCCACCGGGCGGCCCTAACGTCGATCGAGCACCCGGCGGGACCCGCTCCTTCGACGATCCTCTCGCCCGGTGGGACACCCGTCGGAGGAAGCGGCTTTCCCGCCATTCTTTCGACGATAGGGCCATGGCGCGGGACAGGGTCGGGACGGCGTGGCCCACGCGGCCCGCATCGGGTCGGCACACGACGGACGTTACTGGCCGCCTCCGGTACAGTCGGCCGCATGACACCGAAGCAGGGCAAGAAGCGCAGGTCCGGCCAGCCGATCGGCGAGGCGCTGGGCGGGATGATCGCGGGGTTCGACCAGCAGATCTTTCGGACCCTGCCGCCGCCGCACGAGCTCGTGCAGAAAGGCGCACCGGTGCGAGGTCTGTCCGGCGACCCGGCCGGGGACGATCAGGATCCGGAGGCGCTCGTCGTCGTGCTGCCGGCGCGGGCCGAGGACGCCGACCCGACCCCGTAGCGGGCGTAGTAGTCGGTCGGGCCGGTCGGCGTTGCCGCGTCGCCCGTGTCGCCCTCGGCGCCGAACCGGTCCGGGTCGAAACTCGCCAGCATCGGGTCTGATCGACCCGTGGCGATCCGCTCGGCCAGCAGGGACGTCAGGAATGGCGCGAGGAGCATGCCTCGCCCACTCCAGCCGTGGGCCAGCCACCAGCCGTCCAGCTGCGCCGTGGGCCCCACGATCGCGTGGTGATCGGGTGTCACGTCGTACATCCCGGCCCACTGGCGGATGACCGTCGCCTCTGCGAGGGCCGGCGCCTTGCGCGTCATGAGGTCCGCCGTTCGCCGCAGGAACGCCCACGAGGACGCCTGGGTCACCGTGGCCGGCTCGTCCGGGTCCACGGCACCCATGACGATCTCGCCGCGGAGCGTTTGGTTGAACCAACCCTCGTGCGGTCGATAGAACGTGACGGCGGCCTCGATGGATCGACGGATGGGCGCGGTCACCAGGACCTCTCGCCGGAGCGGCCGGTTGGGCATCGTCACGCCGGCCATCGCATTGAGCTCCACCGACCAGCCGTCCGTGGCATTGACGACGGCGCGGGTCTCGATCCGGCCGCGATCGGTGACGACGGCACGGACGCCGCCATCGCCGTGCTCGATGGCGGTGACGGTCGTGTGGGGGAGGATCGTCACACCCGGTGCCCGACAGGCCAGGTGCTCCAGGTGGGCCCACACGACGGCGTCGTGGTGGACGATCGCGTCGTCGCTCAGGACGGCTCCGGCGACCGGTTCGCCGCCGGTGAACACCGGCAGGTGGCGCAGGGTCTCGTCCGGCGACAGCAGATCGCTCCGGATACCGAGGCGACGGTGCATCGCCACGATGTCGCGCATCCGGGCGACCTCGTCGTCCTCGTACAGGATCCAGGCGTAGCCCAGCCGGTAGAACAGGACGTTGAAGCCGAGCTCGTCCCCCATCCGCTCGTACGTGGCCTGGCACGCGGCCGCGACATGGCACAGCTCCTCCGTCAGCTGCATGCGCCGGATCCGGGCCACGTTGCGGCCGGTGGCCCCGGACCCCGGATAGCCGCGTTCCACGATGACGACGTCGCGGATGCCGCGGGCCGCCAGCTCGCGCGCGCAGGCGAGGCCGGCGATGCCGCCACCGATGATCACGACCTCCGCCCCGGCCGGCACGGGACGCGCTGCGAGCGCCCGGGCAACGGCGCTGGACGGTCGCCGTTCAGCCACCGCTCGACTCCTCCCGCGCGGTGCGATCGCCCGCCACGAGGTCGCCGAGGCGGACCGGCGTGAGGGGCGGGCGGGATGTCGTCGGCGGCGCGTCCGCCGGGAGTGGGACCACCCCGGCGCCGGCCGCGCGCAGTTCGCAGGTGACGGCCGTCAGGCAGTACTTGCCCTGGCACGGTCCGGTCAGCGCCCCGGTCCGGCGCTTGACGAGTTCGGGATCCGCGTAGCCCGCCGCGACCTCGCGCCGGATCTCGTCCGCGTGGACATCCTCGCAGAAGCACACGAGCGCGCGGCCATCTGGTCGCGGATGCTCGTGCGACGCGCGACTCGGGCCGCCGCCCGCCGCCGACCCGACCACGGACAGCGTCGGCACGCTGGTGCGGCCGGCCGCATCCGTGACGGGAACGAGGACTCCCTCGCGCCAGGCCATCGTCGCTCCGGCCACGGCCGGCAGGTCCGAGTTCGGGGCGCGATCTCCGAACACGACGAGGTCCA
>JBBEBL010000157.1:0-20264 GCA_040882345.1 Chloroflexota bacterium
GCCGCCGGCGGGGCGAGAACGAGCCGCCACGAGAACGACAGGCGCCCCCGGGGTGTGGCACTCCCCCAGCGCGTTCGCGGGTCCCGCAGGGTCAGGGCCGCCGGTGTCACCCCGAGCTCGTCGGCGTGGGCCTGGATCGCGGCCTCGATCGCCTCGCGGGCGCGCTCGCGCAGCCACGCTTCCGCGATCGCCGGATCGTCGCGGCGATCGCGCGGCGTTCGGTGGACGATCAGCTCATGCGTGTCCGGGAGATGGACGACGTGGGAACGGGTCGTGCCGCTCACGGCCGGCACGACCGCGACTGAATGCAACTCCCCGAGATACGGGATCCGACCGCCGTGACGGGCGCCGCCTCGGTCGGCGATGGCAGCGGCCTCTTGTTCCTGGCGCACGAGGTGACGACGCAGCCACACCTCGCGCTGGGCGAGGAAGGCGGTGGCGTGGCGTTCCGCGTGGTCCGCTCCCGTGCGCGACGCTGGCACGGTCACGACCACGCCTCGCTCGGGGTGGATGACGACCCGCAGGCCCCGAGCCCGCAGTGAATGGCGGAGAGTGTACGGGACGGGACCGCCGGACAGGTCGGCGATGGCGGGCGCCGACATGGCCGCGGGTCGTGCCGGTCGTCGCATCATCCGCGGTGGCGCAGCAGTCGCCCGGCCCGCTCCCCCGTCTCCGCTCCGTCGCGGACCGCGAGGCGGCCGTTGACCACCACATGCTGGATCCCCGCCGGGTGCCGAGCCGGCTCGTCGTAGGTCGCCAGGTCGGCAACGGTGGCGGGGTCGAAGACGACCAGGTCGGCGATCGCGCCCTCCCGGACGATGCCCCGATCGTGCAGGCCAAGGCGCGCCGCGGGCACGGCGGTGAGCTTGGCCACGGCCGCCTCCAGCGTGAGGACGGCACGCTCGCGGACGTACGTGCCCAGGACCCTGGCCGTGCTGCCGTAGGTCCGTGGGTGCGGCCGTCCGGCGTCCAGGACCGGGTGGCCCGGCCGGCGCCCCTCGGCGTCCGTGCACACGGCGATCCACGGCACGGCCATGATCGACTCGACGTCCGCCTCCGACATGCAGTGGATGACGACGGACACGTCGAGCCGGTCGTCGATCAGCGCGTCGAAGGCGACGTCGGCCGGGTCGCGGTCCATGGACGCGCCGATGTCCGCCATGGAACGCCCACTCCAGTCGGGATGGCTCGCCGTGTACGAGATGACGATGCCGTCCCAGCCGGGGTCGGCTGCCACGTTCTCCCACCCGGACGTGCCCCGGGCGATCTCGGCCTGGATCCGATCACGCACCTCGAGGTCGTTGAGCGCGGCCACGCAGTCTTCCACGCCCAGGGCCTGGAGCGCCGGCGGCAGGATCGTCGCGAGGGTCGTGGCCGCGGCCGTATACGGGTACTGGTCGGCGGCCACGTCCAGCCCCGCGGCGCGTGCAGACTCCAGCACCGCCACGGCCTCGCCGGCGCGGCCCCACACGGCCGCCGCCCCGCACTTGAGGTGCGAGACCTGGAGGCGCGGCGCGTCCACGCCGGCGTCGGCGACCGCCCGGATCACCGCCAGCGATTCCTCCAGCGACTCGAACAGTCCGCGCGTCTCGTCGCGCATGTGCGTGGCGTACAGCCCGCCCCGCCGGGCGGACGCGGTCGCGAGGGCGGCGATCTCGTCCGGCGCCGCATGGATGCCGGGGGCGTAGATCAGCCCTGACGACAGGCCGAACGCACCGGCGTCCATGGCCGCGCCGACCTCGCGGACCATGGCCCGAAGCTCCAGGTCGTCCGGCGGACGGCCGTCCGATCCGATGACGGCGCCGCGCACGGTCCCGTGGCCCACCAGGAACGCGACGTTGGGACCCAGCGCCTGACCCTCCACCACGTCCAGGTACTCCCCGAAGGTTCGCCAGCGCGCGACCAGGCCATGCGGGCGGAGCGACAGTTCCACGAGCTCGCGGCCGCGGTCGGTGATCGGCGCGAGCGTGTCGCCGCAGTTGCCCGACAGCTGCGTGGTGAATCCCTGGCGAAGGTGGCTGACCAACGCCCCATCCAGGAGCACCGAGCCGTCCGAGTGCCCGTGCGGGTCGATGAATCCGGGGCTCACGACGCGGCCGCTGACATCGATCACCGTCGCGGCGTTCGTCGGATCCACGTCGGACAGGTCGCCCACGGCGAGGATCCGATCACCGAGTACGCCGAGGTCGGCCACGCGACCGGGACCGCCGGTCCCGTCCACCACGAGACCACCACGCAGGAGCAGGTCGAAGGCGGTCATCACCGTGGATGATGCCACCTGCCGGCCGTCACCAGCTCGGTACGCGCTCGGGTTCCGGTGCCAGCGTTCCAGGCCAGGGTAGCGGACGCATACCGAGGACTCGGACGCCGCTGGATCATCGCCGGCGGCAGCCCGCGTGCGGGGCGCGCGTGCATGGAGCTGGCGCCACGGGCGCGCCGCGACCGGTCTGCGGGTCGTACCCCGTCATGTTGCGATGGCACCGAAATCGCCGTGCGGAGCGCGGGTATTCGGTGGCGGTAAACGTTGACGGGCCGTAGGCCGTCCGTGGCCGGATCCGCCATCGCTTCCCCGGGGCGGATTCATGGTCGGTGAACCAGGGGCATGGAGCGAGCGATCCATCCGCCTCCACAGCAGGATCCGGGCCGGTTCGGCGTGTCAACGTTCACCCACACCGAAGCCGCTCGCCGGGTGCCGGTCTACACGTCGATCCCTTCGGGGGCGGTGAACGCGCACGAAGGGAAGGCCGCGCGAGCCCCGGCCGCACCCGGTGCCCCGGCCTGCCCGCCCGGCCCGCGACAGACCCTCTGCTACAATCCGGCCTCCGTGGGGCTATAGCTCAGTTGGGAGAGCACCTGCATGGCATGCAGGGGGTCCGGGGTTCGAGTCCCCGTAGCTCCACCAGCACCGAGATCGATCACCGCCGACTGACCACCCCTCGCCGACGGCGGGGGGTGTCGCGTATCCGGGAGCCGTCCGAACCGTGACCGATACCGCCGACACCGCCGAGGACCCCGCGGCCCACGACAGCCGCAGTCGGGTCGAGCGCTACGACCCGTCCACGATCGAGTCCCGCTGGCAGCAGGAGTGGGCCCGACTCCGCCTGTACGACACGGACCTCACGGACACGAGCCGGCCCAAGCACTACCTGCTGACGATGTACCCGTACCCGTCCGGTGACCTGCACATCGGCCATTGGTACATCGTGACCCCCAGCGACGCACTGGCCCGCTTCCGGCGGATGCACGGCGACAACGTGTTCTTTCCCATCGGCTTCGATGCGTTCGGGTTGCCAGCCGAAAACGCCGCGATCAAGAGCGGCGGCCACCCGTACACGTGGACGATGCGCAACATCGAGAACATGCGCCGCCAGTTCAAGACGATGGGCGCGATGTTCAGCTGGGAGCACGAGGTCGTCACGTGCGACCCGATGTATTACCGCTGGAACCAGTGGCTGTTCCTGCGCTTCCTGGAAAAGGGCCTGGCCTACCGAAAGAAGTCGCCGGTGGACTGGTGCCCCAACGACGGCACGCTCGCCCGCGAGCAGGTGGAGGGCGTGGACCGGCACTGCTGGCGCTGCGGAGCGCTGGTGGAGAAGCGCGACCTGGAGCAGTGGTACCTGCGCACGACCGCCTACGCGGACGAGCTTCTGTCCTTCGAGGGGATCGACTGGCCGGAGCCCATCCGGATCCAGCAGACGAACTGGATCGGCCGGAGCGAGGGCGCGGAGATCGACTTCGCGACGGCCCCGTCCGACCACCACGTCGGCGGCGAGACCCTGCGCGTGTTCACGACCCGACCGGACACGCTGTTCGGGGCGACGTTCATGGTCCTGGCGCCGGAACACGAGCTGGTGGAGCGGCTGACGGCGCCTGACCGCCGGGACGAGGTCGCGGCCTACGTTGAGCAGGCCCGCCGCCGCACGGAGATCGACCGCCTGTCCACGGACCGCGACAAGACGGGCGTGTCTATCGGCGCCGACGCGATCAACCCGGTCAACGGCGAGCGCATCCCGATCTTCATCGCCGATTACGTCCTGGCGGGCTACGGCACCGGCGCGATCATGGCCGTGCCCGCGCACGACGAGCGCGACTTCGCCTTCGCGACGCAGTTCGGCCTGGCGATCCGCCGTGTCGTGGCCGCGCCGGGCACGGACGCCGACGCCCCGATGGACGGCGCCTATGTGGCGCACGCGGCGGACGAGCGCCTGGTCAACAGTGGCGAGTTCGATGGCCTGCTCGCGGACGAAGGCGGGCGGGCGATCGTGGCCAGGCTCGCCGAGCAGAACGCCGCCGAACCCAAGGTCACCTACCGGTTGCGCGACTGGCTGATCAGCCGACAGCGCTACTGGGGCACACCGTTCCCGGTCGTCTACTGCGAGACGGATGGCGTCGTCCCCGTCCCGGACGAGGACCTGCCCGTCCGGCTGCCGGAGGATGTCGACTACGAGGGCAGCGGCACGAACCCGCTCACCAAGGACGACGCGTTCCTGCACACGACCTGCCCGCGCTGCGGTGGACCGGCCACGCGGGAGACGGACACGATGGATACGTTCATCGACTCATCGTGGTACTGGTTCCGCTACCTCTCCCCGGAGAAGACGGGGAGCGCCGTGGACCGCGGCCTGGTGGACCGCTGGACGCCCGTGGACCAGTACACGGGCGGCGCGGAACACGCCGTCATGCACTTGATGTACTCCCGCTTCTGGACCAAGGCGATGCGCGACTGCGGCCTGATCGGTCACGACGAGCCGTTCCTGCGCCTGTTCAACCAGGGCCAGATCCTGGGGGCGGACGGCGAGCGCATGAGCAAGAGCCGCGGCAACGTCCAGGACCCGGACGAACTGGTGTCGCGCTACGGGGCGGACAGCGTCCGGCTGTTCCTGATGTTCATGGGCCCTTGGGACCAGGGCGGGCCGTGGAGCCCCACCGGGATCGGCGGCGTCCACCGCTTCCTGAACCGGGTCTGGACCATCGTGCTGGACCCGACCGGGCAGGAACCCGGTGACAAGGACGCCGGCCGCCTGCCGGCCGGCGAGTCGGAGGACGATGCGATCGGCACGCTGCGCGGGGCGGCCCACCGCACGCTGCGTGACGTGACCACGGACTACGAGGCATTCCGGTTCAACACGATGGTCGCCAAGCTGATGGAGCTCGCGAACACGCTGTTCCGCTACCGCGGCACGGTGAGCGCCGGTGGCCCAGCCTGGGACGAGGCCGTAGACCTGCTGCTGCTCATGCTGGCGCCTGCCGCCCCGCACATCGCGGAGGAACTGTGGTCGCGGCGTCTGGCGGCGGCCGGCCGGCGCTGGGAGTCCATCCACCTCGCGTCGTGGCCGGCCGTGGACGAGACCGCCACCGCGGTCGCCACCCGCGAGATCCCGGTCCAGGTCAACGGCAAGCTCCGCGACAAGGTGATCGTGGCGGCGGACGCCGACCAGACCACCGTGGAACGGGCAGCCCTAAGCGCGCCGAGGATCGTGGCCTTGCTGGACGGCCGTACGCCGGATCGCGTCATCCACGCCGGCGGTCGGCTGGTGAACATCGTGCTGCGCGATGGCTGACATCGCAGCATGGGCCGGCGTGCGGCGCGCGGCCGGTGAGGGTGCCGTTGGAACGGAGCCCCGGTCGGTCGCAGACGGCGGCGTCGTCGGCCTAGCGGAGGTGACCGGCGAGACGGTCCGGGCCATCTGCCTGCTTCAGGTCGCCCCCGAGCAGCGCGGCTCCGTGGCTCCCAACGCGGTCTCCTTCGCCGAGGCCATGTTCGAGCCGAAGGCCTGGTTCCGGGCCGTGGTCGCGGACGACGTGCCGGTCGGCTTCGTCATGATGTCGATCGATCCGGCCGCCCCGGAGTACTACCTCTGGCGGTTCATGATCGACGCGCGCTACCAGGGACGCGGCTACGGGCGTGCCGCGCTGGCCCTGGTGATCGACCACGTTCGTGACCTGCCGAACGCGACCGAGCTGAGGGTTAGCTGGGATCCCGGGCCGGACGGGCCCGAGGGCTTCTACCTGGGTCTCGGGTTCCAGCCGACCGGTGAGATCGACGAGGGCGAGGTCGTCGCGCGATTGGCGCTGTGAGCCGAGCCTCCATGGCGTTCCTGGCCGCGACGCTGGTGATCGCGCTGGCCATCGCCGGCTGCGCTCGCATGGCGCCGTCGGACATCCAGATCACCCTGGACAACCTGACGGACACGCCCGTCGGCCTGTACGTCAACGACGACTGGGTGGGCACCTACCCGGCCGGCGGGACCACGCGCCAGCCGCTGGGCGACCACGGCGGAGCACCGTACGAAGTCGAGGTGCGGTCGCCATCCGGGGCCACCCTGGCGACCATCGCCGTCAACCAGGCCCAGGCCGAGTCGCTCAGCGGCGGCGGGCCGGCCATCGCGCTGGAACAGGGCGTGCCATGCGGGATCGTGCGCCTCGTGGTCGGCGAGGTTGCCGCGGGCGAGGTACCGGCCCTCGCCGCCAGCGTGCCGCCCGGCCCATGCCCCTGACGCTCAGGTCGCCAGCGAGTCCAGCCACACGACCCGGATGACGTCCTCCACGCGCCGGAACTCTGGGTCGCCGGTGATGAGTGGGATGCCGTCGCGATGGGCGAGCGCTGCCGCGAAGCAGTCCGCGTAGGAGATCCCGCCGCGCAGCTTGAACCAGGCGGCTCGAAGCGACAGCTCGAGGTCGGCTGCGACGATGTGCGTCCAGACCTGGAGCTCCTGGAGGACGTCCTCCCCCGCTGCGCGACCGAGCGACCGTTCGATGCCGTAGACGATCTCCCCGGCGTTGACAGCGGTCAGACGGAGGTCGATCTCGCCTTGGCGCGCCTGACGGATGAGCCCTTGGACGAACGGCCGGAAGGATTCGCCCCGGTAGGACCCGACGATGGGGTGGGCATCGAGGACGTACGCATCGACTGCCATCGCTCTTCCTCTCGTCGCTCGATCTCCGCGTCCTCGGCATCCATCTCGTGCAGGATGTCGAGAGCGGTCTTGCCCTCCATACCGGGCAGGGGCGGGAAGGTCCGGTCGAAATACTCGAACATGTCGTCCGCGTCGTGCCACTTGAACCGCAGACTGATGCTGCCGTCGTCAGCCTGAACGAGGCCGACCGTGCTGCCGGGTCGGATGCCCGCCCGGTCGCGCATCGCCTTGGGGATGACGATCTGTCCCTTCGGACCGACTTTGGCGGAGCCGACGCGGTCCGCGGGCGTCCAGTCGCGTGCCACCTATCTCCTCCAGTAGGACCTCTTACTAATGGTATCACTCCTGGGCCATAGTATGACCTACGGTACGCCTACAATGAGGGACATGACCATCAAGTTCGGAGCTCTCTGTTGGAATCAGTACACCGACTGGCCGTCGCTGCTCGAGGCGGGCGCGCGTGCGGACCGCCTGGGCTATGACACGCTGTGGACGTGGGACCACCTGTACCCCATCGTCGGGAGCGACCACGGCCCCATCCTGGAGGGCTGGCTGACGCTCGCAGCCTGGGCGCAGGCGACCGAGCGCGTCCGGATCGGCCTGATGGTGGGCGCCAACACGTTCCGCGAGCCAGCGCTCACGGCCAAGATGGCCACGACCCTGGACCACATCTCCGGTGGTCGAGCCATCCTCGGCATCGGCGGGGCGTGGTTCGAGACGGAGCACGAGGCCTACGGCCTGCCGTTCGGCGACGGATTCCCGGAGCGCCTGCGCTGGCTCGGTGAGGCGCTGCCGATCATGCGCGGCATGCTCCACGGCGAGAAGCCGACCGCGACCGGCCCGCGCTACGCGGCCAAGGCGGTACGCAACGACCCACCGCCCATCCAGGACCGCCTGCCGCTCCTCATCGGCGGGGGCGGCGAGCAGGTCACGCTCAAGCTCGTGGCGAAGTACGGGGATGCGAACAACGTGGGCGGCGGCTTCGCCAACGTCAAGCGCAAGGACGCGATCCTCGTCCAGCACTGCGAGACCGTGGGTCGAGATCCAGCGGAGATCGAGCGGACGACGGGTCTTGGCACGGTGGTCATCCGCGACTCCCGCGCGGAAGCCGAGCAGGTCCAGCGCCAGATCATGGCCAACAACGGCAACGCGGACCTCTGGAAGGATCAGCCGGTCGGGACCCCGGAGGACGTCGCGGAACGCCTCGCGCCGTTCCTGGAGATCGGCTATCGCCACTTCATCGCCGGGTTCCCCAACCCGTACGACGAGGAGTCGATGACGCGCCTCGTCACGGAGGTCAAGCCCGCGCTCGAAGCGATGTAGCGATCAGCCGGGGGTGACGCCGGTCTCGGCGATGCCCTTGGTGCGAGCGCGATGGCGGGCGGCCTTGGCGCGATTACCGCACGTCGCCATGTCGCACCAGCGGCGCCGCCCGGTGCGTGAGGTGTCGTAGAAGACCCAGCGACAGCGATCGTTATCGCAGATCTTGATCCGCTCCGGTTGGCCGGACGTGAGTTCCGTGACGAACGGGTCGGCGAGGCGTGCGAGCGCGTCGTCAACGGGGTCGCCCACGTGCCGGTGGTCCACCGCGACCCGACCGTCGGGTGACGGGACGAGCTCGATGATCTGCCGGGCGTGCAGCGCGCGGTTCACCGTATCGAGGGCGCCAGGCTGCGGCGGGCGGTGGTTCGCGATGGCCTCGGCGACCTCGTGGAGGGCACCCCGGACCGCGTGGACACGGGCGAGGTCCCGCGCCGCCGCCAGCGGATCGGCCTTCGCGACGTTCCGGACCCGGTCCGCGCCCTCGCCGTGGATCACCCCGCGTCCCACGAACCAGGCCAGGGCGCTGTCCAGCGTCGGGAGCCGCTCGACCGGCAGACCATGCTCCGTGTCGTCGGTGTTCAGGAAGTCGAAGGTGTCGTCCAGGCGGACGTCGTGAGCGTGGCCCCGGTCGGCTGGTCGCTTGGTCGTTCTGGTCATCGTGATAACCACTTTACGCCTGTTGACAGGTTAGGCGCAAGCCTGTACATTTCTCATGTAACCGATTAGACCAATTGTAGCGGTTAGCGTACGAACAGGGAGCCGGGCATGGAAGCACTCATCGTGATCCTCGTCCTCATCATCGGTCTTGGCGCGTTCGATCTGTCGTCCCTTCGCTGGGGCACCGACTCGCGACCCACCCTCTCCGACGACCACGCCCGCTGACCCTACCGCACGCGACCGCGGACCCATCGCGACTGGAGCGACCGACATGCACTACTACGCCTACCTTGCCCTTGACCTCGCCAACGAACGCACCCGAGAGGCCGAGCTCTACCGCCGACGGTGGATCCTGACCGACCTCCCGGCGCGACCGAGCACCGTTCGGCGCGTGCTGGCCGACCTGCTCGCCGCCGTGAAGGCGATCGTCGCGGGTATCCGGCGCCCGAGCGGCGACCGCGCCGAGGATCTTGGCGAGCCGCTCGCCGCTCGCTGACGACTCGAGTCGCCAGCTATCGATCTCGTTCCTGAGCGCGTTCAGATAACGCGCAGCTAACGGGCGTCGTGTACCGTCGCCGAAGACGTCTCGCCGCGTCGGTAGTGCCCCCGAAGTGGCGAGACGTCGCTGTGTCCGCGAGGTCCTCGCCGACCACCCGCCGGTGGAGAGTGTGTGCAGCCCGTGGGACCCAGCCCGACGCCGCCCTGGCGCCTGATCGAACCGCCGACGCCCACCAACGCTGCGTCCGCGTCCACCGACGCGCCGAACGGAGGTCCGGTGCCGGCCACCATCCTTGACGCGTCGCTCATCCGCACGCTGAGCCTGGCCTTCGCCGCCGTCGCGCTGGCCATCGGGGCATTCGTCGTGGCGGCCTCCTCGAGCTCCGGAGCGGGCGTGGCCGTCGACGCGGCTGACGGGGTGGCGGGCCAGACCGGGGTGTCTGGACTGCCTGCCGGCACGAGCGACCCGGGATCGGCGGCCGTGGTGGTCGTCGAAGCGGCCGGCGCGGTGGCCAGACCGGGCATCTTCCGGCTGCCGGTCGGCTCGCGCGTGGCGGACCTGCTCGCGGCGGCCGGTGGCTACGGACCTCGCGTGGATACCGGGCGGGTGGACCGCGAGCTCAACCTCGCCGCGGAGCTGAAGGACGGCGACCGCGTCCGTATCCCGTCGCGCGATGAACCGACTCCGGCCGCGGCAACGGACGCCGGCACAGGAGCCGGTGCGGGCGGGCCGTCCGGCGGCGGCGGGCCGCTGGACCTGAACCGGGCGACGGCCTCGGAGCTTGACGCGTTGCCCGGGGTCGGGCCGGTAACGGTCGCCAAGATCATCGCCGCCCGCGAGGAGGCGGCGTTCACGTCCGTGGACGATCTGCGCACGCGGGGGATCCTGGGGGAGAAGACGTTCGAGAAGGTCCGGCCCCTCGTGGCGGTACCGTGAGGTGCCGCGCAGCGGGTGGCTTGCCGTCGGTGGAGCGCTCGCCGCACTGACCCTGCCGGCCGTTCCCGTCGGCCCGGGCATCGCCTGGGTCGCGGCGATCGCGGCGGCGGGGTTCATGGTCTGGGTCATCGCCGGGCGATCGCGAACCTGGGCCATCGCGGTGATGGTCGGCGCGCTGATCGTGGCCATCCGGCTCGCGATCGCGCCCGTGGACTCCGCCACGCCCGTCGCGCCGATCGCCCCGGACGGCCGCGGTCCGTGGCTCATGATCGTCGAGAGCGTCGGTACCCCGCGGGAGGGCCGACAGGTCGCGACGGTGAGGGGCGGCGGCGGGGCGTCCGGACCTCTCCGTCTCGCTGCCTCGCTGCCTCGATACCCGATGGTCACCCCGGGCGACCTCGTCACGGTCTCGGGCCGGGCGCGCGAGCGACCGGACTCCCCCTACGGCCGGTACCTGGAACGGATCGGGGCGTGGGGCACGCTCCAGGTGGACACCCTGGAGGTCGTGCCGGCCGGCGATGACCCGGGACGTCGCCTGGAGCACGTGCGGCGGGCCGCGGGCGACGCGCTCGCCATGGTGCTCCCGGAACCCGAAGCCGGCCTTGCCGCCGGCATCCTCATCGGCCTGCGGGACCGGGTGGACCGCGCCGTGGCCGCCGACTTCACGACGGCCGGCGTCAGCCACGTCGTGGCCATCTCCGGGTGGAACATCGCGATCGTCGCGGCGGCCGTGGGGGCGGTCGCGGGCCGGATGGGTCGGCGTCGGAGGGCGGTCGTCACCGCGATCGCTATCGCCGCCTATGTCGCGTTCGCCGGCCTGTCGCCGTCCGTGCTGCGGGCCGGCGCGATGGCTGGCGTCGTGCTACTGGCCCGCGAGTCCGGGCGGGCCGGGCGCGCAGAAGCCGCCCTGGGCTGGGCCGTGCTGGTCCTGCTCGTCGCGGACCCGGCGATGATCGGCGACGCGGGTTTCCAGTTGTCGACGGTCGCGACCGCCGGACTCATCGCCTGGGCGAACGGCACCACCCAACGGATCGATCGCCTGACCGGCGGGCGCTGGCCGCGCTGGCTCGTGGAGATCCTGGGGATCTCGCTCGCGGCCCAGCTCGCCACGCTGCCGATCGTCCTCGCGACGTTCGGGCGGATCGCCATCGTCGCCCCGCTCATCAACCTCGCGGTCGTCCCGCTCGTGCCGCCGGTCATGGCGGCGGGGGTCGTGGCACTCATCGGAGGCGCGCTCGTCACCCTCGGAGCGCCGACGCTCGCCGGGAGCGTGCTGGCCCTTCCCGGCTGGGTGGGCTTGCGGCTGATGATCGCCCTGGTGGACGGTGCGGCGTCCCTTCCGTACGCCAGCCTGGAGCTCGATCCACCGGTCGGCGCCCTGCTGGCGCTCGCGCTGACATCCGCCATCGGGGCCGGGATCGTCGCACGCCGGCGATCGGGACGAGCCGGCCCGGTCTCCAGTTCTGGGCCCGCCGACGGCGCGACACGGACACGAAGGCCTGGACCGAGCACTCGGCACGCCCGTCTCCGTCGGATCGGTGCACTGACGATCGCCGTTGCCGTCGCGTGCAGCGGCGCGATCGCTGCAAGCCGCCCACCGGCGGCGCCGCGCCTCACCGTGCTTGACGTGGGGCAGGGTGATGCCATCCTCCTGGAGGGCTCCCGGGGCGGGCGGCTCCTGGTGGACGGCGGCCCGGACCCGGACCGACTCATGGTGGAGCTGGACCGGCGGATCCCGCCCTGGGACCGGCGGATCGATGTCGTCGTCCTGACGCACCCGCACGAGGACCACGCCGCCGGTCTGGCGATGCTCCTGGCGAGATTCCGGGTGGGCCGCGTCATGGAGCCCGGGATGCGCGGTCCCGGGCCGGGGTACGCGGCGCTCGCCGCCGCACTCGCCCTGCCCGGTGCGCCGCCGAGAGGCCTGCTTGCTGCCGGCGACCGATTGACCGTCGACGAGATCCGCCTGGACGTGCGCTGGCCGACGCGAGGGACGGTCCCACCGGAGCCACCGGACGGCGGGACCGGCATCAACAACGTCTCGATCGTCCTGCTGGGTGCCGTGGGCGAGCGTCGCTTCCTCCTCACCGGCGACGTGGAGGAGGGCGTGGACCCATCACTCGTGGCCGCGGACCTGCCTCGGCTGGACGTCCTGAAGGTGGCGCATCACGGCAGCCGCACCGCGACCACGGCAGCGTTCCTCGCGGCGGTGCGACCGCGTGTGGCCATCGCGTCCGCCGGGGCCGGCAATCCGTACGGGCATCCGACCCGGGCCACGCTGGATCGGCTGGGCGCCGCGGGCGCGCGCGTCTACCGGACGGACGTGGATGGCACGGTCACAGTGCTGTTCGAGCCGGCAGGACCGGTCGTCCGGCGTGAGCCGCGCCAGCGCGAGGTCGCCCGTCCGGCCGGTACCACCGCTGTGGCCGCCATGACGGCCAGGGCGAGGGCCTCGCCCCCGGGGGGACGCGGCTTCGTGTGCGCGATACCGGGGTTCGCCGACCCCGACCCGGCGCCCGCTCCTGCCCCGGCCATCGCAGGCCCGTGGCCGCCCGGCATGGGCCCGCTCGCGGCCGCTTCCCCCTCGACCGGCGCTGGGGGCGGCTCACGGTGCGCCGTCCCGACCGGACCGCTCGGGCCGGGACGGATGGTCGGGTACCATCGGCGCGATGACGCAGCGTGACGATGATGGCGGCGGAGGGTCCGCGCGCCGGCCGCTCGCGCCGCTCCTGTACGTCTGGGGTGACGACGATCTCGTCGCGGACCGGCTCGTCGCGCGGTTCGCCACCGCCCTGGAGGCAGCGGACGGGATGGCGCTGGAACGCTGGGACGTCCGCGCGGAGCAGGCCACCGCGGCGACCGTCGCGGGCAGACTGCACGAGCGACTCGCGACCGGGGTGCTGTTCGGTGGCGGGACGCTGGCCGTCGTCGCCAACCCGGGTGCTCTCGTCCGTCGCAACGCCGACCGCGACCGCGTGGTCGCCGCGATCGGAGGCATGGCGTCGGGCAACGCCGTCGCGTTCGTCGAGGCATCCAGGTCCGGCGCCAAGGGCCCCGGTCCGCGCCGCCTGGCCGATGCCGTCACGGCGGCCGGTGGCCGGATCGTCGCGGCGACGGCGCCACGGCCGACCGCCCTTGGGGGCTGGATCGAGCGCGAGGCGCACGAGCGAGGGATCGCCCTGGAGCCCGGGGCGGCTCGCGAGCTGGCGGAGCGCCTGGGCAGCCGGATCACGGACGGTGACGTGGATCGACGGTTCGTGAGTCGGATCGCATCGACGGAGCTGGACAAGCTCGCGCTGCGGCACGCGGTGGATGGCCGGCCCGTGTCCGCGGACGACGTCCGTGCCCTGGTCGCCGAGACGACGCCCGGATCCGTGTGGGCCCTGACCGATGCCGTCGGCGAGCGCCGGAGTGAGGCCGCCCTCGCGGCCCTGCATCGTCTCATCGAGTCGACCCCGGAGCCGGTCCTCCTCGCCGTCCTCCATCGACGGGTCGTGGAGCTGCTGGAACTGGGCGACCGGCTCGCCGGCGGGGCGGCGCTTCCCGTGGCGGCTCGGGCGATGGGTATCACCAGCGAGTTCCGCGCGCGCACGCTGGCCGGTCAGGCGCGCCACTGGACGTCGCCGGAGCTCATCGATGCGTTGAGCGGCCTCCTGGAACTGGACGCGATGGTCAAGGGCGCTCCGGGCTCGCGGATCGACACGGCGCAGCGCCGCCTCGCGTTCACGGTATGGGTGCGCGACCACGCCGGTCCGCGCGGGGCGGCAGCGGGGCGGGGTGTCGGTCCCGGCTGACCCCGGGACGGACGACCGCAGGTCAGTGCGTCAGGCGACCGTCAGTCGGCGGACGACCAGGCCTGCTCCTGGACCACCAGATCGCTCTCGATGGCGAACACGCAGCGGCCTTCGCCCAGGTCGAGCAGCTCGATGAGGTCCGGGTCGATGTACAGCTGCGAGCAGTCCTCGCACAGCCCGCCGGGGATCCCGAAACACAACCGCTCACTGCGGTCGGGCAGGCGGAACGTCGTGTCGAACCGGGTCGTGATGAGCCGGTGGTCACAGGCGGGGCATCGATCTCGAGTAGCGGCCATGGCGTGATGCTAGGACGCACCACTCGCGCACTGGCATGACCCGCTCGTACCCCGTCCTCTGGTACCTGCCGGAGGGTCCCCTACTGCACGCGCAGGACGGTCCGGGCCTCAGCCCAGTGCTTTTCCAGCCCGTAGTAGTCGCGTTCCGGCGGGGTGAAGATGTGCACGACGACGGACCCGAAGTCCAGCAGGACCCAGTGCGATGCCGCCGTCCCTTCACGACCGTACGGGCGAACCTTCTCGTCACGGAGCGTTGACACGATCCCATCGCCGATCGCCTGCAGCTGGCGCTCCGAGCCACCGGAGCAGATCACGAAGTAGTCGGCCAGGGTCGTCAGCGACGTCAAGTCCAGCAGCACGATGTCCGCCGCCTTCTTGTCCTCGGCGAGTTCCACGATCCGGCGCGCGAGGTCCAGGGCCACCCGGTCCGTCGCGGGTGGCGGGCCCTGTCGGCGCGGCATGCCGTCCGGGTTGGGCGGCGTGGCGTCGACGTCCGGCTCGAGTTCGGCGCCCGTGGGCGCGGGTTCGGTCACGATGATTCGGTCCTCCGTGGGTCCTGGTACAGGGCATGGTCGTCGATATAGGCGCGGACCGCATCCGGCACGAGATAACGCAGGGACCGGCCCGCCGCGGCCCAGGCCCGTAGCTCCGAGGCCGACAGGCGCAGGCGCGGCCCATCCAGCAGCAGCACGCGGCCGGCCGCCCCAGGGAGGTGGCGCTCCAGGAAGTCGGCTGGGGCGTCCGGGACGCCATCACGCGGTGCCACCACGAGCGTGGCGAGCTCCAGGACGCGGCGTGGCTCGTGCCAGCTGGGCAGGTCCAGGAACGAGTCCATGGCGATGATGAGCGCCAGGGGCGTGGGATCCACCGCCCGCAGCGCCGCCAGTGTGTCCACGGTCCATGACGGTCCTGCCCGGTCGATCTCCATCCGGCTGACCCCGAACGCGGGATTCCCGGCAATGGCCGCCTCCACCATCGCGAAGCGATCTGCGGCAGGGCTGATCACGCGATCGTCCTTGTGCGGCGGCCGGCCGGCCGGGATGAACGTCACGGACGCGAGCCCGAGCTCGTCCCGGGCCGCCTCCGCGACCGCGAGGTGCGCCACGTGGATCGGGTCGAACGTCCCGCCGAAGATACCCCGGGCCCCGCGCGGATCCGCGTGCAGGTCCGCGCGCAGATCCGCTGCGGCGTCGCTCACCGCTCCTCCCACGGGTCGTGCTCCCACTCGAGCTCCGTCCCCCCGATGCGGACGAGGTCGCCGGCCACGATCCCGGCCCGGCGGAGTTCGGCATCGATCCCGGACCTGGACAGGTCGCGCTGGAAGCGCTCCGCCGATTCCTCCACGTCGAAGTTGGTCTGGGCGGCGACCCGCTCGATGCGCTTGCCCCGGACACGGAACGCCCCGTCCTCGTCGCGCTCGACGCTGAAACCCTCCGCCATCGCGTCGATGGTGTGGACCACCACCCCGGACGGATCCGGCGGCGCGGCGAGGTCCTCCAGCGACGGGAGCATCGCCGCGATCCGGGCACGGAGCGTGTCCAGACCCTCCCCGCTGGCAGCCGCGATGGCAACCACCGCGAGGCCTTCCGCCGCCCGGGCCGCCTGGAATGCCGGCCAGGCGTCACGCGCCGCCGCGAGGTCCAGCTTGTTGAAGGCGACCAGCAGGGGCTTGGCCAGGAGAGCGGGGTCGTGGGCGCGCAACTCCTCGCGGATCACCTCGTGGTCCCACTCCGGGTCTCGCGACGACCCGTCCACGACATGGACGAGCACGCGCGTCCGTTCCACGTGCCGCAGGAAGGCGTGGCCCAGGCCGGCGCCGATGGACGCGCCCTCGATGAGGCCCGGCACGTCGGCGATGGTGGGCCGCCGCTCGTCGTCCTCCCCCAGGTCCAGGACCCCGAGGTTGGGTTCCAGCGTGGTGAACGGATAGTCGGCGATCTTGGGCGTGGCCGCGGTCAGCGCCGCGAGGATCGTGGACTTGCCGGCATTGGGCAGGCCGACGAGGCCGATGTCCGCGATGAGGCGGAGTTCCAGGCGCAGCTCGTGCTCGGCTCCCGGCTCGCCCTTCTGGGCGTGGCGGGGGGCCTGGTGGGTCGGCGACTTGAAGTGCGTGTTGCCGAGACCACCCCGGCCACCGTGGGCGACGTCCGTCTCCTGGCCGACGGCGACGAGGTCGGCGATCAGCGCGCCCGTCGCGTCGTCGTAGACGGCGGTCCCGGGTGGGACGGTGATGACGAGGTCCTCACCGGCCTTGCCGTGTCGGCGCGCTCGCGTGCCGCGCCCACCGGGCGTCGCCTTGAAGTGGCGCTTGACCTGGAAGTCACGGAGCGTCGTCTGGCCGGCGTCCACGCGCAGGATGATGGACCC
Source organism: Chloroflexota bacterium (assembly GCA_040882345.1). Classification (GTDB taxonomy): domain Bacteria; phylum Chloroflexota; class Limnocylindria; order Limnocylindrales; family CSP1-4; genus SPCO01. Next base: position 16,790 of record JBBEBL010000157.1, read on the forward strand.
GCCACGGCCCCCGTCCCCGCCGTCCGGCCCGCCGCGGGGCACGTGCGCTTCCTGGCGGAAGGTCGCGGCTCCGTCGCCGCCATCACCGGCGCGCACCCGGATCTTCACACGGTCGAGGAACATCGCGGGCATTCTCGCATGTCGTGCCGGGTTGCCCGGCAGGACGGAGCGGTGTGAGGCCTAGAGGTACGCGAGTGGGTTGACGCGACGCCCACCGTTCCAGATGGGGCCCTTCCACACCTCGAAGTGGAGATGCGAGCCACTGGCGAAACCGCTGGCGCCGACCCGGCCGACCTGCTGTCGCTTGCCCACCTGCTGGCCGCGTCCGACGGAGACGCTGGACATGTGGTTGTAGGTCGTGTACAGGCCGGACCCGTGGGCGATCCAGACCTGGTATCCGCCGCCGTTGCTCTTCCAGCCGGCGAAGGTGACCGTGCCGGAGGCTGCCGCATAGACGGGGTCCCCGGTCGCACCGTCGATGTCCAGGCCATAGTGGCCGTAGTGGTAGTACTGGCTGATCCGGCGGCTGGAGGTCGGCCACGCGAAGTTCCCGCCCGAGTAGGTGCTCGGTGCCCGGACGGATCCGCTGCTTGACCTGGTGGTGGTCGGCTTCTTCGTGGGCTTGGGTGTCGGCATCGGCGCGCCCTTGGCGCCGGGAAGGACAAGGACCTGGCCGACGACGAGGGTCGGATCCGTGATGCCGTTGACCTCCAGGATCGCCGCCCCGTCCACCTTGTGCTTGGCGGCGAGGCTCTCGAGCGTCTGACCGGCCTTCACTTCGATGATCAGCCCGCTGACCGGCGGGATCGTGAGGACCTGGCCCTTCTTGAGTTCCTTGGTCTTGAGCTTGTTGGCCCACCACAGGGTCATCATGGACACGCCGTGAGCCTTGGCGATCTTCTCGAGCGTCTCACCGGCCTTGACCTTGTAGGTCTGGACGAGGTCGCTCCCATCGGCGACGGTCGTATCCACGGCGACGGGCTTGAGCAGCGTGCCATCGGCGAGGAACGGGCCCTCGACCGGCGAGCCCTGTGCCGCGCGCTGCGCGAGGATCGACTGCGCTTCCGGGTCTGCCGTGTCCACGCCGACGATGCGCGACAGGGCGTTGACGACGGGTGCCGGCGGCGCCGGCGTCTCCCTGGGCGCCGCACCGAACGCGTACGCCTGATCGTAGGCCTCCTCGACAGAGCCGAAACCGTCAGCATTCTGGACCGCACCGCCGACCGCGAGTCGCGGACCAGGACCGTCACCGCTGGGGCCGCCGGTGTCGCCGGGCTGGCCGGGCGTGATACTCAGGGCGGAGGCGCCCAGGACGATGGCGGCGACGACGACCGCGGCGAACCGCTCATGACCGACCCGGCGGATGGTGCCTCGGATCGGGAGCGTCGGACGGGCGATCGTGGGATGCGTGCGTCGGATATGCGTGGCCGGCAACAGGCGGGCAGTCGCGGCGGCCGTTCCCATGCCCTCGCGCACCTGTCGCGCCGCGGACCGGCTGCGGACGCGGAGGGTCGGCGCTGAGGTGACGGGTTCGTGGGTCTCGGGTCGTTCTGGTCGGCGAAGGCGTCCGATGACGCGCTGGACACCGACCGATGCGTTCAGCAATACGGTCTCCTGATGGAGACGGTCCGAGGGCGCTGGGGCGCCGCGCTGGGGTATCGGGTGGACCGTCCGGGGTCGCGGTATCGAGCTGGGGGTCTCTACGTCGCGATCGTGTCCGACATTACAGCGGACTTGCGATTTCGCAGGGAACCGTACCACGCGCGTGACAGGACGAGCAAACCGCGGGGGTCAGCCGTCCAGGTTCTTGGTCAGCGACGCCAGGAACTCGGCGTTGGACTGCGTCTTGGACAGGCGGTTCAGGAGGATCTCGATCCCCTCGTTGGCGCCCACCGCTGAGAGCATCCGGCGCATCGTCCAGACCATCTTGAGCGTGCCCTCTTCCAGGAGCAGTTCCTCGCGGCGGGTGCCGGAACGCTGGACGTCGATGGACGGGAAGATCCGCTTCTCGGCCAGCTTGCGGTCCAGGATGAGCTCCGAGTTGCCGGTGCCCTTGAACTCCTCGTAGATGACGTCGTCCATGCGCGAGCCGGTATCGACGAGGCACGTCCCGATGATCGTGAGCGACCCGCCCTCCTCGATGTTCCGGGCGGCCCCGAAGAATCGCTTGGGCGGGTACAGGGCGATGGGGTCAAGGCCGCCGGACAGGGTCCGGCCGCTGGGCGGCAGGGCCAGGTTGTAGGCACGGGCGAGACGGGTGATGGAGTCGAGCAGGATGACCACGTCGCGACCGGTCTCGACCTGGCGCTTGGCGATCTCCAGGGCCATCTCAGCGACGTGCGTGTGGTTCTCCGTCGGCTCGTCGAAGGTGGAGGAGATGACCTCACCCTTGACGCTGCGGCGCATGTCCGTGACTTCCTCCGGCCGCTCGCCGATGAGGGCGACCATCAGCAGGATGTCCGGGTAGTTGGCGCTGACGCCATTGGCGATCTGCTTGAGGAGCATCGTCTTGCCGGCCTTGGGTGGGCTGACGATGAGCGCGCGCTGGCCCTTGCCGATGGGATTGACCAGGTTGATCAACCGCTGGCTCAGGTTCTTGGGATCCGTCTCCAGGTTGATAAGGACGTCCGGATGGACCGGCGTCAAGTCGCCGAACACGGGCCGACGGCGGGCGGTGTCCGTGTCCACGCCGTTGACGGCGTCCACGCGCAGCATTCCCCAGTACTTTTCCGCCTCCCGGGGGGAGCGGACGGCGCCGCTGACGCGATCGCCGATGCGCAGACCGAAGCGACGGACCTGGCTGGAACTGACGTACACGTCATCCGGGCTGGGCAGCAGGCCGTGGCGGCGCATGAAGCCGAACCCCTCGTCCACGATGTCCAGGATCCCGGACGCGTAGGCGTGGCCGGCGCGCTCCGTCTGGCGCTGGAGGATGCGATCGACCAGCTCATCCTTGCGAACACCGGCCGCGGCGTCCAGCTCCAGGTCGCGGCTGACGGCGCGCAGCTCCGTCACGCTCATCTCGCGGAGGTCGGAGACCTCAAGGTCGTTCCGTTCGCGAGCGGCTTCGATCTCCTGCTGCTCCTCCATCTCCGTGACGGGGGCGCGGTAGGACTGGGGTCGACGGCGTGGTCGGCGGTTGCGGGAGCGCTGGTCGCGCTGGTCGGGGCCGGGTCCGGGCATCTTGTGAAGGGTCACCTGCGGGTGAGGGGGAGGCGGGTCCGGGCATGCATGGCCACGTGGCCGGTGTCCGGGTCGCTCATGGGACCGAGCGGGAGTGCGCGCGGGATTCCGCAGCGCTGGTGCCGGTCGGGGTACGCGGAGCATAGCCCGGCACGCGCTGGTCCGTCAACGGCGTGTTCGCGTTCTGTGTTCGCGTTCCGTGTCGGCGGGTCGGCGGATCGGCGGGTGCCGCAGTTTCCGTGTGTGCCGCGATCACGGCGTATGCTCAGTCTCCGCAGGTGCTCAGTCTCCG
>JBBEBL010000158.1:0-3115 GCA_040882345.1 Chloroflexota bacterium
GGCCTGCTTGAGGCCGTCGCGGATGATCGCCTCGCTGATGCCCTGGACCTTGATGTCCATCTGCAGGGCGGTGATGCCGTCCCGCGTGCCGGTCACCTTGAAGTCCATGTCACCGATCGCGTCCTCCTGGCCGAGGATGTCGGTCAGGACGACGAACGAGCCGTCGGGCTCGCTGATCAGGCCCATCGCGGCTCCGGCGACGGGTGCCGTGATCGGCACACCGGCATCCATGAGCGCCAGGGTGGATCCGCAGGTGGACGCCATGGACGTGGAACCGTTGGAGGTCACGCACTCGCTGACGAGGCGGATCACGTACGGGAACTCGTCGTGGCTCGGAAGGACCGGGACGAGCGCCCGCTCCGCGAGATGGCCATGGCCGATGTCACGCCGGCTGGGCCCGCGCATCATCTTGTTCTCGCCGGTGCTGTAGGGCGGGAAGTTGTAGTGGTGGAGGTAGCGCTTCTCCGTCTCGGGGCTGATCGTGTCGATGCGCTGGACGTCCGATGACGACCCGAGCGTGGCAACGGTCAGGGCCTGCGTCTCACCACGGGTGAACAGGCCCGAACCGTGGGCCCGCGGGACAAGCCCGACTTCGACGGTGATCGGCCGGATCTCGTTCAGGGCGCGGCCGTCGATGCGGATCCCCTCGTCCACGACGAGGCGGCGGACGGTCTTCTTGCGAAGGAGGCCGAACAGGCCCTTGCTGACCCGCGCGTCACGTCGCGCTGCCTCGAGGAGCTTGGTGGTGTCGCCGCCGTTGCGACTCGCGCGGACCGCGTCCGCGATCGCGTCGCGGAGCTTGTTGATGCGCCCCGGCAGGTCGTTGGCGAACCAGACCAGCAGGTTGGCGGTGGCCTCGGCGTCGGCCAGCGCGCGGTGGCCCTGGGACAGCTCGATGCCGAAGAAGCGGGCGAGGTCGCCCAGCTTGTACGACTCGGCCCCGGGGTAGCCCTCGCGGGCGATGACCAGCGTGTCAAGGTAGGTGCCCGGCGTGAACCGGACTCCGTCGCCCTTGGCCTCCTCGATGAACCCGAGGTCGAAGCCCACGTTGTGGCCGACGATGGTGGCGTCGCCCACGAAGGCCAGCAGCTGCTCGGCCGCTTCCTTGGGGCTCGGTGCGCCCTTGACGTCCTTGTCCGTGATGCCGTGCATCTGGTTGCCCACGATGGGCCGACCGGGGTTCACGAAGGTGGACCAGCGTTCCACGATCTTGGTGCCCTTGACCTTGACGGCCGCGACCTCGACGAGGTCGGACATCTTGGGGTCGGTGCCGGTGGTCTCGACGTCGATGACGACGAGCTCACGCTTGGCATCGGTCGCCGACGCGAAGTCGAGGACGGAGTCCGGGGTCGGCTCGAGGTACGGCAGGCGCTTGGCCTTGCCGAGCGCCTTCTGGAGCTCCTCCTGGATACCGATGATCGGCTGGAGCGACCGGTGGCCGAACAGGATGGCCTCCGCCATCACGTCCTCCGGCAGCAGGTTCGCGCCGGCCTCCACCATCATGATCGCGTCGCGCGTGCCGGCCACGATGAGGTCCAGCTCTGACGACTGCAGCTGCGTGTAGGTGGGGTTGACGACGAATTCGCCGTCGATCCGGCCGACCCGGATAGACCCGATGGGACCGTTGAACGGGATCTCGCTGATGGTCAGCGCGGCGGACGCGGCGATCGTGCCGATGACGTCCGGGTCGTTCTCCTGGTCCGTGGAGAGGACGGTGAGGACGATCTGGACGTCGTCCTTGTACCCCTTGGGGAACAACGGACGGATGGGGCGGTCGGTCATGCGGCACGCCAGGATGGCGTGCTCCGACGGTCGGGCCTCGCGCTTGATGAAGCCGCCGGGGATCTTGCCGGCGGCGTACATCCGCTCCTCGAAGTCCACGGTGAGCGGGAAGAAGTCCAGCCCGGGCCGCGGCTCGGAGCGATTCGCGGTGCCGAGCACCATGGTGTCACCGTAGCGGACGGTGACGGAGCCGCCGGCGAGGCGTGCGAGCTTGCCGGACTCGATGGTCAGCGTGCGACCACCGAGCTGTGTCTCGAATGTCTGAGACAAGGGAATGTGTCCTCCTTGGTCGTGGAGGAAGGGTGACGACCTGCGGGCAGGTCAGCCTGTCTGCGCTGCGGTGCGCCGAGTGCTGAAGGACCTCGGGACGGGCCCAAGGTCCGGAGCGGCGACGCTTAGCGGCGGAGTCCGAGCCGTGCGATGACGGTCCGGTAGCGCGCGCTGTCCTTCTTCATGAGATACGCGAGAAGGCGGCGGCGCTGGCCGACGAGCTTGAGGAGGCCGCGACGCGAATGGTTGTCCTTGGGGAAGCTCCGAAGATGTCCCGTCAGCTCCTTGATCCGCTCGGTGATGAGCGCGACCTGGACTTCGGGCGAACCGGTGTCACCATCCTTCGTGGCGAACCCGGTCATGATCTCCTGCTTCTGTTCCCGCGCGAGCGGCACTCGTTCCTCCGAACACGACGATATGCGGTATGTCTTCCATCTATGACCGGCGGATGATACGGCTCGTCGCTCGATTCGGTCAAACGCAGTGGCTCTGCCCTTGGGCGCGGCCCCGCGGCGCGGTCCCGCGACGCTCGCTCGGTAGGTCGAGCGTCCGTTCCCGGCCACGGCTTCGCTCACGGTGAACGAGCGGGCCCCAGCAGCCGGCGCCCCTCCCCCGACTTCACTGACGGTGAAGGCTAACGCGCCCAGGGCGTGATGGACGATGGTCGGAACGTTCCTGCCGTCGCTTGCTTCGGTGACGGTGAAGGACCAGGTGGCAGGGGGCAGCGATGGCCGCTATGACGATTCTCGTCCTGCCAACGTTCAGGGCAGGTGAAGTCCCCGAGGCGTCCGACCCCGTCGTGGCGGCGGATTCGCCCATGGTGAAGGACCGAGACCGGGCACCTATGGCGCACCTCACCCGCGGACCCGACGCGGACCGGCTACTCTCCCCCCACGATGCCTCGCCTGACGAAGATCTACACGAAGACCGGCGACAGCGGGATGACCGGCCTGGGTGGTGGCCGCCGAGTGGCGAAGGATGCCGCCAGGGTCCGCGCCTACGGCACGGTGGACGAGCTGAACTCGACCATCGGGGTCGCCCTCGCGCTCGGGCTCACGGAACG
>JBBEBL010000159.1:0-3108 GCA_040882345.1 Chloroflexota bacterium
TTGAGGTCCCTCGCGCCCGAGTCGGACGAACAGCCGGAGCCTGGCCCGCTCCGCTGGCGACAGCTGGGTCACTCGGATCCCGCGCGTGGCGCCCTCGAGCTGCAGGAGCGTCGTCCCGGAAGCGAGACGCGGGCGGTCCTGCCGCAGCCGCTCCCAGGCAGCCAGAGCGCCCAGAGCCCGTAGGTCGGCGACGCTCGTCAGTCCGACCTCCCGGAGCGCAGCCGCGAGGGTCACACCGATGTTCACCGCATGACCGATGTCGTCGGCGGTCGCCGGGGCCGAGCGGCGCCCATCGTCCCGGGCAGGCATGACGTGCGCGGGACAGACGACGGTCGCGAGTGGGGGCGTGACCCGCCCGGCGAGGGCCGGACGTCCGAGCCGGTAGCCCTGGGCAAGGGTGACGCCGAGGCGCCGGAGATCCCGAGCCTCGGCCTCCGTCTCCACACCCTCGGCCACGAGGATGGCCTGCGTCTTGGCGGCGAAGTGGACCAGGCCGGCAACGAGCGCCTGGCGAGCGGGGTCGCGGTGGATCTGGCGGACGATCCCGCGATCGAGCTTCACGTAGTCGGGCCGCAGCTCGAGGATGTGGCGGAGGCTGGCAAAGCCGGCTCCCGCGTCGTCGACGGCCAGTCGGACGTTCGGCCCGAGCCGCTCGAGCGCGGCGCGCAGGGCCGCGTAGTCGGTCACCGCGATGTGCTCGGTCAGCTCGAGGACGATCTGCCAGCCCCAGCGGTGGAGGATGGAGGCGAGCGGCTCGCCGGCGAGGACGAGCTCGGGCGAGACGTTGAGGTTGAGCCAGGCCGACGCGGGCAGCGGCGCCGAGGCGTCCAGAACCGCTTCGAGGGTCGCCGCCTCGAGCTCGATCGCCAGCCCGCAGCGTGCCGCCTCGGCGAACACCTCATCGGGTCGCGACCCGTCGGCGAAGCGAGTCAGCCCCTCGTAGCCGACGACGACCCGGCTGGCGAGATCGACGATCGGCTGGAAGACGGGCAGGAACGTCCGGTCGGCGACGATCGCCCGGATCCGGGTCTCAGCGAGGGCGCCCGCACTGCGCGAGCGGAGCTGCGGGTCGAGCAGGGCGCCGGCCATCGCGCCGCACTCGACGAGAGCCGGCAGGCGCTCGGCGAGGGCGAGTGTGTCGCCGTCCGCGGCGCTCACGACGAGCAGCCCGATCGTGTCGCCGTCGCTCCGGATCGGGACGTAGGCGACGACGCCAACACCGAGCTCGCGGGCGACTTCGCGGTAGGGATGATCCGGACCTGGGTCCCAGTCCTCGATCCACGGACCGCGACTCGCGCGCTCCCGAAGGTACGCGCTCCGGTCGGCGGGCAGCGACCCTGGCAGCGTGACCGGCGCACCGGCACGATCGAGTGCCGCAAGCGGGGCGACGGCGCCGCTGGGCTCAAACCCGAACAGGCCGACGGCACCGAATACCGCCAGCTCGCGGACGGCGCCGCCGATCGCCGCGGCCGTCACCTCGGCAGTCTCCCCCGAGCGCATCGCCGCCAGCGCCGCCGCCACGGCCGTGCGTTGCCGGTGGTACTCGCCGAGACTCATCTCGAGGGCACGCTGGCGGGTGATGTCCCGCATGACGGTGACTCTCCCGACGACCGCGCCGGCCGCGTCGCGAATCGGGGCGACGGTCGCCTCGCTATAGGCGAGTGTGCCGTCCGCCCGCCGGGTGATGAGCTCGCCGGTCCAGACCGCGCCTCGCCGGATCGCCGCCCCGAGCCTCTTGGTGGTCGCCGGCGGCTGCTCGCTGGCGGCGAGGATACGGACGCTCTGCCCGATGACGCAGTCGCCATCGAGGTCGGTGTTTCGTTCGAACGCGGGGTTGACGTAGCGGATCGTGCCATCGAGGTCGGCAACGACGATCGCGTCGGCGGCGTGCTCGATGGCCGCCAGGTGCCACATCGGGGTCAGGTCGTAGAGTGGACCCGTCGAATCGAGTCGCGGCCCTGGCACAGTCGATCCACCCCCTCGACCGTCAGCCGGACGCGCGACTGCGCGAGCGGCACGCGGGCACCCGCGCGGGGGGGGTCGAGGGTCGAGGGTCGTCATCGTCCGGTCCTTCGGTCGAGACCGCTTGCAAGCGGTCGGCGGGTGGTATCGGTCACGTGGATATTGACCCCCCGAACATCGATTGTGGAGGGGGGCCTACCGAACACCACTACCCAAGGGGACCAATGGCTTGATCCGGTAGTACCACCATCCGTTGCGCCGAACGGGCGTTCGTCGGCCCGCAAGAGGCACCGCTCCAGAAGCCCCCTGATCCTATGGCAGCACGTCCTGCGGCCGGCCATCGGGCCGGCTGGGGATCGAGACTCGCCCTGGTCAACAGACTGCGCTGTCCAGATCAGGTCCTTGCCGCGGCCCGCTCCCGTTGCGTCCGTCAACCGCCGGCGTACGCGGCGAAGAGCTCGTGCAGCCGCCGGCGCTCGGTCGACGGGCCGATGAGCGGGATGTCCGTGTGGACGAAGTCCTCACCCTTGAACAGGAGCGGCTCATCCATTTCGCGCGACAGCGCATAGGCGAAACAGTCGCCGAAGTTCAGGTTGGCCGGACTGCCGCTGCCCTTGCCGAAGTCGCGATACGCCTCACGGGCGATCCTCGCCTGCGACGCGGTGACCGGTTCCGTCACGACCAGCGCCTCGGAGAGCAGTTCGTCCAGGCGGCGACTCAGGAGGGGGTCACGCTGCCGGTCGATGACGATGGCGACCTCCAGGTAGGTGGCGGCCGAGATCCGATTGACCGGCGACGATGCGAGTGCCTCGCGGAAGGCCGCCTCGTCGGGCTCGGCGTTGATGATCGCGACGAGCGCGGCGGTGTCGATGATCACCTGGGCAGCCCATCGTCGTCGTACAGCAGATCGCCGTGCGGAACGTCGAAGAAGTCATCCGGGAGGCGCGCTCGCATATCGGCGGCGATCTCACGGACGCGCTCGGCCATGCCGGATCGCGCGTCCTCCGCCTCCAGGCGCGCGAGGCGTTCCCGGATGGCCTCCGTGACCGCTGTGGTCATCGACTCACCGGTGCGTTCGGCAAGCTGCCGTGCCAACCGATATGTGTCCGGGTTCTTGATGTTGAGGCTCATGGCAGCATTCTACCA
>JBBEBL010000160.1:0-20114 GCA_040882345.1 Chloroflexota bacterium
TTTCACTGAGTACGGGAATCGCACCGAGTCCACCGAGTCCGAGGCCTGACGTTAGGCAGCCGTTAGGCAACAGGAAACCCCGAACAGACGCGTTTACCCCGGCGCGGCGCTCAGCGCGGCATCTCTAGATCGACGCCAACCTCCCGCAGAGCGGCGACGAGCACATCGCCATCAAGACGGCGAGCCGCGAACAGGCGCGCGGCGAAGGCGAGGATCTGATCGGCGTGGTCCGCAACGAGCTGCTGCGCCTCGGCGCGGGCGCGCTCGGTCTGGACGATGACGAGATCAGCCTGGCGCTCGACGAAGGCCTGCGGGACACCGCCGTACTGGAAACTGCCGACGTCGATTGGCGGGTACTCCGCCACGAGACCGGCGTTGAGGCGGGTCTGGGCGATCTGAGTCGCCTGAGCGATGTCACTCTGACTCGTCTCGGAGCCCTCGCCAAGGATCCGCTGCTCGGCAGCGAGACCGGCCAGCGAAGCGGTAATCAGGTTGCGGAGCATGGAGTCCGGCCGAAAGCGGGGCTGGTCATCGGCGTCGATGCCGAGTTCCAGGCGCCCGCCGGAGTGACTCTTGATGCTGACGGCCGCCAGCGAGAGTCCGAGAAGTGCGGCGACGACGGTGTGGCCGGCCTCATGGACCGCAATGGTGCGCTGGTCCCGGGTCCAGGCGGCAAGGTGATCGACGGCGGCTTGGCTGACGGTGACGGTGATGGCGGGGGCGGCGGCCACGATCGAGTCGTCTGCGCCGTCCAGCGATACCGGGATCAACGCGGATCTGCTGTTCATGTGACCCAACGTCTCACCGAAGCGCCGCTCGCGCAACAGGGCCCGGGCGTTACTGTTTCGGCATGAAGGGGGATCGCTGATGCGCGAGCCGATCGCGGTGGCACCCGACGTCCTCGTGTGGGCGCGACAGTCGGCGCTCGCAAGCCGCGCAGAAGCGGCGGAGCGGACCGGGCAGTCTGAGGACACCATCGGCGCATGGGAGGCGGGCGACACCAGGCCGACCTACGGGCAGCTCGAGCGCCTCGCTGATGAGTACGGGGTCTCGGTCAACGTCCTGCTGCTCCCCAACCGGCCGAGCATTCCGCAGCCGCCGCCCGACTTCCGGGCACCGAAAGGACAGCACGAACGCCTAAGTCGGGTCGCCCGTCGGGAGCTGCGGCGGTCCCGGCAGCTTCAGGGACTGCTCAGCGAGGTGTCGGTCCTTCCTCCGCCCGCGTTGCCAGCTATGCCGCCCGGGGCGGACCAGGCAGGTGCCGTTCGAGCGGCCCTTGGAGTGAGCCTCGCCGAGCAGCGCTCTTGGAAGAACGGGGATCAGGCGTTCCGTGCCTGGCGCAATGCGCTCGCCCGGCTGGGTGTGCTCGTTCTCCAGTACCGCCTGCCTGATGGCGAGCTTCAGGGCTTCTCCTTGCCGGCCAGCAACGGCGGGCCTCCGGTGGTGTTCGTGAATCAGGGCGACTGGATCAACGCCCGGATCTTCACGCTCATGCACGAACTGGGACATCTGATCCTCGCGCAGGACGGCGGGATCTGCGACCCGTGGCGCTTCGGTCCACGGGCCTCAAACGGATCGCTCGAGGCGCGCTGCAACCGGCTGGCGGGCGCTGTGCTCGTTCCCGGGGACGACTTCCGGCAGCAGCACGAGGTCCTCGAGGTCGCCCAGGAAGCGGACGACGCCCATGCCATCTGGCTTCTCGGAATCCTGGGCAGCCGATATCGCGTGAGCAGCCAGGTCATCTGGTATCGAGTCCACGACCTCGGTCTCGTTTCCGACGATCGCTTTTGGGCGTTGTGGCCGAAGCTTCGATCGCCAGTGCGCAAGAAGCGGCCGCCGGCCGAAGACGAGGAGCGGAAGGGCATTCCGCGTTGGAAGATGGCGGGCAGCCGCTACGGCGTGGAACTGATTGAGGGCCTGCTCGGGGCTGTCAGTCGCGGAGCCCTGGAGCCGGCGCGCGTCATGCGCACGCTCAACTTGGGGACGGGTGATCTCGCCCGCCTCGCGGGCGATGCGGGGCTCGAGTGATCTGGTGGTGCCTCGCCGGATCTACTGCATAGACTCAAGCAGCCTGATCTACTGCCAGCGGTCGTTCGGCCATCGACCAAGTCAAGCCGCATTCTTCGCGGCCGTATGGGACCTGCTCGACAGACTGGCCGATGACGGGCGTCTGATCGCGCCGCACCTGGTCTTTATCGAGATCACAAAGAACAAGGACCGCCTTGGCCTGTGGGCTGAGGGACGCACCGACGTTTTCAGGCCCAAGGGCGAGCATGCGGCACTGGTCGTCGAGATTCTGAAGGAGCCCGGACAGCAGCTTGTCGATCCCACGGCCGCCCGCGGGTCTGAGGAGGCGGATCCGTGGGTCATCGCCCTCGCCGAAGCGGTCATGGCGCAACCGCCGACCCTCTTCGACGATCCATCGACGATCTATGTCGTGTGCGAGGAGACGAAGCCAGGCGGCATGCCCGACATCTGCAAGCGACGCAGGATCGAGTGCATCGACTTCATCGGAATGCTCGCCGCAGAGGGCATCGCGATCGGGCCATCGGTTCCATTCCAGGATTGACGCCCTCGTCCTGCCCCGAGGGCGTCGGCCATGCTGGCCTTGCGAGCTGCGGTTGTGGGAGGATTGGCGGCAGGAGGGGTTCGATGAGATGGATCGCGGGTTGCCTGCTGGCGCTACTTCTCGCGGGCTGCTCTGCCTCTGAACCGGCCGCGACACCAGTCGCCACCATGAGCGACGCCGCTCGACTATGGTGCGGCGACCACGACAGCTACAACCGGGGCTCGGGGACCCCCTTACAGGTGATTACCGCGTTGACGAGATCGCCCCCGCCGCGGTCAAGCTCGGTCTTGAGGTCCCGCCCGAGATCATTGCGATCGGCGAGGCCTGGGTGACTTCGGAGATCTCCGGCTGGGAGGTCCTCCTCCCACGAGCTGTAGTCGATGCCTACCAGGAGAAGCTACCCGAGTGGCGTGCGAGCCCTGAGTACGCGCGGGCGTGTCAGGCCGCGTTCGAGGCGCGTTCGTGATCTAGCACCCCCCGGATACGCGCTTGGGTTGGCTCAACCCACCCGCCCTTTGCGCTTTGGGATCTAGTCGTCCCTTGGCCTCGTGTTCGGCTCCATCGCTTCCTTGCACGCCGCACCTCCGACCCGCGGATCACATAGGCCCCCTTGCCAGCCCCGAATCTCTCGGCGACGAGGCCCTGGCGAATCCATAGCTGGATCGAGACGTCGCTGCGGCCGAACTCGCGAGCGGGCTGCCAGGCCCGCTCCGGTCACGAACGGGATGAACAGCCCGGCGGTATCGGCGGCGAGAAGCCAGCCAGTTGGCCCACAGACCGGATGCGTCTGGTGACCGAGTTGGCAGCGCTTAGCGATGAACTCCGTCGTCCAACATCGCTCCTGGCCACGCGAAGATAGTCAGCACGCCATCCCCGGCGTGGATCTCGACATCGGCGGGCTGCGGCCCTTCGAACTTGAATGTGGCGGTGCTCTCCGAGTCAACGTTGTATTCGCGAGCCCATGGCTCCACCGTCACGCGCAGAGAAGTGCTTTGACGATTCGCGATCCTGACGCTCAAAGACTGTGGGTCCGCTTCGCCGTCGTTGAGTGGGCGTACGTCCGTCATCCCGTCACCTCAGAAGGTCGGCCACTGCTGTCATGAGATCAGCGCGCCCCCGAGCCGACGGATTTGATGGGACGCGAATCGCCTCGTTCCGATAGAAGTCTGCCCAGGCTTCTGCCATCTCACGTGTTACTCCAGCCTGCGTGAGCCCTTCGCGGCTGAGTTGCGAGATCTGCGCCCTCGCGGCCGCATCTCCGGTGCCCCAGCCGATGACCTGCCCAAACTGAGCGTTTGACATGCCTCCGGGCGTCGGAGGACCGGGGAATCTGGCCGCCGAAGGACAGTTGTGGACCACCCAGCCGCCGGTCCCGATTGCGAACGTGTGGGCACCGTCCACGGTCAGGTCCCACAGGATGCCAGCGTACGGCTCGGTCGTGATCGAGTCAACGACGCCTGCGCCAGCGACCTGCCGGACCCAGTCGCCCGGGCGCAGGTCGCCGGCCTCGACCCAGCCTCGATCAACGGTCAGGAACGGGTGATCCGGGGTCGTCGTGATCGTCTCGCCATCGATGGTCAGGCGGGCGATCCCATCGTCGGGATGGGGCAGGACGGCGGTCACGGCCCGCTCGACGATCGAGTCCGTGGCCTCGTCCCAGGCGAGGACGATATCGCCCACCTCGATCTCGCTGATCGGGACCGGACCGTCGGGCGTGGCGACCATGGTGTCGGCCGCGAAGCTACAGGCCGCGGCCGCTGACTCGTCCAGCCAACGGATCGCGCCCGTCGCCTCGTCCGCGGCATGGAAGCCGGCCCGGGCTGCCAGGCCCGCTCCGGTCACGAACGGGATGAACAGCCCGGCGGTATCGGCGGCGAGAGCCAGCCAGTTGGCCTCACGCTCCTTCTCAGGTCCAAAGACCAGCGATCCGACGTCGTACACGATGAACGCTGCATCGAGCGCGGTATCCCAGACGTGGCCCGTCGGGTCGGTCCGCGAGGTCGGGTTGTTGCCGGTGTAGGCGTAGCGGTTGTGGGTCTGCCCGAGCCCTGGGACCCCGGGCCAGCTGTCGCGGGTCAGGAAGCGACCGAGCTCGGGGTCGTAGTAGCGGCTGCGCAGGTGGACGAGCCCGGTCCCGTCGCGCTGCTCCCCGGTGAATCCGAATGGCTGGGTGGAGGACCCGGTGCCACCGGTCGGTCGGCCCCACTCGTCGGTCGTGAAGGTGGCCGTGGTGGTACCCGCTGCGTTAGCGAGCGAGCGCACGGTGCCCAGGCCGTCCGTCCGGTAGATCTCGATGCCGGTGCCGGACACGGCGTAGGCCAACTCGAGCCCGTAGACGTACTTGCGGGTGCCATCGGCGAGGACCGTCGCGATGGCGCTGGAGCGGTCGATCGTATATTGGATCGGGGTCGCAACCCCGACTTGCCGGGTGATGCGAGTGCCGTCGCCGTCGTAAGCAAATGTCTCGGTCGCCCCACCGACTGTGGCGGTGATCAACCGTTGTGCTTGATCGTAGGCAAAGGTATCCGCGCCACGGGCGACGAGGCTGCCTGAGGCGTCGACCGTCACCGTCTGCGGGCCGGCCGCGGTCATGCGGTCGGCACGATCGTAGGTGTAGGCGGTCGTCGGTCCGATGGTCCGCGTCAGCCGATTGCCTGCGGGGTCATACGTGAACGTTCGTCCGCCCGATGCATCGGTGGCTCCCGTGAGCCGCGAAATGCGGTCGTACACGTAGGTGCTGGTCGTCGCGGGATCGATCGCTGCCGGCACCTCGAGCTCTGCCCAGCTGACCTGTGTCTTGCGCGCTTGGCCGCCGCCGGTCGTAGTCGACGTGAAGCGGACGCGCAGGTCCGCGGTGTTGCTGATCGTTCCGGCCTGAGCGGGCGTCAGAGCCAGAGAACCCGCTTGCCAGCCGCTCCCAGAGGCGCCCGGGATGTTGTTGTGCGTCTGCGATGCGACGACGGTCCCAGCGCCCTGCCGGAGCTCGACCAGGAGGTTCATGGTCTGTCCGTTGTTGTTACCGCTCTTGGCGTAGCGATACCGGAGCGTGGTGCCGATGAGGTCGACGGGTGTCGCTGGGTCAGCGAGCGAGACTTCGTACGACGAAAGCCCGCCCCCGCTCGGCGATGCGATGAATGTCGAATCATCGGCGACGACTTCGTTGATGGACGCGAAGGTCCCCGTCCAGGTGCCCGTCGCTCCAGCGAACCCGTCGGGTCGCGCGAACTGTGGAGGCAGGGCTCCGGTGCGGACGCGAACGACATTACCGACGGCATCTAGGGTGTAGGCAGCCCGGTCGATGAACTGCCCAGCGGCCGTCGTGTAGAGGACATCGCGGATCCGTCGTGCGTTGTCGTAGGCGTAGCTCGCCGTGGAGTTGTCCGGTTGGACCGCCGTTTTGACCAAGCCGTCCTGCCAGTAGGTGTAGGTGACCGACCGACTCGCCCAGTCCGTCAGCGAGGTCATCCGCCCGGCCTTGTCGTACAGGTAGCTCACGCTCGTCGCATCTGGATAGATCGCCTTGATCCGGTGCCCGTCTCGGTCGTACCGATTGCCAACGACCAATGGACCCGGCGAGTTGACGGTCAGCAACTGACCGGCTTCGTCCCATGCATAGGTCGTCGTTCCCGTCCCGTCCACCATCTGGGTCCGCTGTCCGTCGCGGTCGTAGGCCAGCGCGACGTCAGGCGTCCCCACATCGGAGTAGTCGATGGAAGTTCGGCGGCCGAGCATGTCGTACCCGATGGTCGTGGTGTCGCCGAGCGGATCGACCAGGGAAACCTGATTGCCATTATCGTCGTAGGCGAACGTCGTCACGAGAGCCGGCGACGTCGCCGGCCAACTCGGGTACTGCGTTTCACGTCGAGGAAGGCCGCGGCCGTCATACACATAGTCGACCACCCGCTCAGATGCCGCATCACCCTTTGCTCGGGTCACTCGTGTCGGGTTTCCACCGGCGTCGTAGGTGTACTCCGTGACGATCACGCCGCTGGGGGGCGACGCAGGGTCCGTCCACGCATTCGGGCTCTCCTTTACCTGGGCGAGGCTTCCACGGTCGTCATAAGCAAACGTCGAGACCTGTCCATTCGCATCGACTCGCACGACAGCGTTCCCGGCTTGGTCATACCGGGTCTCGTCGATCAGCTGTGCTCCGCCGGCGAGCGGGGCGGGACGATTGACGAATCGGACTCGATCCTCCTTGTCGTAACTCGTCGTGGTCGTGTAGTGCAGGGCTGTCGCGCCGGCTACGTTCCCGAGCGGGTTGACCACGGCGATCTTGCGGCCGACTGGGTCATAGTCGAACGAGGTTCGATTTCCCAGTGCATCCGTGACATCCTGCAGCATTCCGCGACGGTTCCCCGACGTGAAGTACGTATATGAGGTCGCGTAGGTGTAGTCCGGGCTAGCGCTCGTGTTGCCGCGCGGCGGGACACTCCTTGTGACGAGACCGGGGTTCGCTGCGTCGGCATACTCGAATTTCGTGACCGCCGTCCGAAGTCCAAACTCAGGATCCGTGTGTCGGGTCGTGACCGACAGCAGGAACACCCCTGTGGCGTCGTACGCGTAGTCGGTCGCATGGGCTGGAATCACACCTGACAGATCGGTGGAACAGGTCACGACGGAGCTGGACGGCACGCCACGCGGCCGCACCGACTGGATCAGGTTGGCCTTCGCGTCGTAGGCGATCAGCGTGGTCGGACGCGGGGCGCCACCCGACGGCGCGGGACTGATGACGCGGGTCAGGTTGTTCGAACTTCCAGCAACTGGGGCGCCTCCGTAGTTAACGTCGTAGCAGAAATCCGTTTGAGCCCCACGCGGATCGGTCGCCGAGGTCAAGTTGCCGGCCGCGTCGTACGTGAACGACTGGGTCAACGTGTCGGACGTCGAAGGCGTCGTGATTCGTTGGACCAACTGACCTTTCGCGTCGTAGGTGTCCTGCACGGTCGGCTGGAAGGATGATTCGAGGCTCGTTGCCGGAGCGGTGGTCATCGTGACCCGGGTGCCGTCTGGATTAGTTTGGTAGGCCCACGAGATCGCGGTGCCCGTTGACAGCCCCAGCGCGTCCTTCTGCGTCGCGACGCGGCCCTGAGCATCGTAGGTGTTGGTCATCGCCGTATTGCCGCGGCGATCGACGACCGTCGTCAGTCGGTGGCTGGACCCTTCGTACCCATACGTCGTGACCTGACCCTCGCGATCCGTCACCTTCCATAGCCGACCATTCGCGTCGTATTGGTAGCCCACCACGCGAGCCGGTGCCGCCCAGTCGGTCACCGATGTGATGCGGCCGTCCGCGTAGGCGAGCGTCAGCGTCCCCCGCCCGGCCGGGTCGCCGATCGTCGCGAGCTGGCCCGCCGTGTTGTACCCGAGGTTCGAGACGTTGCCGTAGCGATCGCGGAGCTGCACCAGGACGCCGGACGGGTCGAAGAGCCACACGGTCTGCGCCTTGTCGGTGGCGGTGTAGCTCAGGTCGGCATTGCGCACCAGCGCGCGGTCGACGCCGGCAGGGGCCACGAACGCGCCAGCAGTCCACACATACCGGTCGCTCCTACCCTGCGGTCCGATCAGTATCACGTCCTGTGTCCCATCGTCCGGGTCCACGAGGCGCGTTGCATAGCTGTGCGTCCAACCTGGCCCGAGTGCTGTCACGCGCGGATCGTTGCTGTTGTAGGACCGGGCGAAGGAGAGCGCTGGACCACGCCCGGGGATGCTGACATCCAGATCCGCCATCGCCAGTGAACCAGTGAACGTGTTGACGGGATCGCCGGTCTCCGCCTCGGCGGTGTACGGCGGGTTGTGCTCGGTCCCCGGCGGTGGGGGGAGTTTGGGCAGGATGGGGGCGGGCCCCGACGCGAGGTCATCCATGAAGATGGATGTCGAACCGAACGTGGACCTCCAGTCGATCATGAATGGACTCGGCTCGGAGGCCGGCGCCTTGTCACCTACACTGGCCGTCGCCTGCCAATCCGTTGGCTCGGCCGCGCCCACCGGCCAGACCCGTACCCGTGTTTGGTCATTCCAGACAACGACCCACTTGAAGTTGTAGGTCGTTCCCGCCACGAACGGATAGCTGACTTGCGGCGCACCCACCGAGATCCCGCTTCCGCTCCCGCCACCGCCGAACTGCATGCTCAGTCCCGCGACGGTGTATTGGTTGAGCTGCGTCGCGACGCGGATCCGCAAGAAGCTCCAGTCGAGAGCCGTCGCTCGGAACTTTCCGGTGAGGGCCCAACTCGGCGCGTCCCAGAAGCGCCCGGTCGCGGGGTTCGTGAGCTGATTGGCGCCCACGGCCAGGCTGCACGACGCACCGGCACTGCCGGTCATGTAGCCCTCGGAGCCATTCACGCCCGCGGTGTAGCCGGTGCACCCGTAGGCCCCCCAGGGCGCCCCTGACGAGGCTGTTCCCCACGTCTGGCCAGCGTTCGACACCGTTCGATTGAAGTTATCGAAAGTCGAGGTCGGGATCGCTGGAGGCGGAGATGGGTCACCGGCCTGGGGCGGGAGGACGGCATCTACCGGCGGGGCGATCGGCGGCTTGATGTCGCCCCCAGCTGCCATGGTGGGGTAGACGAGGACGCCAGCCAGCAGGATGTGCGCAACTTGGCGTCCGAGGCGGTGCGGGTGCTTCGACATGGTCTCTCTACGAGCCGGCCGAGGAGGCCGTGATCAAGCGCGCCCCGCAACAATAGCGTCTCGAGACCGAGGTGACGACCACAAGGTCCGCCGGATCGAGTCCGGCCGCCCGGGATGCACCGGGGCCCGGATGGGCAACCCAGGAGAGGGCCGCCCGGACACCGGTCACGCCCGCGAGCAGGGCGACCGCCACGAGCACGGCGACGATCGCCCGTTGACCGGGCAGCTGTCGGCTGAAGGTGACCGCGTCGGCGGACGACGCGCGCTGAATCGACGGGCGGACGCGGGCCATGGACGCTCCCTCGCAGCGACCAAGGGGGCGATGTGCCCTCAGCGTCCCGTCGGTCCCCTCACGACGCCCGGGTGGCGTCGGTTGCCGGGGACAGTACCCCCCCAAAAACGCGAGAGTCAAGCCCAGTTATCCACAATATGAGTGGATGGGATTGTAGGATGTGACAGTCCCCTTACAACCGAGCGAACGAACGAACCTTCACCGGGGCACCACCTCACCTGAACCGGCCTGCGGGATGCTTCATGTGCCCCACACCCGTGGCCATCGGGTCGGTCGAGCCGACGGCCATCGCCAGCCGGCCCGCAACGGCACGGAGTCGGTCCGCAGCTGTCGCTACCAGGGCGATGCCATCGCTCGGGCTGCGCAGCGGGTCGACGGCGTGCTCGACCGCTCATACCTGGTCGACGAGGCGGGCTCCATCGTCCAGATGGTCATCCCGTCAGGTCCCAGCGCCGGGACCTACCTCGTCACCTACGACGGCCACGGAGATGCCCTGGCCCGTCGCATCGGAGTGACCGAATTGCTCGGCCGCAGCACCGAATCGCCGCCGCTACTTGACCTTCTTCGCCGCGACCACAAGGTCCGTCAGCGATGGGTAACGGCCTGCGACAATCGACAGGAGGCGGTCGTACTCACTGACGTCGGCGCGGCGCTGCGCACGCCACCCTGCGAGCTCCGAGAGGGCGTCGCCGGCTATGGACTCCGGCACATCGTCCGCAGAGATGCGGTCGGCGAGGGCCATCGAAACGACAGTCGCTTGGCTCACGTCCTTCTTCACAGTTTGTGCGAGCCGAAGAGCATCGTCGGGCTGTGTGCCGCGATCGCGAATGGCATTTGCGACGACCTCCGCCGCGTCCTGGCGGGCTTGACCCTTCGAGGTGCTACTCGCGAGCCACTCCGCACCCTTGGCTGTGACAAAGCCAAGGGCACGAGTTCGCTTGGCGAGCGGATCGGCGATGCTTCTAGCCCACGGTAACCCAGCGTCTCCAATCTCGTTGGCAAGTCGGATCAGGCCGTCGATATCGCCAGCCGGCGCATCCTTCGCCCGAGTTGTGAGGCTATCCCTAACTATGTCGACGTTCACTCCCAGGCCAGCCAGCGCGGTCAACCCCGGGACGAGCGGCTCTACGAGATCCAGAGGTGCGGTTGCTGATCGGGCGGCCAGCTCGTCTCGCAGCCGCTGGAGTCGACCAGGACTGTCCGCGAGAGCCTTGATGGCGGTCGACATCAGGGTGGGCTTGTCCACCTCGCTCGTCGCGGTCTCGAGAACGTAGTCCTTGCCCTCATCCCCTCCGTAGGCAGCCAGTAGGTCGGCGAAGCCGAGATCGCGAGTCGCGATCCAGCGGGCCCTGATGCGAGCCAGCCAGTCGACATCCGCTTCCAGCATCGCCTGGCCGTAGGCTGCGAGGACCGGGGTGATGTCATCGGGGTTCGTGGCGGCCTCGTCGATCCACGTCCCAACCGCTCGTCCGCTCTGCTCGCGGCCAGCGTCAGTCTTCGCGACACGGAACGAGGCCGAGATGAGCTTTGCCCTCGCGAAGGGTCGACTCGCAAGCGTCGAACGAAGGGTCTCCAGTTCGGGTACGTCAACGGACTCCAGGATTTCGACCACGAGATCGAAGACATCGAAGAACTCCGGCGTCGGTTCGCCCGGGAGGCTGTTGATGACCGCGTTCCATTGGCTCGCCAGGGCACCAAGGTCACCGGTGAGCTCCCCACCGGACCGGACGAAGTTCGCAAGGCCCTGCGCGGTCTCACGAGCTTCTATCGCGCTCGAGAGGCTGGGGCCAGTGGCGGCGAGGGCTTTCACCCACGCCTCGACCACCGGGCCGGTCGTGAGAGCCAAGGCGGCCGGCTCCCTGAATAGTCCGGCTTGCGCTTCCGTCGGCGCCTCCGCGGCGAACCCGCGTGCCATCGTCAGGTGCGGCGAGTCAATTGACGAGGTCGCAATCAAAGACATGATCTCGAGGTGGTCCGCCGTTCGCGCGGATGCCTCGATCGAACCGATCGCTTCGAGATACTTTCCAGCCGCGACTTGCCCCCACCGAGTCAATGGTCCACCTGCGTAGAAGAACCTGGCCGCGGCGGGCGTTAGTCGAAGAAGGTTGACTTCGTCGGCCCGGGCCAGAGCCTCGCCGCCTTCGCGCTCAAGGTACGAGCGCAGCTCGGTGTCGTCTCCGGCGAGCGGGGCAGCGACCAGGATCCCACTGACAGCGTCGCGGGAAAAGTACACCTTGCTGTTCTCTACCCAGCGAATTGCCACAAGACGCAGTCGGTGACCGGGATCTACATCCACCCCGAGGAGGCGCACTACAAGATCGCCCGCGAACGACTCGACGAACTCTTTGGCACGCGGCTGCCTGCCGTCACGTCGGACCCTGACGTTAGGCAATGCGTCCTGACACCGGTGCGTTTCGTGCTCAAGAAGCGGGGCGAATCCAGGCTCCGCCAATGAAGTTCGACCCTTCCCCGGGTCCACCACGACCGGGGTCGTGCGATTCGCATCTACATTCGCTTGCTTGCCCTACGGATTCCGGTGTCTCCTGCCTCACCGGTAACCCAAGACTAATTGCCCGTTCGCACCGGAGTCGGGACCACTTACCAGACCATTAAAAGTCCCTTGCTCTGACCACTGAGCTACCGGCCCAGGGACAGCGTACCCGGAGCGGCTCAGGACGCGTCGGCGCCTCGGGTTCGGAGCAGCCGCGCCGCGAGGACGACGGCGGCCGCCTCCGCGATCCCCGTGAGGGACATGACATCGTCCAGCACCTCGACCGGGCCGAGGAGCCCCGTGGCCTCGCCGTGCCCGGCCAACGACAGGCCGACGGTCACCGCGGCGACCAGGGCCGCCACGGAGAAGAGGCTCACGGCCAGGGCGCCCACCAGCCAACCGCGTGAGCGCCGCCGCAGGACGAACCAGGCGATGGCGACCTGTGCGGCCCCGGTGACCCCGAACCCGAGTCCCAGGGCGATGGACGACTGGAGATGCTCCGGCGCGAGGACAATGTGGATCAGTCCGGGAAGCAGCAACGCGGCGACAAGCGCCAGGTGCATGGCGGACAGCCGGGACGCGGGGCGTGACTCAGGACGGGCGACCTGACCCGGCATCGGGGCGAATACCGTGGCGAACACGAGCGATCCGCCGATGATCGCGATGGGCAGGCCCGGCTCGATCCGGGCGACGAGCAGTGGATCGGCCAGGGTGGTCGCGGCCGCCTGCAGCATCTGGATAACCAGCCATCCACCCAGGGCGACGATGGCGAAGCCGGTGACCGCCAGCAGCCAACGCGTGGTGGTCCCGCCGCGAATGAGATGCGCCATCGAGAGGGCCAACGCGATCAGGCCGAGGCCCATGAGGATCCGGCCGTTGAGTCCCTCGAGGCCGCTGATCGGCTGCAGACCGGCGTACAGGGACAGCCAGGGCAGCGCGCTTCCGGCGACCGCCATCGCCCCGCCGACACCGGCAACAAGCGCCACGGGCCCGTGCTGGCGCGAGCCGGCCAGCGCTCGTGGGAATGGGATCGCCGGGGTGTGTACGTGCGTGCTCATGTCGGCTGCATCCTTGCTTGGAGGGACACCGGTGGCCCGACCGCTCGCGCGACCGGGCCACGACCGTCCGGGTCCGTCTAGCGGTTCTGGACGTTGAAGAACAGGAACAGGTTGGTCGGGATGTCGCCGGTGATGCCGACGCCCGCCTCCTGGAGGTCACGGACGCCATCCAGGCTCTTGGCCGCAACGACCTGGTCCCAGATCGCAGGCTCAGTCACGCCGATGACCTCGATCTCCCACCAGCCGCCCTTGGCGACGTCGACGATGTGCGAGTGCGCGGGCAGGGCCGCGTTCTCCGTGCCGGCGCCGAAGACGCGCGACAGGTCGATCGTGGACGGGTGGTTGATGCACGATCCGACGACCGGGCACTGGAGGGTCGACTCAGCCGGGCGGAATCCGATCGGCGTCATGACGTACAGGACGGGGATGCTGGAGCCTGCCCGAGGCGCCTTGACGGGCTCCGCGCCGAGCTCACAGCCCGAGTCAGCGCCGCTGCTCGGCGGCTCCGAGCAGAAGAAGTCCTTCGGATAGGTGAAGGTGACGGTCCGGCCGTCAAGCCAGCCGCCCGTCGTGCCTCTTTCGGCACCCGCCGCCGAGTTGTGCCCGGCCAGCGCCGGTGCGGCCGTCGCGGTCATGGCCGCGAAGCCCATCAGCGCGATGAGACCGGCCAGCATGACGCCGCCGACGCGCTGGAGTGTCATGGATCCTGCGTGCATGGTGAAACCTCCGGGCTGTGCCCGATGCGCGAGCCGTGGAGGCGGGGCACCTCGCGTGTCGACTCTGCCCGGGGATGCGCACGCTGCGCCCGGTTGGATGAATCCGCCCGACCGACTCCGGAGAGCCAGTCGGGCGAGGCCAGTCGTATGCTGCGCTCTCAGCCCGGGACCGGCACCTGCGTCGGGAGCGACTCCCCGCGGACCCCGGCCACGAGGTTCGCGGCGGCCATCGCGGCCATCTTGCCGCGGGTCGCCCGTGACGCGGACGCGATGTGCGGCACGATCAGGCAGTTGTCCAGCCCCACGAGCGCATCGTCCATGGGGATCGGCTCCGGATCCGTGACGTCCAGTCCGGCCGCCCAGATGACCCCGTCGCGCAACGCATCCGCGAGCGCGACCTGGTCCACGACCGGACCGCGAGACGTGTTGACCAGCACGGCGGTCGGCTTCATCCGGGCCAGGGTCACGGCGTTGATGAGGTGACGCGTCTCGTCGGAGAGATTGACGTGGAGCGACACGAAGTCACTCCGCGGCAGGAGCTCGTCCAGCGACACGTAGGTCGCTCCCAGCGGTTCCGTGACGGACGCGGGCAGTGGCTGGATGTCGTGATACAGGATCTCCATCCCGAAGCCCCGCGCGCGCCGCGCCACCGCCTGCCCGATCCGGCCGAACCCGACGATGCCGATCGTCGCGCCGTGGACGTCCGGGCCCAACAGCAGCAGCGGGCCCCACGTCTTCCACTTCCCGTCGCGCACGTAGCGGTCGCCCTCCGTCACTCGGCGGGCCGCGGCCATGAGCAGCGCCCAGGCGAGGTCCGCGGTCGTGTCGGTCAGGACGCCCGGTGTGTTCCCGACCGGGATACCGCGCCGTGCGCACGCGGCGACGTCGATGTTGTCGAACCCGACCGCGTAGTTGGACACGACCCGGAGCTGCGGTCCCGCGGCGTCCAGGAACTCGTCGTCAACCCGGTCCGTGAGCAGGGTCAGGACCCCGTCGCAGCCCGCGACGCGTCGCAGCAGTTCGTCCCGCGGCGGCGGGAGCTCGTGCTCCCAGAGGTCCATGTCGCAGGCGGCTCGGACGGCGTCAAGACCTTCCTCAGGGATCTGCCGCGCCACGAAGACGCGGGGTCGCGCACCATCAGCCACGACCCAGGCCCTCCACGAACCGCTCGATCCTCCCGAGTGCCTCCGTCAGGTTCTCGCGCGAGTTGGCATACGAGATCCGGATGTGGTCCACCCCCACCCCGCCGAACGCGGTCCCGGCCAGGACGCACACCCCGGCCTCGTGGAGCAGCCGCTCGGCGAGCTCCGCTCCGGACAAACCCGTCCCGGAGATGTCCGGGAACGCGTAGAACGCCCCGACCGGCAGAGCGGCGCGGATGCCCGGGATCGCGTTCAGGCCGTCCACCACGAGGTCGCGGCGCGCCTTGAACTCGACGACCATCGCGTCCACGTCGTCCTGCGGCCCGACGAGCGCCTGGACGGCACCCACCTGGGCAAAGGTTGGAGCGCACGAGATGGTGTTGATGACGAGCTGGCTGTAGGTCTGGATGAGCGACGTGGGCACGACCGCGTAGCCCAGCCGCCAGCCGGTCATCGCGAACGTCTTGGAGAAGCCGTCCAGGATGATCGTCCGCTCCGCCATCCCGGGCAGGGACGCGATGGACACGTGCTCGTGGCCGTCGTACAGGATCCGTCCGTAGATCTCGTCGGACACGACCCATAGATCGTGTTCCTGGGCGAGCGCCGCGATCCGCTCGTTGTCCTCTCGGGTCAGGACGCCACCGGTGGGGTTGGCCGGTGAGTTCAGGAAGAGCACCCGGGTCCGTGGCGTGATGAGCGAGGCCAGCTCTTCCACGTCCAGGCGGAAGTCGTTCTCCATCCGGATGGGGATCGGCACCGGCGTCGCGCCCATGAACCGGGTCAGCGACTCGTAGATGGGGTAGCCCGGATCCGGAACGAGCACCTCGTCGCCCGGATCCACGAGCCCAAGGATCGCGTACAGCATCACGCCCTTGCCGCCGATGGTCACGAAGACCTGCGACGGGTCCGCGGTCACGTGCTTGCGGGCGCTGACGTCCGCGGCGATGGCTTCACGCAGGGCGGGGATGCCGGGGAACGGAGCGTAGTGCGTCGCGCCGTCATCCAGGGCGCGCTTGGCCGCCTCGCGGACGTGGGCCGGCGTGTCGAAGTCCGGCTCGCCGATCTGTAGATGGATGATGGACCGGCCCTGGGCCTCAAGGGCGCGCGCCCGCGCGCTGACCTCGAACGCGCTCTCCGTGCCGATCGTGCTCATCCGCTGCGCGACGCGCAGGCCGTGGGTCAGGGTCATGGCTTGTCCTCCGCTGGTGGCCTGAGCATCGGACCCGCCATACCTAACGTCAAGCGCAGGGTCCTACATGGATGATGAAGTACAGCTACATCGTCAGGGTTCCGCGGTACCGGCTGCGCGCAGCTCATCGACCATCGCGGCGATGGCCGGGTGACCGCGACGGGACGGCTTGACCGCGACGGACAGCCGACGCACGAGCGGCGGATCGATGGGCAGGACGGTCGCCCGGATCGACCGGTCGCGGAACGCCAGCCCGGGCAGCATCGCGATGCCGAGGCCGGCTTCCACGAGGGCGATGATGACGCCGTAATCCTTGCAGTTGGCGCGCACCACCGGCTCGAACCCGGCCGCGGCACAGGCGCGGCGGACCGCCTGGTGGATGGAGCTCGTCTCCGTGTCCATGATCCATGCCTCGCTCCGGAGGCTGTCCATCGGGATGGCACGCCGGCGTCGGTAGCCACGGTCCAGCGGGATGGCGACATGGATGGGGTCGCGCAGGAGCGGCACGAGGTCCAGGCCGCGCTCGCGGATCCGGGTCACCTCGTCGTATTCGTCCACGACCGCGACATCCACCTCGTCCGCGGCCAGGGCGGCGAGGCTCTCGCGGGTCTCCAGATCGCGCAGGTTCACCCGCACGCCGGGATGCCGCGCGCCGAGACGGACGATGGCCGTCGGGAGGATGGCGCGCGCGGCCGTCGGGAAGGCGGCGACCCGCAGGGTGCCGGAGACACCGTCGCGAGCAGCCGCAAGATCGGACTCGGCTGCCGCGATGGCCGTCGTGATGACGTCCGCGTGGCGGACCAGTCGCTCCCCCGCGTCGGTCAGTCGGACATGGCGCCCATGCCGCTCCAGGAGCGGCAGGCCGGCCTCCGCCTCCAGGATGCGGAGTTGCTGGGAGACCGCCGAGGGCGTCACGTCCAGGGCGGCCGCGGCGGCCTTGATGGTCCCTCGCCGCGCGACTTCGCGCAGCAGCTGGAGCCGCCAGACGCCGAGCACGACCGCGCCGTTCCGCCCAGCCGCCCGCTACGGCAGCAGGGATCGGATGGCGAACGTGACGTTCGCCGGCCGCTCCGCCAGCCGGCGCATGTACCACGGATACCAGTGCTCGCCGTAGGCGATCAGGACCACGACCCGATAGCCGGCCTTCGCCAGGCGCGCCTGCTCACCCGACCGGATCCCGAACAGCATCTCGACCTCGAAGCTGTCTCGCCCGATGCCCGCCGCGGCGGCCTGCTCCGCGATCTGCTCGATGAGTTCCACGTCGTGGGTGCCCAGGCCCAGGCGGATGGGGCGTCCGCGGCCATCCAGCAGGAACCGCACCGCGAGACCAAGGAAGCTCGCGTCCACGCGACGCTTGTCCCGGTAGGCGATGGACTCCGGCTCGTCATACGCGCCCTTGACGAGGCGGATCGCCGGGTCCAGCGGCATGAGCCGCGCGATGTCGGCGGCGGTCCGTTTGAGGTACGCCTGCAGGCAGACACCGGTCATGGGCTGGACCGCGCGCAACCGTTCGTAGAGACGGATCGTCTGCTCGACGTACGCGCTGCCCTCCATGTCCACCCACAGGTACGAGCCGGTGGCCGCGGCGTGCTCGGCGATGCGGATCATGTGGGCCAGCGTGCGGTCCTCGTCCAGGTCCAGGCCCAGCTGCGTCGGCTTGACGGAGACCTCGCCGTCCAGGCCGCGCTCCTTGATCGCGTCGAGGACGGCGATGTAGTGGTCGGCCACGGTATCTGCTTCGTCAAGATGGTCGAGGTTCTCGCCGAGCTTCGTGTACATGGATCCGATGCCGATCGCCTGGAGCGGCGCGGCCGCGTCCAGGGCCGCCTCCAGGGTCTCGCCGGGCATGAACCTACGGACCGCCCGGCGCATGAACGGGAGCTGCGGCAGGCGCTCCTTGAGCCAGGTGTTGCGGGCGGCCCACAGAAAGAGACGGCGCATCAGGGCACCTCCAGGTTCAGGGCAGGGACCGGACCATGCCCCCATCCACGGGGACGATGGCGCCGGTGACGTACGAGGCGGCCGGTGAGAGGAGGAACGCCCCGAGGCGGCCCACCTCCGTCGGGTCGCCATAGCGGCCGAGGGGGATCCGTGAGAGCGCCTGGTCCCGGACGGCCTCCGTGGTCGTCCCGGTCCGCTGCGCGGTGGCAGCGTCCAGCTGGGCGATCCGGTCCGTGGCCACGCGCCCGGGGGCGATCCCGTTGATCCTGACCGGGGCGATCTCCCCGGTCAGGGACTTGATGAGGCCGGCCAGCCCAGGGCGAAGCAGATTGGACGTCGTCAGCCCGGGGATGGGCTCGCGGGCGGACGACGACAGGATCACCAGGATGGCTCCGCGGTCGCTCGTGCGCAGGTGCGGAAGCGCGGCGCGGATGAGCCGGATCGCGCTCCACATCGTCCCATCGATGGCGCGCTGCCACGTTTCGTCGTCCAGGTCATCGAACGTGCCGGGTGGCGGCCCGCCCGAATTCACGAGCACGAGGTCCAGGCCGCCGAGCCCGGCCACGGTGCGCTCCACGGCCGTCGCCGGCCCATCTGGCGTCGCGAGATCCGCCTCCACGGCGATCGTGGCGCCCGGCGGCACGGACCGCTCCACGGCGGTGGCGAGTCGCTCCGACGGTCGGGCAACGAGCGCGACCCGTGCGCCCTCCGCCACGAGTGCGGCACCGATGGCGCCGCCCAGCCCGCCGGATCCGCCTCCGACGAGTGCCCGGGCGCCGTCAAGACCCAGGTCCATGCGCCTCCTTCATTGCCGCGGTCCTACCGGCCGGCCCGTGGGTCGATGGTACGCGACCAGCCTGCCCCTGCGGACCTCGCATCGCGATGCGGTCTAGAATCCGCCCCGATGACCCGCTTCTTCGACATCGATGCCGCCAACGCCGCCATGGTGGAGGTGGCCCCGCTGCTGGCAACGCTCGCCGACCAGCGGCTGGACCTCATCCGGCTGCGGGACCGGACCCTGGCCACGAATCCGTCGGACGGCGGCGCGGGCCCAACGGCCGGAGACGAGGAAGAGGTCCGTCGCATCCGTTTGCGCATGAAGGGCGTCATCGACCAGATGGCCGCGGCCGTCGCCCGGATCGACGCGCTGGGCATCACCCTCCGCGATATCGAGCGCGGGCTGATCGACTTCCCTGCCCTGGTCAACGGGCGCCAGGTCTGGTTGTGCTGGCAACTCGGTGACAAGGACGTCGCCCAGTGGCACGAACTGGACGACGGATTCGGTGGCCGGCGCCCCATCGCGGAGCTGGAGTGACGGTGGCGCGTACCATCGTCCAGTTGGACGGGCGGGCCAAGGTGCTTCGTCCGCTCCCGCCCCACGCCCGCGCCGCGGCCATCCTCCATGGCCTGGAGCTCTACGAGCGCGGCGAGGCGTTCGAAGCCCACGAGGCGTGGGAGCCGGCCTGGATGGGGACTGACGACGTGGCAGAACGGGCCCTCATCCAGGGCCTCATCAAACTCGCTGCCGCGGACGTCCACGCCGGCCGCGGCAATCCCCGGGGTGTCGCCCGGAACCTCGACGGTGCGCTGGATAGACTGCGCGACGCGCGTGCGGCGGGCGCCAGTCACGCGCCCGGCATCACCGTGGACCTCACGCCCCTCATCGACCTCGTGGCGTCCCGCCTGTCGCGAGCGGCGGCCGGCGACGCGACGCCCACGATCAGGATCCCGTGGAGGCCCGCATGAACCCAGGCTCGTCCATCCCGACGATCGACGTCCTGGAGGCCGACCGGCGGTTGCGCGAGGATCCCGACCGTCCGCTGCTCATCGACGTCCGCGATCCGCACGAGTTCGCGGCGGTCCGTGCGCCGGGGGCGATCCTGATGCCGACCTCCGTCTTCCTGGTCAGGATCGGCGAACTGCCCCCGGATCGCCCGCTGCTGATCGTGTGCCACGTCGGCGGCCGATCGGCGGCCGTGACCGGCTACCTGGTCCGGGCCGGCCGCTTGGACGTCGTCAACGTCGCGGGCGGGATGGACGCGTGGGAGCGATCCGGCCTGCCCGTCACCCGCGGACCGCTGGCGCC
>JBBEBL010000161.1:0-20025 GCA_040882345.1 Chloroflexota bacterium
CCTCTCGTTCGTCGTTGCGTGCGATGGCCGCACAAGGCGCGGACGCAGCGGCGCGGACGCAGCGGCGCGCCCGGTCAGCTGGCAGCTACGCGTCGTCCGGGTCGGTGCCAAGGCGCGCGATCACCACCTCAACGGTGGTGCCCTGCACCAGCAGCGTGAACAGGACCACCCCGAACGTGATCTCCTGGAGCAGCTCGCGCTGGGGGAAGCCCAGCGGGAGCGACAGGGCCATCGCCACCGCCACGGCACCACGCAGCCCGGCCCACGCCATCACGTTCAGCCACGACATCGGGATGCCCCGCCCGCGGCCACCCAGGCGCGTCACGCGCGAGACCCCGCCGAGGAGGCCGTAGACGACGATCGCCCTGCCCACCAGGACGGCGATGACGCCCCACCCGATGGACGGGATCGCCTCGAACAGGCTGGGAACGCTGATGGCCAGCCCGACCAGCAGGAAGACGAGGGCCGTCAGCAGGAAGGCGAGGAACTCCCACACGACGTCGAGCACCTCCTGGGTCTTCTCGCTCATGCCGATCCGGCGGCCGTAGTTCCCGAGCACGACCCCGGCCACGACCGTGGCGATGACACCCGACTCGTGGAAGTAGTCCGCCAGGAGATACGTCCCGTACGCGGCGGCGAGGGAGATCGTGAGCTCGACGAGGTGGTCGTCCACCGTCGCGATGATCCGCGATGCTATCCAGCCGGCAACCGCGCCGATGACCGCGCTGACCAGGACCGTCGCGCCGAACGCGACCACCGCGTCCACGCCGGATACGTCCGACTGGACCGCGCGGATGGCGATCGCGAAGACGACGAGGCCCGTCCCGTCGTTGAACAGGCTCTCGCCCTCGACCAATGTGGCGAGCCGCCGTGGCGCTTCCAACCGGCGGAAAGTCGCGATCACGGCGACGGGATCCGTCGCGGCGACCATGGACCCGGCGACGAACCCGAGTTCGAGCGGCAGACCAGTGGCGAGGTGAAGGACGATGGCCACGACGGCGGCGGTGATGATGACCCCCGGCGCGGCGAGCAGAGCGATGCCGCCGAACGAACGGCGCAGGTCGGTGAGGTCGATCTTGTACGCCGCCTCGAACACGAGACCGGGCAGCAGGACGGCCAGTACCAGTTCCGGTGTCACCTCGAAGCCACGGGAGGGGAAGGCCAGGGCCACGGCCAACCCGAGGAGGACGAGCGCGACGCTGTACGGGATCGCGAGCCGCCGGACCACGAGGGCGACCAGGGCGGCCGCCGTCACGAGCCCGACGAAGAGCCGGATCGCGGTGAGGGTCTCGACGCCGTCCATCGTGCCCATCGTAGGCGTGACGGTCGCCCGGCGGAACGGGAGGGATGGCACTGACGTGGACGGTGCCCGGCGCGCATGGTGATGGGCGACCACGGATCTGCGGAGGTGACCATCGTGCGCGTACTCGTCATCAGTGCCTCGCGGCTCGGCTCCACCCGGCAGATCGCCCGGCGGATCGCCGACCGGCTCGCGGCTGCCGGCATCGACACGACGACGATGGATGCCGGGACGGCCGACGACGATGTCGGGCTTCCCGCGTACGACGCATACGTCATCGGCAGTGCGGTCTACGGCGGTCACTGGGTCGCGTCGGCCATGGACGTCGTTCGGCACCATCGACAGCAGCTCGTGGGCCGGCCGATCTGGCTGTTCAGCAGCGGGCCGGTAGGGGAGACGGCGGTGCGTCACGAAGCCGTGGAGCCGAAGGATGTGGCCGAGATCTGGACATCGCTTCGGCCGCGGGATCACCGCACGTTCGCCGGCGCCCTGGATCGAAGCAAGGTCGAGGCGTCTTCCCTGGACCGGGTAGAGCGGTTCGTCGCCCGGCGCTTCGTGCCTGAAGGTGACTACAGGGAGTGGGAGGCGATCGATCGATGGGCCGACGCGATCGCCCACGAACTCGCCACGGTCGCGCCGCTCTGACGCGGCCAGCCGAACGAGCGGGGTACGCTAGCGGCGGGCCGGAGTGGCGGAACTGGCAGACGCAGCGGACTTAAAATCCGCCGCCCGCAAGGGCGTCAGGGTTCGAACCCCTGCTCCGGCACCAACGCCACTACTCTTCGTCCACGATCTCCAGTTGCGCCAGCGTCTTGGGCACCAGGTCGCGCGCGATGTCCACGGCACGTGTCGCGAGTTCGTCCTGGCGCGGATCGGCGACGTCGAGGTTGGCCTTCGCCACCTCGATCGCCTCGAGCTCGGAGGCATCGGCGGCGATGTCATCGGTGGTCGCGAGGAGTTGATCACGGCTGTCCGGCACGGTCGACCTCCTGGGTGGTCTCGGCCGGCGTCCATCGGCCGTCGCGGTAGACGTACCAGATGACCGCCGCTTCGGAACTGAGTTCCCGTGGGCGAACCACGGCAGCGGGGTAGGCGGCGCGCAACCGCCGTTGCATGGCGTGGGGATCGCCATCACCGGTATCCAGGATCATGCGAGCCTGTTCCGAGAACTGGGAGTCGCCTCGTGGGTTCAGGATGAGGATCGGACGCACATCAATCTCCGTGGTGCCCCCGAGCGTAGCCGTGACGCATCACACGGGTGCGCGGCGGACCCGACGGGGCGTTACAGATGCATGACGTCCGACGGGCCGATGGGTCCGTCTACGTGCGGCGTCCGAAACCGAATCGACCCTTGCGGACGGCCGGCTGCGCGACAGGATCAGCCGAGTCCTGGCCGAACGCGGTGGCGCTCAGCCTCGTGAGGCGTTCCGCCGCGGGTGAGCGGGCTGCCCCGATCACGATCGGTACGCCCTCATTGACGGACTTGAGATACAGGAACGGGTCGTAGGGCAGGTCCAGCGAGATCCTGGTGCCCAAGGCCGCCTCGATGTCCCGGGGCTTGAGGATGTCGCGAGCGAACATGTTGTTCAGGACGAACGTGGATTTCGCTCCGAACGCCCCGGTCTCGTTGAGGTAATCCAGCAGGGCGTGGACGGCCTTGAGCGCGGAGATCTCCGGGTAGACCGGGAGGATGATCGTCTCGGCGGCCTCGAAGACGTGAAGGACCCGCTCGTCCAGCATGGAGCCGGCGTCGATGACGACGGCTTCGTAGCCCTCCAGGAGGCAGGCGATCAGCCGGGACACGTGGTCCGGGTCGATGAGTTCCGACGCCTCCGGTCCCGGGGGTGCCGCGAGGACGTGGAGGCCGCTGTCATGGCGCATCGCGTATGTCCGCAGGAGCTCGGGCTCGCGCAGGGCCGCGTCGTCGCGCACGACGTCGGCGATGGTCTGTTTCGGGTCCAGGTTGAGGTGGGCGGCCACGCTGCCGAACTGCAGGTGGAGGTCGACGAGGACCACCTTGTCTGGCCGGCGCATCGCGGCGGCGACCGCCACGTTGACGGCGATGGTCGTCGTGCCCACGCCGCCCTTGGGACTGTAGACCGCGACCGTCCGGCGGGACCGTGTCAGGGTCACGCCGTCAGAGGACACGATCGGGGCGAGGTCCCTCGACCGCTGGAACCGGAGAAGGAGCGCCTCCACGCGTGCTTCGAGTTCGCGTGCGTCGAACGGACGCGCGATGACGTCGTCCGCTCCGGCCTCCAGGAACCCGATCCGCTCCTCGACATCGTCGCTGGACGCCACGCACAGCACCGGGACGGCGGCCATCGCCGGCGTCGCCCGGATCTCGCGGCACAGGTCCACGGCGCTCTTGCCGCCGACCGGCGTACCGGCCCTGAGGTCGATGATGGCGAGTTGATGCTCGACGACGCGACCGAAGGCCTCGTCGGCGTCGGCGATCGGCGTCACCGTGTAGCCGGCGCTGGTCAGGATCGGCGCGATCGCGTCCCCCGCGCTCTCGGCATCGGACAGGACGAGGATGGTGCTGGCGGGCACGGGGCCTCCCGGATGATGGGGTCGATGATTCTGGGCGGGCGCCATTGAGGATACATCGGACGCCGATGGCCGCTCGCGGAGGCCGTGCTAGACTACCGACCGTTTCCTTTCCGCTCCGTGCCGGTTCGGCCTGGCCGACGTCAACGGGGCATCCCCATTGGAAGGAGTCTTGCGCGCATGCGCCGATATGAACTCATGCTCGTGATCCGGCCGGACGTCCCGGACGATCGGAGCCAGGCGGTCGTGGACCGCGTCACCCGCCAGATCACGGCCGGCGGCGGCCAGATCGTCAAGGTCGCTCCGTGGGGCCGACGGCGACTGGCCTACCCCATCGACCGGTTTCGCGAAGGGTCCTACCACATCATCCTGTTCGCGGCCCCGCCGGACGCGATCACGGAATTGGAACACGGTCTCCACATCACGGAGGAAGTCCTCCGCCACCTCGTCACCCGCGACGAGCGACCGCCCAGGGCCGGCCGTCGCGAGGCGGGCGAGGACGGCATGGATGACGTCGACGACGCGGATCTGCCGTCCGGCCTGGACGACGAGGACGAGGAAGACGTCGCCGAGCGGATCGGTGAAGACGAGAGCGAGGCGGCCCCGGCCGCCATCGACTGAGCGAGGCGAACGATGGCGCTCTGCAAGGTCATGATCATCGGCAATCTCGGGTCGGATCCCGAGATGCGCTATACGCCAAGCAACCGGGCCGTCACCCAGTTCAACGTCGCCGTGAACCAGAGCACGAAGAACCAGCAGACCGGGGAGTGGGTCGAGGAGACCGACTGGTTCCGCGTCAGCGTCTGGGGTGATCGCGCCGAGCGGATGGCGGAGCAGCTCCGCAAGGGCAACAAGGTCTTCGTGGAGGGTCGCTTCCGCACCCGCGAGTTCGAGGGCCGTGACGGCAAGACCCGGACCGCGCTGGAGATCACCGCGGATTCGGTCGTCAACCTGGAGCGACGGCCGCGCGACGACGAAGGGTCGTTCGGCGGTGCATCCGGCGGTGGTGACGCGGACCGCGGCAGCGGCGGCGCCGGCACCGGTGGCGGTGCCGGAGGTGGCGTCCGACCCACCCGCCCGGCGTCCGACGACACCGACCTCGACGACCTTCCTTTCTGACACCCAGGAGATCACCTGACATGCCTCCCGCCCGTTCCCGCAAGCGCGACGACTTCTACCGAGACCGACGTCGCCGCAAGGTCTGCGCGTTCTGCGCGGACAAGACCGCGATGATCGACTACAAGGAGGTCAACCGCCTCCGTCGCTACCTGTCGGAGCGCGCCAAGATCGAGCCGCGGCGCAAGACCGGCACGTGCGCGGGCCATCAGCGCGAGCTGGCGGTCGCCCTCAAGCGCGCCCGGCACGTCGCCCTGCTCCCATACGCGCCCCAGCACCTGCGCCCCTGATCCGATGAAGGTCGGGCGCTCGTCGCCGCCCGCCCGGACCTCCCGGCCGCCCGGATCGCAGCGATCCTGACGTGATCGTCGGTGCCCTGTTGCTCGCGGGCGGCGTCGCGGCCGGAGCGTTCGGTTCCCTGCTCGGACTGGGTGGCGGTGTCCTGATCGTCCCGCTGCTGACGCTGGGCTTCGGTCTCCCGCTGCGCGAAGCCGTGGCCATCTCCCTCGTCTCGGTCATCGCCACGTCCAGCGCCGCCGCCGGTGCATACCTGCGATCCCGCGTCGCCAACCTCCGCCTGGGGATGGTCCTGACGCTGTTCACCACCATCGGTGCACTGGTCGGCGGGATCGTGGCCTTCATCATCCCGGAGCCGATCCTCACCGCCGGATTCGCTGTCCTGCTGGCCTATGTCGCGGTGACCATGGTCCGCCGTGGCGGCGCTCCGGAACCGGTCGCCGCGGACGCCGCAGACGTGCCGGAGGGTGCTCCCGGGTCGCCCGCCGGTCGCGTGGCGGCCATGACCGCCGCGATGTCCACGTCGGAATACGACGTCGGCCGGCTCGTCCCGGCCTCCGCCGCGTCCGTCGGAGCGGGGGTCGTGTCGGCCCTGCTCGGCATCGGCGGCGGCGCGATCAACGTCCCGACCATGCACCTGATCATGGGTGTCCCCCTGCGCGTCGCGGCGGCGACCAGCAACCTGATGATCGGCGTGACGGCCGTCGCCTCCGCGATCATCTACCTGCTGCGCGACGCCATCGACCCGTATGTCGCGGGCCCGGTCGTCGTGGGCGTCTTCGCCGGGGCGACCGTCGGGGCTCGCGTCGCCCATCGCGTGGACGCGCGCATCCTGCGCTGGCTGTTCGTCGTGGTCCTGCTCTGGACGGCGTTCCAGATGGCTCGGCGGGCGGTTGGCGCGTGACCACGCCGTCGGCACCGGCCGGGCCAGATCGGATCGAGGTCCGCATCGCCCGCGTCCTGTCGGCCGGTGCGGTGGTCGCCGTGGCTCTGCTGCTCGCCGGGATCGTGCTGATGGCCGTCAACGGCGTGGCCCCGGACGCGCCCGACTACCCGCCCTTCGACCCCGGGAGCATCGTTCCGGACCTGCTCGCTCTCCGACCGGCGGGGTTCCTCTGGGCCGGCATCGTCGTCGTCATCGTCACGCCCGTCATCCGGGTCATCGGCGAGCTCGTCGGCTTCGCGCTGCGGCGCGAGCGGGGGCTGGCCCTCGTGGCCGCGGCGATCCTCCTCGTCGTCGGGTCTTCCGTCCTCGCCGCGCTCGTGGCCGGGGGCTGACCGGCGGGGACCCGCTGATATACTCGAGGGCACCCGTCACATCGAGCGCAAGCACGGCGCCAGCGCCGGCGCCGCGCCGAACATCCGCAGGAGCCGTCGCGATGATCACGAACGCCGAGCAGGCCTCCGCCCCGTCCACGCACCATGCCCCCAAGCCAGGGGACCTGGATGACCTCATCTGCTACTTCGAGGGCGGATTCGTCCCGATGCGCGATGCCAAGGTCAGCATCATGACCCATGCGTTCATGTACGGGACGGCGACCTTCGAGGGCATCCGCGCCTACTGGAACGAGGAGCAGGGCCGCCTCTACGGCCTGAAGATCCGCGAGCACGTGGAGCGCATCCGCCAGTCGTGCCGGATCCTCCTCATGGACGACGTCCCGTCGGTGGACGAACTGAGCGGGCTCATCGTGGAGACGGTCAGGCGCAACGGATTCCGCGAGGATGCCTACATCCGCCCGTCGTTCTACAAGTCCACCCGCGCTATCGGCGTTCGGCTCCATGCGCTGGACCACGAGCTGTACATCATCGCCCTGCCGTTCGGGAACTACATCGATACGGCGCACGGCGTGCGGCTGATGACCTCCTCCTGGCGGCGCAACGCGGACGATGCGCTCCCGGCGCGCGGCAAGATCGTGGGCGGCTACGTGAACATGGCCTTCCAGAAGTCGGAAGCCGAGTTGAACGGGTACGACGAGGCCGTCGTGCTGACCGCGGATGGGCACGTCAACGAGTCGTCTGCGGCCAACATCTACGTGATCCGCGACGGCGTCGCCCTGACGCCACCGGTCTCCGACGACCTGCTGGAAGGCGTGACCCGCAAGGCGCTCATGGAGCTGATGCGCAATGAGGGCATCCCGGTCCTGGAGCGGTCCATCGACCGGAGCGAGCTGTACGTCGCCGACGAGGTCTTCGTGTGCGGCACGGGCGTGCAGGTCTCACCGGTCATCGAAGTGGACCACCGCAAGGTCGGATCGGGCGAGGTCGGCCCCATCGCACGGCTGGTGAGGGACCGCTACTTCGAGGCCGTCCGCGGACGCCTGCCGGAGTACGAGCACTGGCTCACGCCGATCGCGTGACGCTCCTGGGCCGACGGGTCGGCCGTCAGGACGACGGTGGAGGTCGCAGGTCCGGCGTGGCCCGTCCGATGGTGATCACGACATCCGCGCGGATGGTGGGGTCGGCGGCCATCGTCGCCGTGACCTTGAACCGCGACTCAAGGTAGGCGATCGTCGCGGCCAGGCGCGTCTCCGCGCCGTTGTAGATGACGATCCGCGTGTCGGCCGGGACCGCGCCCTCCGGCTTCGCCCGCGGCGCGGATGCCTGGAGACCCTGGTGGTCCAGGTACCCCGCCACGTCGGTGCCGCGTCGGGGGTCATCCGTGCCGTTGAGCACCCACACGATGGCCCCTTCCTCGGCCAGCGCCTCCCGGCGTTCGGCCAGTTCCGGGTCCACGCTGAACGCACTCGCGACGGCCTCGCGGATGACGTCGACGCGCGGCAGCACGACGCACCCCCGCGTGTCCTGGCAGGTGTCGCGCGAGTAGATCGGCGGCGAGAATACGATCGAGCGGATGTCGCGCGTGTCCACCTCCGCCGCGAGGCCCAGGAGCTTGGGCAGCTGGTCCAGCGGGATGTCCGTCTTGATCGTGGACTTCAGCGCCTCGACCAGCTCCGGAAGCCGCGGCAGCAGCTGGGCGGGATCCGCCTGTTCTCGCATGGACAGCAGGATCCGCTGCTGGCGTGCGCCCCGATCGAAGTCGTTGGACGTGTTTCGCGAGCGGGCATAGCGCAGGGCCACGGCGCCACTCATGTGCTGGATGCCGCTGGGGATGTACAGCCTCGTGTTCTTGGCGACGCCGGTGGGGTAGGCGTTGTCCACGATCGGGACCTGCACGTTGACGGTCACCCCGCCGATCGCATCGACGACGGCGCGGAAGCCGCCGAAGTCCACCTCCACGAAGTACTGGATGTCCAGCCCGTAGAACTCCCCGAGGGTGGCCTTCAGGGCGTTGTAGCCGCGGATGCTTTCGCGTCCGGGCCACACGTCCGCGCGCCGGTAGTTGTTGACATACAGGGAGTTGATCTTCTGGCGGTAGGTCCGCCCCCACAGCGCTCGGGGCGGGCCGGCCGGCAGGGGGACGTCCACGGTGTCGCGCGGCAGGCTGAACATCGCGACCCTCTTCGTGACCGGGTCGATGGACACGGTGATCATCGTGTCCGTCCGGTGGCCGCCGCCCTGCTTGTCCGCGCCGAGCAGCAGGATGTTCAGCCGCTCCGTGCCATCCCACGGTGGGGCGGATACCTCTGGCACGTCGCTGCCCACCGCCGTCGGTTCCGGGGTGGCGGATCCGGTCGGTTCCACGGATGGATCGGCTGAGTCGGACGGATCCGGGGTCGCCGTCGGGCTCGGCTCGCACTCGGCGATGTCCTCGCCGACGAAGATGCACCCGCTGGTCAGGGCATCCAGGGCGAGCATGTCGTAGCGGGCCACGACCACGTGGCTCCCGGCCATGACGAGGATGACGGCGAGGAGTCCCGCGATGGACAGGGGGGCACGGCTCAGCCGGGCGCGACCAAGCCGACCGTCGCCACCAGCCTGCACGGAGTTCATCCATTCCGCGACCCGGTAGGCATCGATGATCGCGACGAGCCGGTACAGGAGCAGCACCAGGTTGACGACGAAGATCGTGCTCAGCAGGAACGGGTTGAACACGAGCCCGACCAGTTCCAGGCGGTCCATCCGCAGCACGACCCCGGCGACGAGGGCGATCAGCAGGATCGGCGCGGCGGCGAATCCGAGGGCCCGCATCGGCGCGCCCGCATAGGCGTGCCCGAGCCCTGGGAAGAGGAGGGAGAGGAACGCCGCGGCGAACGGTGACCGGGCGCGCGGTCGCGCATCCTGCGGTTGGTGCATCGCGGGTAGGATACTCGGACCCGCCGGGCCGGTCTTCGGGCCGGCCGTGTCCCCTCTGCCCACCGTCGTCGCCCATCACCGCCCGCGCCCGAGGCTGCATGTTCCGACCTGTCACCAGCAAGCCCGACTTCGTCGCCCAGGAGCTCGACCTCCTCGAGACCTGGCGCGAGCGCCGGACCTTCGCCCGACTCCGCACCCAGAACGTTGACGGGCCCCGCTGGAGCTTCCTCGATGGGCCGATCACGGCCAACAATCCGATGGGTGTCCACCACGCGTGGGGTCGGGCCTACAAGGACCTCTACCAGCGCTTCCACGCGATGCTCGGCGAGCACCAGCGCTACCAGAACGGGTTCGACTGCCAGGGCCTGTGGGTGGAGGTGAACGTCGAGCGGGATCTCGGGTTCACGAGCAAGCGCGACATCGAGGCGTACGGGATCGATCGCTTCGTGACGCTGTGCAAGCAGCGCGTGCTGACGTACGCCGCGCGCCAGACAGAGCAGTCCATCCGCCTGGGCATGTGGATGGACTGGAACGACCCGGACGAGCTGCGCCGGCTGCACGACCTCCTCGCCACCGATCCCGCGACCGTCACCACCATCGAGGGCCCGGAGGGGCCTGTCACGGACTCGGTGGAGATGCTCGTCGGGCGGCTCGGGATGCCGGACACGGGCGGCAGCTACTTCACCTTCAGCAACGAGAACAACGACCTCATCTGGGGGTTCCTGGCCGAGTGTCATCGGCGTGGCTGGCTGGTCAAGGGGCACGACACCATGCCGTGGTGCGCGCGGTGTGGCACCGGCCTGTCCCAGACCGAGGTCAACGAGGGCTACCAGGACAAGGACGACCCGGGTCTGACGGTTCGTCTTCCGCTCGTGGATCGACCGGGCGAGGCATTGCTGGTCTGGACGACCACGCCGTGGACCCTCACCTCGAACGTCGCCGCGGCGGTCGGGGAGGACCTGCGCTACGTCCGGGTCCGCCAGGGAGAGGACCGCTTGTGGCTCGCGAAGGGCACGCTGAAGACGGCGCTGGAGGGGCCGTTCCAGGTCGAGGACGAGGTGGCAGGCCGGGACCTCGTCGGCTGGCGCTACGAGGGACCGTTCGATGACCTGCCGGTCGTCAGGACCACCTTTGCCGACGCCGGCTACGAGCATCGCGTCGTGGCCTGGGGCGAGGTCGGCGAAGACGAGGGCACGGGCATCGTCCACATCGCGCCCGGGTGCGGGGCGGAGGACTTCCAGCTGGGCCGGTCGCTGGGCCTGCCGGTCATCGCGCCGCTCGACGAATCAGGGATCGTCCTGGATGGCTTCGGGGCGTTCAGCGGACGTGACGTCCGCGACGTCGCCGAGCCGATCATCGACCACCTGCGGCACGCCGGCCGCTTCTATCGCCTGGAGACCATCCATCACCGCTACCCGCACTGCTGGCGGTGCGGGACGCCGCTCGTCTTCCGGCTGGTGGATGAGTGGTACATCAGCATGGGCCCGGTGTACGACCGGCCTCGTGCCGCGCTCACGTCCGCCGAGGTGGATGCGAGCCTCCGCTACCAGATCATGGAGGTGGTGGACCGCATCCGCTGGATCCCCGATTTCGGCCTGGAGCGGGAGCTGGACTGGCTCCTGAACATGGGCGACTGGATGATCTCCAAGAAGCGCTACTGGGGGCTCGCGCTGCCGATCTACGACTGCCAGGCGTGCGGCACGGTGGAGGTCATCGGGGGGCGCGAAGAGCTGCGCGAGCGCGCGGTGGACGGCTGGGACCGGTTCGAGGGCCATACGCCCCACCG
Source organism: Chloroflexota bacterium (assembly GCA_040882345.1). Lineage (GTDB taxonomy): Bacteria > Chloroflexota > Limnocylindria > Limnocylindrales > CSP1-4 > SPCO01. The sequence goes on from JBBEBL010000161.1 coordinate 11,244, forward strand.
GCCGTGGGTGGACGAGGTCCGCATCGCCTGTCCGTCCTGCGGCCAGCCGGTCGAGCGCATCAGGGATGTCGGCAATCCGTGGCTGGACGCCGGGATCGTGCCGTTCTCCACGCTCCACTTCCGCGAGGATCAGGACTACTGGCGCCAGTGGTTCCCGGCCGACTTCATCACCGAGAGCTTCCCCGGCCAGTTCCGCAACTGGTTCTACTCCATGCTCGCGATGTCCACGGTCCTGCGACGCGAACCGCCGTTCCAGACGATCTTCGGCTACGCCCTGGTGTTCGCCGAGGATGGCCGTCAGATGCACAAGAGCTGGGGCAACGCCATCGAGTTCGACGAAGCGGCGGACCGGATGGGCGTGGATGTCATGCGCTGGATGTTCGCCAAGGCCCGCCCGGAGGAGAACATCCTGTTCGGCTGGCACGCGGCGGACGAGGCGCGCCGCGAGCTGCTGATCCTGTGGAACGTCTACGCGTTCTTCGTGACCTATGCCCGCCTGGCCGGCTGGACGCCCGCGACCGCTGCTCCGCCGGTGGCGGAACGTGCCGCCCTCGACCGCTGGATCCTGTCCCGCGCCGCCGGGACCGCCGCGATCGTGGAGGAGCGGCTGCGCGACGTGGACGCCGTGGGAGCGACCCGCGCGCTGTCCGGCTTCATGGACGGCCTGTCCACCTGGTACCTGCGCCTGTCCCGTCGGCGCTTCTCGCGCGCCGAGGACAGCGCGGACCGCTCGGCCGCCTTCGCGACGCTGCACGAGGCGCTCGTGGCGACGGGCCGGATGCTCGCGCCGATCCTCCCGTTCCTCGCGGACACGATGTACGCCAACCTCGTGACGACCGTGGATGAGACGGCCCCGGACAGCGTCCACCTGACCCGCTGGCCCAGTGCTGACCTCGCACCTTACCGGGACGAGCGCCTGGAAACGACGATGGACGTGGCCCGGCGCGCCGTGGACCTGGCCAGGACGCTGCGTAGCGCGAACCGCCTCCGGACGCGCCAGCCACTGGCTCGCGCGTGGCTGGCGATCCCCGACCGTGGTGCGCCGCTGGATACCGAGCTCCTGCGGATCGTCGCCGACGAGGTCAACGTGAAGGTGGTCGAGCCCATCGCGGACGGCTCCGATCTCGTGGATCAGCGGGTGAAGGTCCTGCTTCCGCGGGTCGGCAAGCGCCTTGGAGCGGCGATCCCGGCGGTCATGGCCGCGGCCCGCACCGGGGCGGTGACGTTCCACGATGACGGCAGCGTCACCATCGCCGGGGAGCGCCTGGCCGCCGACGAGGTGGAGATCCAGGCCACGCCGCGCGAGGGCACGGCCGTCGCCGAGGACGATGGCCTCGTCCTGGTCCTGGACACCGCCCTGACCACCGAGCTCCGCGCGGAGGGCGACGCGCGGGAGCTCGCCCGGGCGATCCAGGACCTCCGTCGCGAGGCTGAGCTGGCGCTGGACGATCGGATCGAGCTGTGGCTGGACGGCCTGCCGGACATCGTCCGGCCCCACCTGGGCCCGGTGCTGGCGGATACGCTGGCGACGCTGGTTGGTGGCGAACCAGCAGTGGACGCGGTCCGCGGGAACGTGGACCTGGAGACCGGACCGGTCGCCATCATGCTCCGGCGGTCGGCGTGACCGGCGCCACGTCGCGCGGTCGGCCGCGCTGGGGACTCTTCCTGGGCCTGGCGGCGGCCGTCATCGTGCTGGACCAGGTGACGAAGGCATGGCTCGTGTCCGTCCTTGGACCCAGCCAGCGTCAGGAGGTCCTGGGTGATCTCCTGCGCATCGTCCACGGGCAGAACTCGGGGGCGCTCTTCGGGCTGTTCCGCGACCAGGCCCTGTTGTTCGGCGTCGTATCGATCGGGGTCGTCGGCCTCATCGTCTGGTATCACGGCAGCTCCGGGCGCAGCACCCTCCTGTCCCTGGCTCTCGGCCTGCTCCTGGGCGGGGCCATCGGCAACATGGTCGATCGGTTCCGGCTGGGGTATGTGGTGGACTGGGTGGACGCCGGCATCGGGGACGTGCGCTTCTACACGTTCAACGTGGCCGACGCTGCGATCACCGGCGCGATCCTGCTGATCATCGTCCTGGCCTTCCTCCCTGGCCGCTCCGGCGCTCATGCGTCGCGCGGGGTGGTCGATGCCTGACTCGGCCGTCGTGGCGGGCATCCGCAGCGTGCGCGTCCCGGACGGGCCGCCGACCCGGGTGGATCGCGTCGTCGCCGACGCGACGGGCCTGTCGCGAAGCCATGTCCAGAAGCTCATTTCTGACGGGCGCCTGACGTCCGACGGCGAGCCGTTGCGCGCCAACACCATCGTCAGCGCCGGGACGGAGCTCCGCCTCGACGTCCCGGAGCCGGAGGCGCTCGATCTGGCGCCCGCACCGGACATCAAGGTCGTCGTCGTCTACGAGGACGAGGATCTCCTCATCGTGGACAAGCCGTGCGGGCTGGTGGTCCACCCGTCGCACGGCCACCACGACGGCGACACGCTGGTGAACGCCCTCCTCGCCCGGGCCGGTGGGGCGGAGTACGGTGGGATCGCCGGCGTCGCGCGGCCCGGGATCGTCCATCGCCTGGACCGCGACACGAGCGGCCTGATCATGGTCGCCAAGCACGATGCGGCCCAGGCGTCGCTGATGGCCCAGCTGAAGGCCCGTCGCGTGCGCAAGACGTATCTCGCCCTGGTGGCGGGGAGCGTGGCCGCAGCCGTCGGACGGATCGAGGCGCCGATCGGTCGCGATCCCAAGCACCGCACCCGGATGGCCGTGGTCCCGGATGGACGGGCATCCACGACCGGCTACCGGGTGAAGGAGCGGTTCGATGGCTGGACGCTCCTCGAACTGGATCTGGTCACGGGCCGCACCCACCAGATCCGTGTCCACCTGGATGCCATCGGGCACCCGGTCGCCGGCGACCCGGTGTACGGGACCGGCACGTCTCGGCGCGGCCCCGACGGACTTGGGCGGCTCTTCCTCCACGCCTGGCGGCTGGAGCTCGCGGCCCCGGGCGACGGCCACCTCATCCGGGCGACGGCGCAGCTTCCGGCGGAGCTCGAGAGCGTGCTCGACGGCCTGCGTCGGACGGAGGAGGGACGTTGACCGACGAGGAGACCGTGCCGTGGCCTCCGGCGGTGCATCCGGACGAGACCATCGATGTCTCGACGGATCCCGGTCGCCCGGATCATGTCATCGAGGGCGAGCCCGGAGCGATGCTCGTCATCATCTCCGGGCCATCCGGGGTCGGGAAGGACACCATCATCGATGCGCTTAGCACGCGTGCCCACGACCCGGAATACCTGTACGTCGTGACGTGCACGACCAGGGCGCCCAGGCCCGGCGAGCGCGACGGCGTGGACTACCACTTCCTGTCTCGCGAGACGTTCCTGCGGCTGCGCGCCGATCGTCAGTTCCTGGAAGCGAACGAGGTCCATGGCAACTGGTACGGGTCGCCGCGCGACCAGGTCCGCGATGCCGTGTCCACCGGGCGCGACGCGATCCTCAAGATCGACGTGCAGGGCGCCCAGGTCGTCAAGGAGCAGGTCTCCGAGGCGGTCCTCATCTTCGTCGTCCCGCCCAGCCTGGAGGCGCTCTTCTCTCGATTGCGCGCCCGTGCCACGGAGACCGCGGACGAACTCGAGCTACGGCAGCGCAACGCCGCGATCGAGCTGGCCAGGCAGCGGGACTACGACTATGTCGTGGTCAACGAGACCGGCATGGTGGAAGGCACGGCCGAGCGCATCGACGAGATCATCGCCGAGGAGCGGCGGCGCCACGCGGACCGTCGCGTCCGCGTGTAGGGAGCGCCGGGTGAGGCTGGGGTTGGACGACGTCGAGACGATCGACGGCGAGTCCGGGGAGCGGCTGGTGCAGGTGGCAGTGGATGCCGCCGGCGCGGGCGGGGCGCGGCCCTACACCTACCGCGTGCCGGCGTCGCTGGCCGACCTGCAGGACGGGGAGGCTGTCCTCGTCGGCTTCGGGCGCCGCCAGGCGCTGGGCGTCATCCTGGGGCCCGCCGCGCCGGCCAGGGATCTCGCCACCCGGCCGATCGTGGACCGCGTCCGGTCGGACGGGCCGCTGCTGCCGCCGTTGACCCTCTCGCTGGTTCGCTGGGTCGCCGACCACTACCTCGCGCCGCCTGCGCTCGTCGTCCGTTCCATGCTGCCGCCGGGCCTCCTGGAACGCCTGGAGCTCGTCGCCGAGGCGACACCCGCGGCGACGACGGGGGAGGCAGGCACGCCGGGAGTGGCGGCGCCCGTCCTGGACAGGGTGGACCGGGACCTCATGGACCAGCTCGCGGGCGGACCTCGACCGGCGCGTGACCTCGCGGCGCCGGAGGGTCGCGCGGGGTTGCTGCGGCGACTCCGCGCGCTCGCGATGGGCGGCCTCGTCGCGCTGGACTGGACGCTGCTGGGAGCGTCTGCGGGACCTCGCTATGAGCGCTGGTTGCGCCTGACCGCTGCGGGCAGGGCCGTGGCCCTGGATCTCGTCTCCGCCCGCAAGCCACCCGGACGGCCGTTGGGACCCCGCCAGATGGCGGCGCTGGCCGAGGTGGCCGGGTCGCCGCCGGATGGGATCCCCGCCACCGCCATCGTGGAACGGCACGGGTCGTCCGCGGTCGCCGGGCTGGTCCGCCGGGGACTGCTGGAGGCCGAGGTTCGCCAGAGGCCGCGCCGACCGCTCGCTCATCGACCGGCAGGAGTCCGGGGCAGTCGTCCCGCGACGAGCGCGCTGACTGCCCCCCAGGCCGCCGCGGTCGCCGTGATCGCCGATCGCATCGGGTCGCGAGATCCGCGTCCGGTCATGCTGGACGGGATCACCGGGGGCGGCAAGACCGCGGTCTACGTGGAGGCGATCGCGGCATCGCTGGCGGCCGACCGACCGGCTCTCGTCCTTGTCCCCGAGATCGCTCTCGCGCTGCCGCTCGTGGACCGCCTGCGCGCCGACCTGGAGGCACGGGTGGCGCTGGTCCACTCGGGCCTCGGCGATGGTGAGCGGGCCGATGAGTGGCGCAGGATCCGGGCGGGCGACGTGGACATCGTGGTCGGGACGCGGCTGGCGGTGGGAGCGCCCCTCGCCGACGTCGGGGTGGTCATCGTGGACGAGGAGCACGACGCCGCGTACAAGAGTGACCGAACTCCCCGGATCCAGGCGCGGGACACCGCCATGGAGCTCGCGCGCCTGGCCGGAGCCGCGCTGGTCCTCGGGTCGGCGACCCCGTCCGTCGAGTCGTACGGGCGGGGGCTGGACGGCGCCTACGAGCGGGTCATCCTCCCGAGTCGACCGTCAGGGGCGGCGCCAGTGGTCCACGTGGTGGACATGCGCGCGGAGCTCGCAGACGGCCAGCGCGGGACGATCTCGCGCATGCTGGACGACGCGCTGGCCGGCCTGGACGTCCGGGCCGGGGCACAGGCGATCCTGGTCCTCAACCGGCGCGGTACGGCGTCCGTGGTGCTGTGTCGCGACTGTGGCCATGTCCAGGCGTGCCCGGACTGCGAGCGGCCGCTGGTCTACCACCAGGCCGGCACCACGCTGCGCTGCCACCACTGCGGACGGGCGACGCCCATCGCGACGCGCTGCCCGGCCTGCGCCTCCTCGCGGATACGGTACCTGGGCGGTGGGACGGAGCGCGTGGAGCGCGAGGTCCGCGCGGCTCATCCGGACCTGCGCGTGGCGCGCCTGGATCGGGACGTAGCGGAGCGGCGCGGGGTCGCGGAGCGCGTGATCGATGCGTTCATCGCCGGGGAGACGGACGTGCTCGTGGGAACGAGCCTCGTGGCCAAGGGACTGGACGTCCCGGGCGTGACGCTGGTCGGTGTCGTGTCGTCCGATGTCGCCCTTAACCTGCCGGACGAGCGAGCGGCCGAGCGGACCTACCAGCTGCTGTGTCAGGCCGTGGGGCGGGCGGGCCGTGGGGATCGTCCCGGGACCGCCATCCTGCAGACCTATCAGCCGGAGCACCCGGTCATCACGGCGGTCGCGACCGGGGACGGATCGGCGTTCTACGCCGCGGAACTGGACCTGCGACGGCGATTCGGATCACCGCCGTTCGGGCGCGTGGTGAAACTGACCGTCGCCCTGCCGGATCGCGAGGCAGCGGAGCGGGAGGGCCTGGCCATGGTGGAACGGCTCCGGGATCGCGCGGTGGCACTGGGGATGGCGCTGGATGTCGCGGGTCCGGCGCCGGCGTACATCGCGCGTCGCAACGATCGTTGGCGTTTCAACGTGGTGCTGCGCGGCGTGGATCCACGGGTCGTCCTGGGCGAGGATCCCGGACAGCCGTGGTCCGTGGACGTGGACCCGGACTCGCTCCTGTAGCCCGCGGGCGTCAGTGCAGTTCGCGCCGGTACGCGACCGCGATCCCGCCGACCATCCGCTCCATGCCCTGCAGGCACTCCAGCTGGACCGGGTCGAGGTCCACCGGATGGAGGCCCTCCGCCGCCAGCGTCTCCTCATCCACCGTGCCCCACGTCGTGGGCCGATAGACGAGGACGATGTCCGTGTCCAGCGTCCGCTCCGCCTCGTCGACGAGGGCGAGCTGCTCCGGCGCGAGGTCGGCATACGTCCAAGCCTGGCTCATGATCTCCTCCATCCTGCCCGGGCCGTCGCCGCCGGGCCGCGGTTCGAGACGATGATACGCCCGGCCATCGACCAAACGGCTGGTTCGTGGGACGATGCGGGTCACACGAAGGAGATACGCCATGACCGAGCACTCGAACCCGACCGAGCCGACCACAGAGCCTGGCTCCGAACCTGCTTCGGGATCCGCGGCCGACCCGACCGCCGACGAGACCTACACCTGGACCCAGGAGGAGGCGAAAGGCAAGGCCTCCGGCGCCGCCGCTACCGCGGAGTCCGTCATCGACTCGATCCGCGATGCCGTGGGGGACCTCGCGGAGCGGGCCGCCCCGACCGTGCGCGTTCTGTCGGCCAAGGCCGCCGAGATCGCCGCCGTCGCCGCCGACAGGGCGGCACCGCTGGCCCGCAAGGCCGGCGAGGCGACCGCCGACGCGAGCGGCAAGCTCGCCGACAAGTCGCGGACCTGGGCGGCTGACCTGCGCGAGTCGCTGGCTGGCCACGACGATGCCGCGCCGACGGCCGATGACGCGGCGACGGTCGATGGCGCGGACGGCGCGGACGGCGCCGACGATGTCGGGCCGGAGGAGCGCGCCTGACCCGCTGGATATACTCGCGCCCATGGTGCGTCCTGTAAGTTCGACCAGACCAGCGGGTGGAAGTCCCGCCCGGGTAAGCACCGGAGCGCCCGGTAGCAGGCCCCAGCTTGTCGGGGAGACCCGACCGGCCGAGCGGGGTGTCAGAAGCCTCTTTGGAGGGAGCAAGCGCGCGGGCCGCAGCATCAAGCGAATCCTGCAGCCTCGACACAGGAACAATGAGGGAGCCGAGCCGCTCATGTCACGGCGAAGGCCACGTCCGGCGAGCCCCGTTCCGGGGTCAGCTCACCGGGTCCCTCCGGGGTATGGGGAACGGCACGTGCGCATGGTTTGGTCGGGAACAGGAGAGACCCGTCTGCCCAGCCGTCGTCCGGCGAAGACCGCTCGGATAAGCCGATGGTGAAACCGAGCGGAGGGCAGCGGGAGTCCGACGGGGTCGTAGTACCGCCGATCGGCGTGGAACACAACACGCCGGGAGGGAAGGGCCCCGACTTTGGTCACGCTGACCGAGGAGGTACGCGCGAGGGCATGGCCGGGACCGCCCGGTCCAACCACCCCGGCGGGCGCAAGCTCGCTGAGCTCCACCGGCTCCCGCCGGTGGGCAAAGTGCCACAACTCCAACGCCAGCTCTGGGCTGCGGCCAAGCAGTCCCCGGAACGGCGCTTCCACGCTCTCTTTGACCGGATCTTCCGGGCTGACGTCCTGGAAGAAGCGTGGCGGCGGGTCCGGTCCAACCGAGGCGCGGCAGGGGTCGATCGACTGACCCTCGCCGATGTCGAGGCCTATGGTGTCGAGCGGATGCTCGACGAGCTTGCCCGGGACCTCCGGGCAGGTCGCTATCGTCCGGCGCCGGTGCGGCGCCAGGCGATCCCCAAACCAGACGGCGGCGTCCGACCCTTGGGCATCCCGACGGTCCGCGATCGAGTCGCCCAGCAGGCGGCAAGGCTCGTCCTGGAGCCGATCTTCGAGGCCGACTTCCTGCCGGTCTCGTACGGCTTCCGGCCGAAGCGCTCGGCCACCATGGCGCTGGAGACGATCCGGACCGGCTTCCCGGCTGGATACAGCTGGGTCGCGGAGGCCGACATCCGCAGCTTCTTCGACCGGATCGACCACGCGGTCGTGCTCCGGCTCGTGGCGCATCGGGTGTCGGACCGGCGGACGCTCAAGCTCGTACGTCAGTGGCTCACGGCCGGTGTCATGGCCGAGGGAAGTGTCCAGGCGACGGTCGCTGGCACGCCCCAGGGTGGGGTCATCTCCCCGCTCCTGGCCAACATCGTCCTCCACGAGCTTGACCGGCGGTGGCGGGAGTCCGACGGGGTCCTCGTCCGCTATGCGGATGACTTCGTCGTCCTCGCCCGTTCTCGCCCTCAGGCCGAGGCGGCATTGGCTCGGGCGGGCGCGATCCTGACCGAGCTTGGTCTTGAGCTGCACCCGGACAAGACGAAGGTCGTTGACCTGGGCGATGGCCGGGAGGGCTTCGACTTCCTTGGCTGCCACTTCCATGCCCGTGTCTCGGGTCGGCTCCTGGAGCGCGGCATCCGCCGCTATTATCTCCAGCGCTGGCCGTCGCAGCGGGCGCAGAAGCGGCTGCGCGAGAAGATCCGAGCCAAGACCGGTCGGAGCC
>JBBEBL010000162.1:0-3748 GCA_040882345.1 Chloroflexota bacterium
TCCGGTCACCCGGTGGCAGTGCCCCCGGACCTCAGCCGCCGATCCGGTACGAGCAGCAGCGGTCGCCCGCCGCGATGTGGGACTCACGCTGGACGTCGGCGCCGAGCAGCTCCCGGAAGAGGTCCAGCTCCGCCTGGCAGGCGGCGGCGTGCTCGGACGACACGCGATGGATCGCGCAGTTGCGCTCCACCAGCCGGATGGCCCCGTCATCGGCGACGACGAGCTCGGCCAGGTAACCCTGCTCGTCCTGGATGACCGCCAGTTCCCGGGCACGCTCCACGAGGGGTGCATCGGCCGGCAGTCGGTCCGCCATCCGCTCGCGCAGCCGATCGCCGGCCAGGCGTCGACGCTCCTCGAACACGCCGTCCACCAGGTCTTCTCCGCCGATGGAGCGGATGGCGGCCAGGAGCCCGGCGGCGAGTCCGTCGTAGTTGGTCGGGAAGAGGTCCTGGGCGGCCTCGGTGACGTCGTAGACGTGGCGCGGTCGTCCCACCCCGTGACGGACCGCCTCGCGTGATACCAGGCCCGCGGCCTCCAGCGCGTGCAGCTGCTGAAGGACACCGGTGCGGCTGACACCAAGGGTCGCCGCAAGATGTTCGGGCGAACTCGGGCCGTCATGACGAAGCCGCACGAGGATGTTCCGGCGCAGGCCGGACGTGGCCGGGACGGCCGGATCCGTCGCATGGCGAAGCGGCGCGGGCGTGACGGCGCTCGGCTCGGTCATCGTTCCGGGAAGGCTAGCACCGGGGCCTCGGACGCGCTCGGAGGCGTCGTCCGCGCACCCGTGCGCCGGCCCGGGTGGTAGGCTCGCCGCCGATGGACCTCGACCTCCCCGCCGAGCACCGGCTGCTCCGGGACACGATCCGCGACTTCATGCTGTCGGAGGTCGTGCCGGTCGTGGGCGAGCACGAGCGCGAGCGCCGCTTCCCGACGGACATCGTGCAGCGCATCGGCGAGCTCGGCTGGCTCGGCATCCCCATCCCGGAGGACGAGGGCGGGGCAGGCCTGGACACGCTGGCCTACGCCGTCGCGATCGAGGAGATCGGCCGGGTGTGGGGGTCGCTCGGGTTGATCGTCGCGGCCCACACGTCGCTGGGCTGCGGTCCGCTGCACCTGGCCGGCACGGACGAGCAGAAACAGACCTTCCTCGTGCCGATGGCTTCCGGACGCGTCCTGGGCGCGTACGGCCTGACGGAGCCAGGCGCGGGGTCCGACGCTGGGGGTACGCGCACCACCGCTCGACGCGATGGCGAAGGTTGGGTGATCGATGGCGGGAAGCGCTTCATCACCAACGCCGGACAGGCTGGGACCTACATCGTGACCGCCCGGACCGGCGAGACCGCGAAGGGTGACGCGGAGATCTCCGCGTTCATCGTGCCCGCGGACACCGCGGGGTTCAGCGTCGGACGCCTGGAGGACAAGCTGGGCCTCCACGCCTCGGCGACCGGCGAGCTGCGCTTCGATGGCGCGCGGGTCCCGGCACGGAATCTGCTGGGCGCCGAGGGTGACGGATTTCGCACGTTCCTCAAGATCCTCGACGGCGGCCGGATCTCCATCGCGGCGCTGGCGGTCGGGCTTTCGCAGGCCGCCCTGGACGCATCGATCCCGTACGCGCAGACCCGCGAACAGTTCGGCCGGCCCATCGGCTCGTTCCAGGGTGTGGCATTCATGATCGCGGACATGTCCACGGAGATCGAGGCGGCACGCGCGATGGTCTGGCGAGCTGCCTGGCTCAAGGACCAGGGCCGCGACTACGCGCTGGCTGCGGCCCAGGCCAAGTTGTTCGCGTCAGAGGTCTCGGCTCGGGCGACCAACGCCGCGATCCAGGTCCACGGCGGATACGGGTACGTGACCGACTATCCGGTGGAGCGCTTCATGCGAGACGCCAAACTGACCGAGATCGGGGAGGGGACCAGCCAGGTGCAGCGGCTCGTGATCGCCCGACGGGTGCTGGACCTCCGGGTGATGTGACGCAGGCCCAGGCTCCCGACCCTCTGACCGCCATCCACCCTCTGCCGGCCATGCCCCCCTCGGCGCGCCGGGCACCATCTGCGCGCCGGGCACCATGGGCACCCTCTGCGCGCCGGGCACCATGGGCACCCTCTGCGCGCCGGGCTTCGGTGAGGGTGAAGGCTGGCGGGTCGTAGTGGTCGATCGTCGCGCGCCGGTCCCGTCTCGACCGTCGGCGTTCACCGTGGTCGAACGAACAGGCGCTGGGAGCGTCGTCGCGGGTCGTTACGGCTCGCGTTCCGACCTTCAGCCTGTCGACGTTCAGCGGTGGTGAACCAAGGCTGCGGCCAGGCCTCCAAAGTCGATGGCATTCACCTGCGATGAACCGCGGCGAGGGAAGGCTGCTGGAGCGGCGCCCCCGAGCCCCCGCGCCCCCCGCCAGGACCCGCTACCCCACCTTGACCAGGCGGACGATCAGTCGGTACTTGTTGTCCTTGCCCACGCAGGTCTGGAGGGTCATGCTCGGCTTCGCGAGTGAGGTGTAGGCGAACTCGCCCTTGTCCGGCGTGGTCAGCCGCCACCAGATGACCGCGTACGTGGAGACCTTGCCGCTGCCGTCGGCGTAGTGGACCTTCATGCCCTTCGTGAGCCGACCGCGGACGTACGCGTCGTGGAGCGGCTTGAAGACGCTGTGGGCGTGGCCGAAGAGATACACGTTGTTCCTGCCGCCGCAGCCCCAGCGGTAGACCCGGTCGCCAGGGTAGGACGACTTCTCGCAGCCGTAGAACGCGACGGAGCGGTTGATCCCGAGTGCCGGGATCCAGACGTGGTTCTTGCCCTGGTAGGTCTTCGATGCAGCGGCCGTCGACCCGCCGGTCGACCCCGCCTTCGTGGGCGACTCGCTCTTGGCGGAGGGAGCCGGGACGTTCGACGTCGGCCGGCCGATGCCGTCGGCGATGCTCGCGACGGATCGCGGCGCCGCCGGGATGCCGCCGGGGCGGCCGGTGAAGAGGCCGGAACGCAGCGCCGGGAAGTCGACGCCGTGACGGGTGACGCCAGCGACGCCCTGGGCCGGGACGGTGGCGATGCCGGCGTCCGGGGGACGCAGGTCGGCCAGCTGCGGCGGTCGGGCGGCGGCAGCCGGCGATCCAGACGCGACAAGCGCGACGACGACGAGGAGGGCGAGGATGGAGCGGTGGGGACGGCGTTCGGTCGGCACGTCCAGAGCCTCCCGCATGGACGGGGCGGCGACTGTGACCCGGGCGTACCGGTCGGCATGGGACGGTGGGGCGGTCCCGCTCCTACGTCAGGACCATCGTCCTCGCCACCGGACCGCCCTCATCCGCATCAAACCTCCCCGGACGGCACCGGACCGGGCCCGGGGTCAGTTCCCGGTCCCGGCCGCGATCTCCAGCGCGTCGCGCACGGCCGCCTCGAAGTCCGGCGCCCAGGGCCCCTGACCGGCGATCACGTACGGTGACTGCTCGATGGTCTCGAACGTCTGCGGATCCGTCACGAACGACCGGGCACAGGTGTCCACCGACGCGCGCAGGCGCTCGAACGCGGCCCGATTCCGGAAGATGTACAGATGGATCCGGACGGGCTCGGCCTGGTCGATCCCCGTGGCGTCCAATCCGATCGATGTCGGGACGAGGGTCGGGTCGTCACAGCCGGCGTCACCGGACACGATCCGGTCGATCGCGATCGCCCGCTTGGTCAGCTCGGTGGCGATGCCCTGGAAGTCCGCCGGCGTCGGGGCGGGCGGTTCGGTCGAGATGCGGCCGCAGCCGGAGACCAT
>JBBEBL010000162.1:3848-7141 GCA_040882345.1 Chloroflexota bacterium
GCGTCGCGGCGGCGTCCGCGCCTCTCGCCGCGTCAGCGCTCGCGGGCTCGCCGTTTGGCGTCCCGGAGGCGCGCCATGGTGTCAGCGGCCTCGGCGGCCGGTGCCGGTGGGGTCGCCGGTGCGGCCGGTGACGCCGGTGCGGGCGGCATTGCGGGTGCGGGTGCCGGCGCTGCGGGTGCGGGTGCCGGCGCGGCTGGATCCGCCCGCATCGCCGCGCGTGTCCCGGCCGACGTCGCACGTTCCCGGGCTGCCAGGAGGCCCTCGCCCGTGGCGGTCCGTGCTGCCACCCGGCGGCGCCGGCCGCCGATCCCACGGACCCACGCCCCGGCGGCGGCGAACTCGCGCCGCCCCACCGACACGCGCCGAAGCGCGATGTCCAGCGGCCACAGGAGCAGGGCCAGGACCAGCAGGTACGGCCACAGGTCCGTGAACCGGCTGGTCGTCGTGATGTCGCGGACCCACGGATCCAGCGGTGTCTGGATCACGGTGCCGCCGGTGGCCGTTCGCACGGACGCCAGGAACGCCTCGTTGGCCCCCAGCACGCGGTACTCGGCGGACGTCGGTGCGACCAGTCCCACCGTTCGACCCAGCGGCGATGAACCGGGTCGCAACTGGGTGACGCGCACCGCATACGCCCCGGCGTCCACGTCCCCCAGCGGCGCCTCGTACACGCCCGGGGCGATCTGGACGAGCGACACGGCCCGTGGCTCCAGGTCCGGCCCCACGACGACCGCCGACGTGTCGTAGAAGTCGCGCGGCGACCCGTCCGGCTCGACGCTCTCGACATGGAGCGTCGTCCGCCCACCGCTGGCGTCGAAGCGCGCCTCTATGCCTCCGGTCTCCTCGCCCGGGAACGTCCAGGACACGAGCTGGCTGAAGAACCGCGAGAACCCGGTCCAGCCCAGCCAATCGCGTGCCCAGCGGCCGGTCGAGTCCGACGTCCACGCCACGGACCTTCCCAGGCCGTACTGCCATTGCGCCAGGAGTGGGTCGTCGCGGGCGGTGACGAGGACCGTCTGCGCGGCGGGCTTCGCCGTCGTCCCGTTGTAACCGCGCAGACGCGGCAGCCCATCATCCAGGCCGCGCAGGATCGGCGACGACGAAGTCAGGATCGGGAAGAACGGCTCCTCGATGATCTGCTGGCCGGAGACCTGCTGGGTCTCCTTGAGGAAGATGTCCGGGATGCTGGCCGGGTTCGCGGCATCGTAGAAGCGTCCGCCGCCGCGCTGGGCGAGGCCCTCCAGGAACGGGTTGGAGCCACCGCCGGCACCCACCGTGGAGAGCGTGATCCCGGCGGCCTTCATCCGCTCCAGGATCCCCTCGTACTGGCCGGATGACGACCAGCCGTCCGTCAGCAGGATGATGTGCCGTCGGGTCGCCGTGGCGCCCTCCAGCGAGTCGACCGCCTGCTCCAGTCCGGCGAAGATGTTCGTCTGGCCCACCGGCTGGATCCCGGCGATCTGGCCTTGCAGGTCCGTCACGTTGCCGAGCGGCTGCGTGCGAACGACCCAATGCGCCTGCTCGTTGAACGAGACGACCCCCAGCTCGTCCCGCGCGGTCATGGCGGCCGCCGCTCGCAGGATCGCCTCCTTGCCGATGTCCACCTTGCGCACGCCCTGGATCTGCGTCCCGCCGCCGCCGGCGCCACCCTCGAACGTGTTGCAGTGGCAGGCGTCCATGGACCCGGACTGGTCGATGACCACGACGAGCGCCACGTCCGGCTGCTTCTGCCGGTCCCGGACGCCCATGTCCACGGGCAGGGTCTCCTCCAGCGGCGTCTTCTGGTAGCCGCCGGCGCCGTAGGAATCGGGTCCACCGATCATCACCAGCCCCTTGCCAAGGTCGCGGACATAGACCTGCAGGGCGGCCAGCTGGCGATCCGACAGGCGGATACGCGGCACGTCCACGAGGACCACGCTGTCGTACGTGGCGAGCGCGGCGAATTCCGTGGGCAGCGCCTCCGGGACGATCGTGTCCACCTGCTGCCGCTGGGCTTCCAGGGCGGCCACGAGTTCCACCGCGACGGTCGGGTCGCCGGCCAGGATCAGCGTCCGCGGCTCACCCTTGACGATCGTGTTGGAGTCGGCGCGGTCGTTCTCGCTGAAGGTGTCGCGCGCGGCCTCCACCACCACCCGGAACGCGTGGAACCCCGCCTCGGTCGGCGTGACATCGAACACGACCCGCGTGACCCCGGCCTCCAGGTTCACGCGTTCCGTAGCGGCAAGCTGGCCGTCCGCGAACAGCCGGACCGTGGCCGGCTGGGCGACCGATGAGCGGATCTCGGCGATAGCCTCGATCGACTCCCCGAGGTTGGACGTCGATGGCGTGACGAGCCGCTCCACGAGCACCTCGTCGGACGTGCCGAGGCCGATGAGACGCGTCTCGACACGCACGTCCCGCGTCGCCGCGAGGGCCGCCTCCGCCTGGCCAGCCCCGGACGTATCGTTGCCGTCCGACATGAGGACGATGCGCTTCTGGGCGTCGTCCGGGAAGAGTGCCGTGGCGAGTCGCAGCGCCGCTCCGATATCGGACGCCGAGCGGACCGGCGTGGACGCGATGCGGTCGATCTCGTCCAGGTCGGAAGGCAGTCGCTCGACGAGCGCTTCCTTGCCGAAGGCCACGATGCCCGCGACGTCCCCCGGCGGGATGACCTCCAGGGTCTCGCGGAGGAAGGCCAGCGCGTCCTCTCGGCCCTCGTTGCCGACCGAGTCGGACAGGTCCACGACGAAGACGGTCGCCAGGCGATCCACCGGCAGTACGAGCCGGAAACCCGCCAGGGCCAGGACGAGCGCGCTCAGGAGCAGGGTCCGCACGACCAGGGCGGTCCGCCGCCGCCCGACCCCGACCCGGCGCCGCGCGCTCAGGTACAGCACGACCGTCAGGGCCATGACCGGCACGAACAGGAGCAGGGCGAACGGCGCCTCGAACGCGACGCCCATCAGGCGGTCCGTCCAAGGCGCGCGCCGATGCCACGGCGCAGACGGGCCATGCCGTCACGGTGGAAGAGGGCCCACTCGACGCACAGGCCGATCAGGACCAGGAGCACGATCGGGACCCACAGTTCATCCCGCGCGGCGGGACGCTCCGTGGCGCCCTGGCCGCCACCGCTCCCCGGCGACGGGGAGGGTTCCCGGGCCGTCCCCAGCGCCTCGATCGCGGCGGCGGAACCTGGGGCGATGGTCGATTCATCCACGTCGAACAGGGCCACCGCGAAGTGGACGGGGGCGAACGGGTCGTCCGGCGGAGGTGACGACCCGGGCGCGGCGGATGCGGCCGCCGTGGCTGTCGGTGAG
>JBBEBL010000162.1:7241-12798 GCA_040882345.1 Chloroflexota bacterium
CCGGGTCCGGGATCGGCGTGACCGTGTAGATCCCCGGCTCGTTCGTCCCGGCGAAGGTGACCGCGGACCCACCGAGCGTGGACGGGACGAGCTCGGTCACGACGCCGTCCGGGTGGGTGACGGTCAAGCTGACGGCCCCGGCCGGGATGACCAGCTCCACCGGCCTGCCGGGCTCGACCGGTTCCGTCGGGGCGCTCGAGCCGCCCAGCAGCTCCCCGGTGAGGTTGGCGATGAGGATCGGGAACGCGACCTGGAGGGGGAGGTCGGACCGTCGAGGCTCGAACGCGAGGACGGCCGTGGGCAGGCCGTCGCGCGAGCCCGCGTAGAGGAGGGGAGCGCCTTTCGGACCGGGGATGATCATGCGCGCCCACTCCGGCAGGACCAGCTGGCTCGCCTCCGCGATGTGGGTCGTGGACAGGTCCACGTAGCGCAGGACGGGCTCGTCCGGGAGCAGCGACCCGATGCCCGGGTTGCGCAGGGTTCCCGTGACCTGGCCCAACGGGCTGGTCCGCGGCGGGGCGATGGCCAGGATGGGCGTGCGCGGCAGCGTGGCCGGGATGGTGCCCTCGAAGATGACGAGATCCCACGGTCGCCCGTCCGTGCGCTCGGTCGCGGCGCCATACTCGGACGGCTTGACGCCGTACAGCTCGACGTTGGGCAGGTAGCCCAGCGCCGTCTCGAGATACGGATCGCCCTCGCCGACCACCAGGATCAGCCGGGTCCGGTTCGGCGGGACGACCGCCCACGCGCGATCGTCGACGGCGAGCTGGTCCGGCGCACCGGTCGCCGCCGGGTCGCGCGCGGTGAGGCGGACCTCGATGGCGGTCACGTCGTCCGGGACGTCGTCGATGATCACGTTGGCGCGGGCCTGCGGCTCCAGGGTGACATCCCGGACCTCCAGCAGGCGACCGTCTCCCCAGAGTTCCAGGCGCCTGGAGGTGAGCTCGAGATCCAGGTTCGCGACGCTGATGAAGACGGAGCGCGTGACCGCGGATGGCGCCGTCCGCACGGCCAGGGCGACGATCGCCTGGTTCTTGCGGTCGCGGCCCACGGGCAGGACCCGGACCGGGGCGCCCACCCGGGCCGTGACGGTCGTCGCCAGCGCCGCGTCCGTGGCGACCAGGACCTCCGCATCGCCGGACCGCGCGGCAAGCTTGGAGGCGAGTTCCAGGGCGTCGCCCAGGTCCCCGCGACTCGGCGTGACGGTGATCCCCTCGATCGCGTCACGGACCCGACCCATGTCGCCGGACTCGTTGACCACGATCCGGGCGCTGCGGTCCGCGGCGACGACGCTGACCTTTCCGCCCGTCGGCAAGCCGCGCAACGCCTCCACCGCGGCGGCCTTCGCGGCGGTCAGCCGGTCCGGCGCGACGTCCGTGGCGCCCATGCTCGCCGACGTATCCATGACCAGCACGATGTCGCGGGCGAGGCCGGCCGGACGCTCGATGAACGGCCGTGCGGCCAGCAGCGCGAGGATGACGACCAGGAGCAGCTGGACGAGCAGGAGCAGGCTGCGCCGCAGCTTCTGCCACGGGGCGTTGGCCTCCACGTCCGCCACCAGGCGCGTCCACAGCAGCGTGGACGGCACGACCGCCTCATCCCGGCGCAGCTTGAGCAGGTACATGGCGATGACGGCCGGGATGAATAGCAGGCCGAGCAGCGCGAGCGGCGTCGTGAACGGCACGGTCAGCCCAGCACCCGGCGCCGTCGCAGCTCGGCGAACATCAGTTCGGCGAGATTGACGTCGCTCGCCAGGTCGACGTAACTGGCGCGCCGCTTGGCGGCGACGTCGGCGAAGCCCCCCTTCCAGGCCGCCAGCCGGTCACGGTAGGCGTCTATGGTCGCGAGGTCCGCGGTGATGTCAATCCGCTCGCCGGTCTCCACGTCCACCAGGCGCAGGTCGCCTTCCAGCGGCGGATCCAGCTCATCCGGGGAAAGGACGTGCAGCACGATGAGCTCCGAGCCGGTGGCGGCGAGCTCACGGATGACCCGGTCCGCCCCCGGGTCCAGGAGGTCGGAGAGCAGGATCACCACGCCACGCCCGTGGAGCTGGGCCGCCGCGTGGCGGGCGGCGGCCACCAGATCCGTCGGTCCGTCAGCGATGTCGATCGCGGACAGGTCCGCGAGCAACCGGAAGACGCGTCCCGATCCGCGCAGGGCTGGCCGCCGCCGGGAGACCCGCCCGGACAGCGCGCTGACGCTCACGCGATCCTCGCTGGCGAGGCCGATGTACCCAAGCGCCGCCGCGGCGCGCTTCGCGAACAGCAGCTTCTGGGGATGACCGCTGGCCATGGAGGCCGAGGCGTCCAGGAGGAGGGTGACGGTCACGTCCTCCTCCTCGACGAACAGCTTCACGAACAGCCGCTCAAGGCGCGCGTACACGTTCCAGTCCAGCTGCCGCAGATCGTCGCCCGGGGCGTAGTCCCGATAGTCCGCGAACTCCACGGACTGGCCCCGCTTCACGCTCCGTCGCCCGCCCTTGAGTCCACCCCGGACCGGCGAACGCATCAGCAGGAGCAGGCGCTCCAGCTGGCGGAGGAACGTCTCGTCGAAGACGGTCGGATCGACCTCGCTGGGGAGAAAGACCGGGCGAGTTCCCGTCGCCGCGACGGCAGGGGCCGGTGGGGCCTCCTGGTCGAGGCCGGGACGCTGGGTCATCGCTGTCGAGCCGTCTACTCGACCGACGGCACGGCGACCGAGTCGAGGATGGTCCGGACCACGGCCTCGCTCGTGATGCCCTCCGCCTCACCCTCGAAGTTGAGGATGATGCGATGCCGCAGGGACGGCAGCGCGACTGCTCGGATGTCGTCCGTGGAGACGTTGAACCGCCCGTCGAGGAGGGCGTAGATCTTGCCGGCGGTCACGAGCGCCTGGGCGCCGCGCGGGGAGCCGCCGTAGCGCACGTAGTCGCGCACGAGCCCCGGCGCGCGCGGCTGATCAGGGTGCGTGGCCGCCAGGATGCTCACGGCGTAGGCGGTCACGTGCGGAGCGATCGGCACCGCCCTCGCCAGGCGCTGCATCTCGACGATCTCCGCGGCGGTGCACACCTTGGAGGCCGTGACATTCTCCGTGCCCGTGGTCCGGTCCATGATCGTGACCAGGTCCTCTTCCGAGGGGAACGGGACCATGACCTTCAGGATGAACCGGTCCAGCTGCGCCTCGGGGAGGGGATACGTCCCTTCCATCTCCAGCGGGTTCTGGGTCGCCAGGACGAAGAACGGCGGATCCAGGGGGAAGCGCTGGCGAGCGACGGTGACCTGGTGTTCCTGCATGGCCTCCAGCAGGCTCGACTGGGTCTTGGGCGTGGCCCGGTTGATCTCGTCGGCAAGGACGAGGTTCGCGAAGATGGGGCCGGGCTGGAACCGGAAGACGCGCTGCCCACCTTCTTCGATGAGGATGTTCGTGCCGGTGATGTCGGCCGGCATCAGATCCGGCGTGAACTGGATGCGATTGAACGTGCAATCGATGACGTCCGCGATGGTGCGGACGAGCATCGTCTTGCCGAGGCCGGGGACGCCCTCCAGGAGGACGTGGCTGTTGGCCAGGAGCCCGGTCAGCGTCTGGCGGACGAGGTCGCGTTGGCCGACGATGACTCGACCGACCTCGCGTTCGATCGCCTGGGCGCGCTCCGCGAAGGCCTCGGGAGCGAGGCGCTGGGTGGGGTCGGCGGTGACGGGCGCTTCCATGGCGGCCTCCGGTGGTTGACGACCGGCGGGCGGTCGCGGGATGACGAGGCGGGCTAGTTCGAGGGGTTCAACGAGCTGAAGTAGTCGCGCACGAAGTCCTTCACGGACAGCGGCACGTAGCCGCGATCCAGCGAGGTCTGGGCGTAGCGCTCGAAGTCCGTGAAGACCTGCTGGTACGGCGTGAGGGTGCCGTTGTCCGTCCCGGACCCGACCTGGTTGCCCTGCTGGGTCTGGCCGTCCCCGCCGGTCCCCGCGACGTAGGACGGATCACCGGGACGCCCGACCCGATCGAACGGGGCGAACACGGACGACAGGTCGTCACCGAGATCCGCGGCCCGGTTGGCGCCGGTCGGGGCGCCGGGTCGGGCGTTGCCGCCGGAGCCGGACCCGAGCTGGCGGGCATTCGATCCGCCACCACCGATCCCGCCCTGGCCCTGGCCCTGGCCCTGACCCTGACCCTGGCCCTGACCCTGGCCCTGACCCTGGCCCTGGCCCTGGCCCTGGCCCTGGCCTTGACCCTGGCCCTGGCCCTGGCCTTGACCCTGACCCTGGCCCTGGCCCTGACCCTGACCTTGACCCTGGCCCTGGCCCTGACCTTGACCGCTCGGCGCCGGGCTGCCCTGGCCCTGCCCCTGCCCTTGGCCCTGACCCTGCTGGCCCTGTCGGCCGGCGTCGGCGAGATCTCGGCGGGCATCCTGGAGTCGCGAGGCCGCTTCCGCCAGGTCGCGGTTCGTGGTGATCCGGGCCTGCGCGCCGGTCATCGCTTCGCCGAGGCGGTCGAGCGCGGCTCTTGCGCCGGCGCTGTCGCCCTGGGCCAGGCTCTGGGCAGCGTCGCGCAGGGCCGTTGCCGACGCCCCGTCCGCGCCGGCCGCCGTTGACTGCATCTCCGCGAGCTGCCTGGCGAGCTCGCGTCGTTCCGCATCGGTCATCTCGTCCAGCTTGTCGCCGAGGCGCTTCAGGTCGCGCTGTGTCTCCTTCGGGTCGCCATCGCGATTGGCGTTCGGGTCTCCGGTCGCGGCTCGCGACAGCGATCTCGACAGCGACGTCATGGACGAGGCGCGCTGCTCCGTGGCGGGGTCGATCCTGGCGCGAACGTCGTTCTCCACCGCTCCCAGCTGGCGAAGGTTCGCCGCGAGCTCGTCGGGTCGCTCGCGAAGCTGGCGGGCGAGCTCGCGAAGCTCCTCCGCGAGCTGCGTCCTCGGGTCGGTCGTCTCGCCGCCCCTGGATTCCAGGTCCCGGGCCAGGTCGTCCAGGCGATCCGCTTGCCGATCCGCGGCCTCGCGAACATCGCGTTGCTGGGCGATGACCGCATCCTGTGGGTTGGGGATGGCGAGGACGGGCACGAGCAGCAGGGCTGCCGCGATGGCGGCCATGGCGGGCGAGCGCGAGAGGCGCGGCGCAAAGAGCGGTCGGACGGCCCGCAGTGAGCGAAGCGCGTCCCCACGCTGGCGGCGCACGAACCGGTCCGTCTCGGCCTCGTCATCGCTCGCTCCGGCCGCGGAATCGTCCGGGCCATCCGGGGCCGGGCCCGCGGACGCCGGGAAGCCGACGGCGAGCTCCAGGGCGGACGACACGCGGTCACCCAGGCCGCCCTCCATGTCCACGGCCAGGGCCGTCTCGCCGATCGTCGGACGGGCGTGGACGGCGGCGACCAGGAGGCCGAGGGCCGCGACAATCGGGATCGCGGCGGCGGCGAGCGGAGCGGACTCCAGCGCCACGAAGCGCGCCACCGTCCACAGGGTGGCCTCAGCGACGGCGACGACGGCCACGGCGATCCAGGCTCGACGGACGATGCGCCGCGTCCACAGACGGCGCCGGTGGCTCGCGAGCGACGAGCGGATGGCCAGGAGCGAGGGGTCAAGGGGCCCCGA
>JBBEBL010000162.1:12898-19959 GCA_040882345.1 Chloroflexota bacterium
GGGCATCGGCTCGGGAACGCCACGACCGTCGATGAAGACGATGCCCTGGTCAGACGGGAGCAGACCCTGCACGCCGGAGCACCACGTGCCGCCGAAGTTCGACTCCGTCTCGCACAGGACGTCCGCCTGGGCGATGAACGGGTTGACCCATCCCAGGACGGCGGGGGCCCGCATGCCGAACGGGCCACCTACCCGGTTGCCGTTGTTGTCGAAGGTGCCCATCGCCGTCCAGAAGATCAGGACGAAGACCGTGCCGATCGTGATCGTGAGAACCCCGAAGATCGTGATGGCGGTCGCGGCCGTGGTCCTCTGGACGAGGCTGGAACAGAGCAGGCCGAACGACCCGAGCCCCAGGGCCGTCACGAACAGGACGGCGTAGCCGCGCAGGACGTCCTCCGGACCGACCCCGCCGAAGACGAAGACGACGGCCATGAGCGGTATGGACGCGGCGATCAGCAGGAAGACGTAGACGAGAGCGGACAGCAGCTTGCCGATGACGATCGCGAGCGAACTGATGGGCGTCGTGATCAGCAGCTCGAGGGTCTGCTTCTCGCGCTCCAGGCTGATGGCCCCGGAGGTCGAGGAGGCGGCGAGGAAGACGACCTGCAGGGTCATGAGCATGAGGAGTGCCGCGAAGATGCCCTGCCCGATGGCGGCGCTGGCGAATGCCGACGAGTTCCCGAAGCCGGTCGTATAGCTGCGCTCGATGAGCGTCTCGACCATGAGCGCGAAGCCACCGAGCAGGAGCAGGTAGATGGTCAGGATGATGAACGCCCGTCGCCCCCGCATCCGGCCGCGCAGCTCCTTGACGCCGATCGCGGCGACCCCGCCGACGGTTCGCGCGAACGGCACGGACCGGGGCTGACGCGGCGCGGCCACGGGCTCGGGGCTCGGCCTGCCGTCCGGGGTCATCGTCGTGGCCTCCACCTCACGCCACCTCCGCGACGGCCGCGTCCGACGGGCGGTCGGGCGAGGTGACCTGCAGGAACAGCTCCTCCAGGTCGCTGGCAGCTCGGGCGAAGTTGACGATCGGCAGGCCCGCCGCCACGGACTGGGACAGCAGTCGCGCGGTCGCCGCGTCGTCGCCGCGGAAGCCAAGTTCGATGGTCCCGTCGTCCAGGATCACCGCCGTGGCGACATCGGGGTCGGCGGCGAAGCGAGCGCGGGCGGTCTCCAGGTCGTCACCTTCCGCGAGCAGTCGGACGCGCAGGACCGCCCCGAAGCGAAGGCGCCGCTCGATGTCCGCCACGCGCCCCTGGGCCAGGACCTGGCCATGGTCCACGATCGCGACGCTGGTGCACAGCTCCTCCAGCTCGGGGAGGATGTGGCTGCTGATGAGGATCGTCTTGCCCAGGTTCCGCAGCTCCCGGAGCAGCTCTCGCAGCTCGACGCGCGCCCGCGGGTCCAGGCCCGATGCCGGCTCGTCCAGGAGCAGGACCTGCGGGTCGTGGACGAGCGCATGGGCGAGACACAGGCGCTGCTGCATGCCGCGTGACAGGCTCTGGACGTACGTGTCGCGCTTGTGGGCGAGGTCCACGAGCTCCAGGAGGTCACCGATCATGCGCCGGCGACCGGCCGGCGCGATGCCATAGCAGCGGGCGAAGAAGTCCAGGTACTCCCAGACCTTCATGTCGTCGTAGACCCCGAACGCATCCGGCATGAACCCGATGACGCGGCGAACCTCGTCCGGGTTCCGCGTCACGGACCAGCCGCCGATCTCCGCGGTCCCCGCCGAGGGAAGGAGCAGGGTGGCCAGGATCCGCAGCGTCGTGGTCTTGCCCGCGCCGTTGGGGCCTACCAGCCCGAAGATCTCACCCGCGTCCACGGACAGGTCCACCCCGGCGACCGCGAGCGTGCCGTCGTAGCGCTTGACGAGGCCTTCCGTACGGACGATCCCGGTCATTCCACGTTCCCGCTGAGGACCACGTCCAGGTTGAACCCGACACTGTCGTTGCGATCATTGACCACGCGGACGAGGATCGTCCCCGTCGCCGGGTCCACGTACCGCCCTGGATCCGCCACAGCGTACCGTCCGCCGCCGTCGAGGTGAGGCAGCCGCTTCCACTCCGATCCGTCCAGGTCGTACAACTCGATCTCCGGGAGCCCGTCCCAGCCGAGCGCGCAACCGGGCTGGCCGGCGGTCTCGTCCGTGCATGGCGGCGGGATCTCCGGCAGCGGTTCGATCGGTTTGGGTTCCACGTCGAAGCCCGGCTCCCCGAAGTTCATTCCCAGAACCAGCTGGGTCGCGCGCAGGCTTCCCTCGAAGGCGATGGGCCGATAGGCGAGCTCCACGCTCCCGCGTCCGAGGCTGATCGTGTACGGGTCCTTGCTGAAGAACCCGGCGTCGGAGCGGACGACCGTGCTGCGCAGGAGATCGGACCGGAACGTCGTCTGGCCGCTGATGCCGAGCGAGGTGGGCAGGAAGAACAGGACGTTGCCCGTCCGCCGCGGGGTCTCGTTCTCGATCTCCACCGGGAGCAGTTCGTGATCTGCCCAGGCGAGCACGACCGGGCCGTCCGCCGGCAGCTGCCCGGTAAAGCCGAAGTTCGGGTCGAAGGTCAGCTGGTCGATGATCGTGTGGCGGGCGTAGAGACGGGTGGCATCCGCGCCCAGCTGGGACGGATCGCCGAAGAACACCGGCCCGACGATCTTGTCCGAGAGCTGTTCACCGAACTGGAACGGCGCGTGCGCGATGTCCACGGTCGCGCTCTCCCCTGGCGCCAGGTCCTGGAGCGTCGCGACGGTCGCACCCAGGACGACGGCCGGCTTCAGCAGCGTCTCCTGCGAGTCGTTGCGGACTGTCCCCTTCAGACGCCCGTTCTCCAGGCGCAGGTCTGCCTGGACCAGCGGCACCTGGACCGCGGTCTCGGCGCGGATGGTGCGCAGCGACCCGAAGCCGACACCGAGATCGCGGATGCGGGCCGGGTCGCCCTGCAGGATGTCCAGGGTCGCGGACGCGGCGTCACCGCCGAAGAAGTCGCCGCTGGTCGGCGCGGACAGGAGCGCGCCGCCCGGCACGCGCACCTGGTACGTGCTCCGGCTCGGGGAGAAGACGCCGAGGTAGATCTGGGCCGTGCCGTCCGTGGCTCCCGGTGCGCCTCGGACGATCGCCACCTCGTTGACGATGATCTCGCTACCCCGAAGCAGCGACCCGAACCCATAGGCACCGACCGCGAAGGCGACGATGAGGACCGGCATCGTGATCCATGCCCACTCGCGTCGGTCCAGCCGCTTGAGGACCAGGTAGTTCAGCGGCCCGATGAGCAGGATGTAGGCCGCCAGGAGGATGACCAGGCCACCGATCGGCGGGAGGGCGAGGGACGGCAGCTGCGATGCTGCCTGGACGATCTGGCTGTCGTCGCCGAGCACCGGGCCGCCGCCGGTCCGAGCCGGCAGCAGGCGGCGCCACAGGCCGTCCGCGGCGCTCGACTCGGAGATCCAGCGGGCCGTGGGATCGAAGCCGATCAACGCCACGGCGCCACTTCCGTACGAGCGTTCCGCGGCGACCACGCGGTCACCGCTCGTGGCCAGCGCCCGGCCGCCGAGCAGGTCACCGGACAGGGCCGGCAGGTCCGTCGCGGTCGTAGGCAGTTCGCCGAGCATCGCCTGGAGCGAAGCTGGCGCCACGTCCGTGGTCGCGGTCGGTCGGTATGGCAGCAGCACGTCCGGCAGCGCGGACAGGGACGATGGACCGGCCGTGCCGCCGACGATGACCATGCGTCCGCCGCCCGCGATCCAGCCGCGGAGAGCTTCCAGCTGGGCCGTGCTGAGGCGGGTCGAGTCGGTGTCCTGCCAGATCAGCCGGTCCACGGAGCTCCAGGCCTCGACGCGCTCGGGGAGATCCGCCGCCGTCAGCGAGATCGTGGCAGGGGCGACGTTGTTCTGGTTGGGCAGCAGGTCCAGGTCGCCGATGATCTCCCCTGGTCGCTCGGCGACGATGCCGATCACGAGTTGGGACCCGTCGTGGATCGTGAACGCGGCCTTGGTCGTGGCCACGGTGGCGGAGCCCTCCACCAGGTCGATGGTCACATCCCGCCCGAAGGCCGGTGGCTGGGCGTACAGCCGGTACGTCTTGTCCGAGAGGGTGGGCAGGTCCACCAGCGTGGCGAAGCGTGTCCGCCCCTGCACCCCGCCGGACAGGCGGAGCTCACCGACGACGGCCGGGCCATCGTTCCGGATCCGGATGTCGATGGCCATCCAGGAGCCGATCCGGGCGTGCCCGCCCATGAGCGTGCGAGCTTCCATGGTCAGCTCATCGGCGGCCAGCGCCGGGCGGACGCCCGCAGGGGCGAGGAGGATGGCGGTGGACGCGATCCAGGCGACGATGCCGAGAACCAGCCAGCGGCGCAGCGATGTGGTCGGGGTCGGGCGCACGAGGTCTCCATGAGGGGAGCGCGCGGAGTCGGATCGCAGCAAGGACGCGTGTACCCCCGGGAAAGTTGCGTCCGGTGCGACGGACCTCAGAGTCGCGGTCAATACGTCGCGTATCGTACGATGCCCACGTCCCGTCGCCGTCGATGCCGGCATCCCGCCCATGCTCGTCCGGCAACCCCACCACCTGAGGGTTTCGTGCCGCACCTCCGCCCGTTCCGCGCGCTCCGGTTCGACCCGGCGACCGTGGGCGATCCAGCCCTCGTGACGGCGCCGCCCTACGATGTCATCGACCCCGACGTGCGAGCCAGGCTCGTCGCGCGACATCCGGCCAACGTCGTCCGCCTGGACCTCCCGGCGGAGGAGTCCGGCGACGAGCCCGACGACCGCTACCGACGCGCCGCGCGCACGCTCGCCGGCTGGCGTTCCGACGGGACCCTCCGCAAGGACCCGCATCCGTCCGTGTACGTCTACGAGCAGACCTACCGCGTGCCGGGCACGGACACGGAACGGACCCAGCGCGGGTTCTTCGCTCGGCTGCGGCTGGAGGCGTTCGGGCCGGGCGCCGGCGTGCTGCCCCACGAGCGCACGCTGAGCGGACCCCGGGAGGACCGCTACAAGCTCCTTCGGGCGACCGGCGTCAACACGAGCCCCGTCGTGGTCCTGTTCGACGACGCGGGCGGTGACAGTGGCCGTCGCCTGGCGGGCGTCGCGGCGCGGCCGCCGGAGCTGGACGTCACGGACGATGACGGGGTCAGCCATCGGCTGTGGGCGATCCCGGCCGACGGGGACGGGGACGACGCTGCCCTCGCTGCGGCCCTCATCGCCGCAGCGGAACGGGCGCCGGTCACGATCGCGGACGGGCACCATCGCTACGAGACGGCGCTGCGCTATCGGGACGAGCGCCGGATGACGCGGTCGTGCGAGGAGGCTCCGGCCTTCGACTACCTGCTGACCCTGTTCCTGGAGGCGGGCGGCGACCCGCTGACCGTGCTGCCGACGCACCGGCTCCTGCGCTCGCTCGGGGATGATGGCGCGGCCGCGCTGCTCGCTCGAGCCGGCGAACTGTTCGAGGTCGAGCCCGTCGGGTCAGCGGACGAGCTGGTCCGCGCCTTCGATGCGGCGGGCCTGGCGCGCGGGGGCGAGGGCCGGTTCGGCCTGTGGACCCGCGCCGGCGGGGCGTTCCTGCGCGCGCGCCGCGCGTCCTTCGCGATGCACCTTCCGACCGGCGGGGACGCGCTGCGCGGGCTGGACGTCACATTGCTGGGCGTCGCCCTTGAGCGGTTGGCGGGCCTCGATTCGGTGGCCGTCGCCGGTGGGGCGGTCGCCTACACGAAGTCGGCGGCGGAGGCGGTCGCCGTCGTGGACCGCAACGACGGGATCGACGCCGCCTGGCTGTTGCAGGGGACGCCGGTCGCCGCCATCGAGGCCGTCGCCCGTGACGGCGACGTCATGCCGCAGAAATCGACCTACTTCTACCCCAAGGCCCTGACCGGCCTGCTCATCAACCCGCATGAATGGTGATCCATCCGTGAATCGCACCCCAGACCCCGTGCCCGAGTCGATCCTTCCGCGTGGGCAGATGCCGCCCTCCAATGGGCGTCCCGTGCGCAAGGACGAGATCGAGCTGCACGACCGCGGCGTGTATATCGAGTCGTGGCTCCCGGAGCGGCGCTCCCGGCGCAAGCCCCTGTTGTTCGTCCACGGTGAACTGACCGGGTCGTGGCTCTGGGAGCGCTACCTCGGGTATTTCGCGGGGCGGGGCTGGGAAGGCCACGCCCTCAACCTGCGCAATCACTACTGGTCGCAGACCGCCGATCCGGCAACGCTCTCCTTCGATACATACACGGAGGACGTCGTCGCGGCACTGGACCGCCTTGGGCCCGCGACCGTCGGGATCGGGCACGGGATGGGCGGCCTGCTGCTGATGAAGGCCGCGGAACGGGTCGCCATCGGGGGGCTGGTGGTGATCGGCTCGGAGCTGCCGCGGGACCTTCGCCCGCCGGCTCGGGCGTTCGAGCTGCGCGATATCCCGGAGGTCTACGGCCGCAGCGTCATCGGGTGGGAGACGCTTCCCGAGAAGCTGCTCCGCGACGAGCGCGACCTGACGCTGGACGACATCCTGCGGGTCCAGCATCTGCTGGGCCAGAAACCGCACGAGGCCGGCGCAGCGCGCCGCCAGATGCTGGCCGGCGTGTCCGTTGACCGGCGTGTCCTTGCGGAGGTGCCCCGGCTGGTCATCGGCGGCGGCCTGGACCGGGCCGTCTCGCTGGATGACTCGGAGCGACTGGCGGAATGGCTGGATGCGGAGTTCGAGCCGTTCGGGGCGCACTCGCACTACGGGATGGTCGTCGGCGAGGAGAGCCACCAGCAGGTCGCCGAGGCCATCCGGGCGTTCCTGGAGACCCATCGCCTGTAGCCGGCCCGAGGGTATGGCGGGGCCTGCGATGCACGTGGCGCATGGACGCGCGCGTCAGTGAGCGTGAGGGTCACGCGAATGGGCCCGATCGGGGTCATGGTCACGCCCACTGACCCCGTGGGATATGCGTGGGCGGCATACGGGTGCCCTCGTGGGCCTCGTTTGCTATCATGCCCGCCGGCGCACCGCGGACCACGTCGTCCGCGGAGCCAGCGGGCCGCATTCGTCTAGAGGCCTAGGACACCGCCCTCTCAAGGCGGAGATCACCGGT
>JBBEBL010000163.1:0-3051 GCA_040882345.1 Chloroflexota bacterium
TCGCCTCGGGATCCTGGGTACCTTCGGGTCGGTCCGTCATCCGGTCGTCGTCACTCCTGGCGCGGCGCGATTCATCATCCGTGCGGAGCGCGGCGCGGGCGCCAGTGTACCGTCAGTCGGCATCGCGCAGCGCGGGGATGAGGAACCCGGCGAGGCCGGCCGCGAGGCTGACCACGCCGGACACGGCGATGACGAGCGTCACGCCGATCAGCTCCGAGAGGATGCCGCCCGCGGCCATCGCGACCGCCATGGACCCGAAGACCAGCGCGAATCGGAAGCCCACCACACGTCCCATCAGGTCCTGCGGGGTCCGCTCCTGGAAGAGCGCCTGGCTGGGAATCACGAAGGCCATGTTGGCGACGCCCGCTCCGAATGCGAGCCCCAGGACGATCGCCAGGTTGTCCGTCAGCGCGAGCAGGATGAGCGTGACTCCCCACAGGGCGTATGCGCCGCTGATCGTGCGGCCCTTGGCGACGCGTGCGCCGATGAGCCCCAGCAGGAACCCACCGACGAGGTTGCCGATCCCGATGCTCGTCTCCATGAACGTCCAGATGGCTTCCCATCCGATCGGGTCCGACTCGAAGACCGCCCGTGCGTAGACCGCGGCCATCGCGGTCAGGACGCCCAGGGCCAGCTGCGCGACGGCCGCCTGGATGGTGTTGGCGAAGAGCGTCGGCTCCGAGCGGAGGAATCGATAGCCGGCCTTGAGCTCGCCCATGAATCGACCGACTGGCCCGCCGTCGATGATGTGCTCCGGCTCCAGGGCGGGGAGCTCTTCGGTCTCGGCTTCGTCATCATCCTCGTCGTCGAAGCCCTCCTCCTGCTCCCGCACGCCGGACCGGGCCCGGCCGATGACCAGCGTGCTGAGCAGCGCCGCCGAGCCGATGTAGGTCGCCGCGTCCAGCCAGAAGGCGACCGAGATGGCGCTGCCCAGGGCGACGACGAACAGGCCGGCCACCGGGTAGAAGAAGTCGGCCAGCGTCTCGCCGACCCACAGTGCCGAGTTCGCGGTGACCAGTTCGTCCCGGCTGACGATGCGCGGCAGGATCGCGACACGGGCCGGTCGGAAGAAGATGGAGATGGTGGTCATCAGGAAGACCAGCGGGAAGACCAGCAGCACGTTGGTCGCGAGGGCGATCGGGATGATGAGCACCGTCGCGGCACGCAGCAGGTCGCTGACGATCAGGACCTCCTTGTGGTCCCAGCGATCCACGAACGTGCCGGCGATGGGGCTGAACACCAGGTTCGGGATGAACGCGGCCACGAACACGAAGGACGCGAGGGCGGGTGAGCCGGTCGTGACCAGGACCGCGACGGTCAGCGCGACCTGGTGCAGTCGATCGCCGAAGAGGGAGATCAGCTGACCAGCCCACAGGGCGGTGAACGAGCCGTTGAGGGCGAGGCGGACATATGGGTGTCGGCGGACCCGTGCCAGCGTCTCCGGGGAGGGGCGGGGGAGCGTGATCGGCGGCGCTGCCTCCAGGTCCAGCGCGTCCGGGGGCGCCATTGGCAGGAGCGCCAGGGCCGGGGATGACGTACCGGTCGTCTGGGAGCCGAGGAACGACGGGCGCTCCAGGGCCGCCGTCTCCTGGATGGAGGGCGTGAGGCCGGTCTGCGGCGCCACCCCGGTCCGCGGCGAGTCCCCGGCCCGTGGCAGTCGGGCCGTACCCGCGAGCCCGAACAGGCCCCGTCGGATCGCCTCCTCCTCGTGCGCCTCCAGCCTGCTCGGGACTCGGACGACGCTCGCGAACAGGAAGAAGGCCAGACCCAGGGACAGGAAGACATCACCGATCGATGCGACGTTCTGGACGACCGGGAACGGGATGGGAATGACGTCGCCCAGGATCAGGCCGTGGACCAGGAAGTCGGCCGCCTCGCCGGCGAGGACCACGTGGATCGCCGACGTCACGTCCGCGACGTCCATCCCGGCCGTCGCCAGCGCGACCGCCCAGATCGGCATGAAGCCGCCGTTGATGGTGATGACCAGCGCGTTCAGGAGGATGCCGACGAAGGCGAGGCTCATGCCCGGGTACGACCGGTTCACCCACAGCGCGATGAGCAGGAGCGCGAAGCCGCCGGACAGGAGCGGGATACGGAGCGCCTCCACGACATCCACGCCCTGGTTGAGGAGAGCCTCCGTCCCGAATCGGACGATGACCGCCGCGAACAGGACCCACGTCCAGCGCAGCTGGACGGACGCGATGTTGGTCAGGCGCCCGCCGGACAGCAGGCCAAGGACCAGGCCGAGGACGATGCCGCCGATCAGCATGGGCGCGGGGTCGGCGCGTTGCGGGGCGTGACGGTCACCGCGTCATGATGCTGGACTGACGACGCGTCTGGTTGGCCGTCAGGCGCCGTCAGGCGGGGTCGGTGGTGGGAGCGGTGCTCGCGGGCGGGTCGGTGGCGACCATACGGCTGGCGGCCTGACCGATGAGCGGGATCGGCCGGGGCGGGAGGGTGCGACCCGGATCAGCTACCCCCTCCACGTGGTGCGTCTTGACGAAGGCATCCACCACGACCGGGTCGAACTGGACGCCGGCGAACTTGCGCAGCTCCGCGAGGGCCTGCTCGTTGGTGAGCGGCGTCATGCGGTATGGGCGAGCGGCCGTCATCGCCTCGAAGGCGTCCGCCACATGCAGGATGCGGGCCAGCCTCGGGATCTCGTCGCCGATGAGTCGGTCGGGGTAGCCGGATCCGTTGTACCACTCGTGGTGGTGGCGGATGATCGGCAGCTCCGGGGCGAGCTTCGTGACCGGGGCGATGATCTGGGCGCCCAGGACCGGATGCGCGTTCATGATCATCCGCTCTTCCTTGGTGAGTCGTTCCTGCTTCAACAAGACGTTGTCCGGGACCCCGATCTTTCCCACGTCGTGCAGCAGGCCGCCCCACTCCAGGGCCTCCAGCTCGGCGTCATTGACGCGCATGACTCGCCCGATATCGACCGCGATCTCCTTGACCCGATGGCTGTGCTTGGCCGTGAATGGATCGCGCTTGTCCACGGCCTCCGCCAGCGCCCCGATGGTCTGCGTGAACATGTCCCGCATCTCAACG
>JBBEBL010000164.1:0-3050 GCA_040882345.1 Chloroflexota bacterium
CCGCGCGCACCCCAGTCGGCGAGGAGACGCAGCGCTGACGCGAGGTCACGGCCGTCGGCCGTCAGCGCGTAGGCCATGCGTGTCGGGCGGTCCTGGTACGGCTCCGCGTGCACGATCCCGGCTCGCACGAGGCGACGCAGACGGTCGGTCAGGATGTTCGGCGCGATACCCGGCAGGCCCTCGCTCAGCTCGCCGAAGCGTCGGCCGCCGTCCAATAGCGTCTCCACGATCAGCAGGCTCCATCGGTCGCCGACGCGGTCGAGCGCGCGCTCCAGGGGCGAGGCGGGGCGGTCGGCGGAGGACTCTGGCATCGCTCGGGATGGTACGCCGGATCGGGACTTGCCAACTCGGCGTGTCAGTAGTAACTTGCAAGTCACTAGCGACTGTCGCTTCCCCGCCACCTTGGAGTCTCCGCCAGATGACCACCCTCTCCGACCTCTCCCAGGCCGTCGCCCATGTCGCCGACATCGTCGGTCCGTCCATCGTCGGCGTCGGCCGCAACGGTCGCGGTTCCGGCATCGTCGTCGCGAACGGCCAGGTCCTGACCAATGCCCACAACCTGCGCGGTCACGAGGTGACGATCACCTTCACCGACGGCCGATCGACTCGCGGTACGGTTACCGGCGCCGACCCGGACGGCGACCTCGCGGTCATCGCCGTGGACACGGCCGGCGGGACGCCCATCACGTGGGCGGATGGCGCCAGCGCGCTGACCCTTGGCGCCGCGGTCTTCGGGGCGGCGGCCACGGTCGGGGGGTCGCTGCGGGTGACGTTCGGGCTGGTCTCCGCCTTGGCGCGCGCGTTCCGGGGTCCGGGCGGTCGGCGCATCGCGGGGAGCGTCGAGCACACCGCTCCCCTGGCGCCGGGCTCGTCCGGTGGCGCACTCGTGGACGCGGAGGGTCGGCTGGTGGGCGTGAACACGAACCGGATCGGCGAGGGGTTCTACCTGGCACTGCCGGCCGACGCCGCGCTCAAGGCCCGGGTCGAGGCCCTTGGTCGCGGGGAGTCGGCGCAGCGCCGGGTCCTTGGGGTGGCGATCGCGCCGGGCCACGTGGCGCGTCGCCTACGCCGATCGGTCGGGCTGCAGGATCGGGCCGGGGTGCTGGTCCGGGGCGTGGAGGACGGGTCGCTGGCGGACGCCGCCGGCATCCAGGCGGGCGACCTCATCGTGTCCGCCGGTGATCGCCCCATCGCGAACGCGGACGACCTGCACGACGCGCTCGCCACGCTCGACACGCCATTCGAGTTGGGGTTCGTGCGAGGTGCGGAGGAGCACACCGTGACGGTGGGGGCCGCCAAGGGTCGAACACCGGGCGACGCGTAGGGAGCGGGGGCGGGGGCGGGGGCCGCCGACCGCCCCTCATCCCGCCGCTGCCACCCACAGTGCCCGTCCACGGACGAACGTGCAGCGCAGCCCGCGACTTCTGCAGGAACCGGTGATGTTGCCTGCACGTTCGTCCCGAAGCTGCCACTCACGGTGCCCGTTCGGCATCGACCCGCTACGCTCGCGCGGTGCATCGACCTGATCGCCGTTGGGCGCCGCTCGGGCTGGCCGCGCTGTTCGGCGCGAGCGGCCTGCTCCACCTCGTCCGCCCCGACGTATTCCTGCCGCTGATCCCGCGCGGGCTGCCGGCCCCGGAGGTGCTCGTGGCGGTGAGCGGCATCGCCGAACTCGCGTGCGCGGCGGGCCTGGTGACTCGCCAGCCTTGGGCCGGTCCGGCGAGCGCGGTGCTGCTCATCGCGATCTTCCCGGGTAACGTGCAATTCGCCCTGGATCAGGCGGCGGATCCCGATGCCGGAGCCCTGGGTGTCGCCCTCGCCTGGCTGCGACTGCCGCTGCAGGTGCCGATGATCTGGGCCGCGCTGCAGTCTCGCCGACGCTGACGATCCATCCCAGGCGGACGCAGTCGACCTCGCCCCCGTGCAGATTTCTTTCGAATAGAGCTGTGGCTGCTGCCGAGTCAGGAGTCAGGCCTGGCGACGGCCGAATCTCTTCCGAATAGAGCTGTGGCTGCTGCCAGGGCGTGATTCGGTGCCTGTGGAGCCGTCCGGGTTCGCGGCGTAGAGCTGGGGCTGCTTAACGGGAAATCGCGGCGGACGGGTCGCGTTGGGGGAAGGGAGAAGACCGGTTTCGACCCGCGCCACGCGGTAGCATCCGAACCGTGGAGCGCCTGCTTGCCTGGTATCGGGTCACGTCGTCGGCAGGCGCGGTCGTCGCGCTCATCGCCGCCAACGCGATCCCGCTGCTCGGCGTGCTGTTCTTCGGCTGGAACGTGTGGACGATCCTCATCGTGTACTGGCTGGAGAACGGGATCGTCGGGGCGTTCAACATCGCGAAGATGGCCAGGGCAGAAGGCGACATGGCCCTGACTCCTGGCACGCTGCTCATCAATGGCCGACCAGCGTCATCGCTGGCCAAGCTCGGGCTCATCCCCTTCTTCGTGATGCACTACGGCATCTTCTGGGCGGTCCACGGCGTGTTCGTGCTGACGCTGCCGGTCTTCGGCTCGATGGGTCCCGACGGCGGCGGGGACATGACGGCCGGCTTCGAGCCCCTGACTATCGTGCTGGCGGTGATCGCCCTGACGATCAGCCACGGCGTGTCGTTCTGGCTCAATTTCCTTGGTGGCGGCGAGTATCGACGGGTGTCCGCCGCGGGTCAGATGTTCGCCCCGTACGGTCGACTCGTCGTCCTGCACATCACGATCATCTTCGGCGGGATCGCCATCGCGATGACCGGCGCGCCCGCGGCGGCGGTCGCGATCCTGGTCGGGCTCAAGACGGTGATGGACCTGGGGTTCCACCTCGCCGAGCATCGGAAAGTGGGCTCGTCCGTCCAGGTCTAGCCGTCCGCGTCGTCCAGCACTGCCTGCGTCTGTCGAGCCCGCCAGTCGGCCAGGCGGCCGGCCAGGGCGTCGTCGCTCAGCGCCAGGATGGCCGCCGCCAGCAACCCTGCGTTCGTCGCGTTACCGATGGCCACCGTCGCGACCGGCACGCCACGCGGCATCTGGACGATGGACAGGAGCGAGTCCAGGCCGCCCAGGTGCTGG
>JBBEBL010000165.1:0-3049 GCA_040882345.1 Chloroflexota bacterium
AGATCCGCCAGGGCCAGCGCCACACCGTCCAGAAGAAGGTCTACCCGGGCTACGTGCTCGTGGAGATGATCCTGGATCCCGACAGCTGGTTCGTCGTGCGCAACACGCCGGGCGTGACGAGCTTCGTCGGCGGGGCCAACATCCCGGGCGTCCGCAGCGAGCCCATCCCGCTCGACGAGTCCGAAGTCAAGCAGATCCTGCGGCACATGGGCGTGGAGACGCCCAAGTACCGTGTCGCGTTCACCAAGGGCCAGAGCGTCCGCGTCACCGACGGGCCGTTTGCCGAGTTCATCGGCACGGTCGAGGAAGTCAACCCGGAGCGCAACAAGGTGAAGGTCCTGGTGAGCATCTTCGGCCGCGAGACGCCGGTCGAGCTCGACTTCCTGCAGGTCGAGAAACTCTAGAAAGGAACGTAGACAACCCCCGTGGCCAAGAAGATCCGCATCGTCCTGACCCTGCAGCTGCCGGCCGGCAAGGCGACCCCCGCCCCGCCCGTCGGGACCGCGCTGGGCCCGCACGGCATCAACATCGTCGAGTTCACGAAGTCGTACAACGAGAAGACCGCGGACAAGTCCGGTCAGGTCATCCCGGCCCAGATCACGATCTTCGAGGACCGCTCCTTCACGTTCATCCTCAAGACCCCGCCCGCCGCGGACCTGCTCCGCAAGGCGGCCGGCGTGGAGAAGGGTGCCGGGACGACCAAGCGCGACGTCGTGGGACGGGTCACGAGAGACCAGCTCCGCGAGATCGCCACCATCAAGATGTCGGACCTCAACGCCAACGACGTGGAGGCCGCCGCCGCTCAGATCGAAGGCACGGCCCGCTCGATGGGCATCGAGGTCGTCGGGTAGGGCCGACCCACCCGACTGCCACCGCCGGCCTCACCCCGGGCCGGCGGGACATGGACAAGGGGGAGGTCGGGAGCGCCGGCCGCCAGGAGGACGTACGACATGGCCAGACACGGCAAGAAATACCAGGAAGCCGCCAAGCTCGTGGACCGCGAACAGCTCTACGAGCCACTGGCAGCCGCTGAACTCGTCAAGCAGACGACCTACGTCGCATTCGACGCCTCCGTGGAGGCGCACCTGCGGCTGGGGGTCGACCCCCGTCATGCCGACCAGATGGTCCGCGGCACGGTCGTCCTCCCGCACGGCACCGGCAAGGTCGTCCGAGTGGCGGTCTTCGCCCAGGGCGAGAAGGCCCAGGAGGCGCTCCGCGCCGGCGCGGACGAGGTGGGTGGCGAGGACCTCGTGAAGAAGATCGAAGCCGGCTGGCTGGAGTTCGACGTGGCCCTCGCGACGCCTGACTCGATGGGCCTCGTCGGCAAGCTCGGCAAGATCCTGGGTCGCCGCGGTCTCATGCCGAACCCCAAGGCCGGCACCATCACCTTCGACCTCGACCGCGCGATCCGGGAGGTCAAGGGCGGGCGGGTCGAGTTCAGGGTGGACAAGTCCGCGATCATCCACGTCCCGGTCGGCAAGAGCAGCTTCGAGCCTGCCGCCCTCGTCGAGAACCTCGCCGCCCTGGTGGACGCTGTCAACCGGGCGAAGCCGTCCGGGGCCAAGGGCCAGTACCTGCGGTCGCTGACGATCGCGAGCACCATGGGCCCCGGCGTCCGCGTGGACGTGCCGGCCGTGCTGGCGGCCGCGGTCGCCTGACCCCTCGCCGGCGGGTCGCCGGCAGACCAGACACGATGGCGGCCGAGAGGTGCGTCATCTTGACAAGACAGACGGACCGCCGCAGACAGCCTGCGCTCGCGGACCGCCACCCGCCTCACGGGCTGGTGACGGTCGGAGCTTGATCCGTCGGACCGGACCGGGTCCCACCGCTCACGTGGCGGGGGAGTCGGGGACGACGACGAGCACGCCGAGGCAGTCGGTGCTCCACCTTCGCCGGTGGGCACCCCTGCGCGCCGGGGTCATGCCTCCCTCGGGAGGCGGCCATGGGATCCGTCGCAGGGGAGGATCGGGCAGGCGCCTGATCAGCCCACCGCCGCACGCCGGTCGCGTGCCGAAGCGAAAGGAGCGCCCATGCCCACCCAGGCCAAGCGCGAGACGGTCGCCGAGCTGCGCGAGGAACTCGCCAACGCCCGGACGATGATCGTCTCCGAGTACCGCGGCCTGACGGTGAAGGAGATCGCCGAGATCCGGCGCGCCCTGCGCAAGCAGGACGTCAAGTACCGTGTCGTCAAGAACCGCCTGTTGCGCATCGCCGCCGAGGATTCGGTCGGTGCCGCGCTCAGCCCGCTCCTGACCGGCCCGACGGCGATCGCCTTCGGGACCGACGAGGCGAGCACGGCGAAGGCCGTGCTGGATGCTACTCGCCCGTACAAGATCGTCCGGATCACCGGCGCGGTCCTGGGCGACAAGGCCATCGACGCCGACGCGGTCACGCGTCTCGCCGCCCTGCCCTCGCGCGAGGTCCTTCTCGCCAGGCTGGCGGGCGGGATGCAGGCACCGGTCGCCACCCTGGGCGGCCTGTTCGCCGCGCCCCTGCGGAACCTGGGCTACGCCCTGTCCCAGGTCGCCGAGCAGAAGCGCACCCAGGCTCCCGAGGCGTGACCTTCACCGTCACCGAATCCCGAACTGACACCGACACTGATACAAGGAGATCCCCATGGCTGTCATGACCCAGGACGATCTGCTCGAAGCGATCGACAAGATGACCGTCCTCGAACTGTCCGAGTTCATCAAGCGTTTCGAGGAGCGCTACGGCGTGACCGCTGCGGCCCCGGCCGCTGCTGCCGCCGCCCCCGCTGCCGGTGGTGACGCCGGTGCCGCGCCGGCCGCTGTCGAGGAGCAGACCGAGTTCAGCGCCGTGCTGACCGAGGTCGGCCCGAACAAGATCCCGGTCATCAAGGTCGTCCGCGAGCTGACCGGCCTCGGCCTCAAGGAGGCCAAGGACGTCGTGGATGCGGCCCCGAAGGCCGTCAAGGAAGGCATCGCCAAGGACGAGGCCGAGAAGATCAAGGCGGCTCTCGAGGAGCAGGGCGCCAAGGTCGAGATCAAGTAGCGCGTCGTCCGGACGGCGCAGGCGTGCGTTGCCGCCC
>JBBEBL010000166.1:0-3035 GCA_040882345.1 Chloroflexota bacterium
CTGGCGTCGGCAGCAGCTGCTTCGCGAGCTCCCCGCGCTCCCGCGCCTCTGCTAGATGGCGCTGCCCGGCCGGGGTGATCGAGTGGTGCTGTCGATCGGGATCGTAGGTTTCCCATCCCGGTCGCATGAGCGTCTCGTGGGAAACGAGGTTGCGGACCTTCTGGCTGAACCGCGTGTCATTCCGATTCGCGGAGAGCTCCGCGTCTCGACCATCCGGCTTGAATATGGCGGTCAGTTCGCGAATGAGATCGGTAGTCGTCACGCCGGCCGGGCTGGCGTCAAGAAGCGCCAAAGCCGGCAGTACCAGTTCACGTTCTCTGTACTGGGTCACGCATCCTCCCGTTCCCCGAGCTCGTCTTGGCCCAGGTTCATCCAGTCCTGCGCTTCTTCGTCGCGGCGCGAGCCTCCGTGATCGTGGCCGACGTAAGCAGCAGGTCGATGTCGACGACCATGGGGGCGCTCGGCCAGATTCCCTTACCCGTCGGGACCTTGCGGTCCGGACGGGTGGGCGGACCGAGGTGGAGCAGGTTGACCGGCGCGTCCCAGAGCAGGTAGGGCCACCTGGGACGTGACCGTGCGGCGTGTCGATGATCTCGTAGCTGTCGACGTGATGGATCGACTGCAGCCTGCCGTCGTAGCGGAAACCCATGTAGTTGGGCACGATCCTGCGGTAGTTGCCGACTGTTGGGTAGTGGTAGAGACGGTGATTCTCGACCTCGTCCACCGGCGACAGGTCGGCAGGCCAGCCATCCCAGATCTTCCGCGTCAGCGTGACGACGTGGACTTCGTTGGTGTTCGTATCGCGCATGTCGGCGACTCCTCGCAGGTAGGCGGCAAGCTCGGCCACTGCGGCGAGTGGTCCGTGGGCGGATTCGAACGCAGCGATGTCTTCGCCGACGCCTTCGAGTACCTGGAGCCATCGACGAGGCGTTATGAGCTTCGCAGGTCCGCGGACACGGAGCTTGTCGCGAACGCGAGTCGAACGCAGGACCGAGTCTCCCATCGGTCAGAAGGACCGCCCGATTGAGCTCCTCGGCGCTGCGTCGGTTCTTCGGTGCGTTGGAGCGGACAGGGCGCAGGCGCTCCGCGAGTACCTCGTCCAGATGCTGGTCGGTCGCCTCGTCGATGGGGAAGTTCGTCCCCATGCTGCCAGTCATCCCCCGGATCTGACTCAGCACCGGATCACCGTCGATCTCCACCCGCCCGAGCGGTGGCTTCACCAGCGCTTTGTACGAGACGTCGACGCCCCAGTGACCAAATTCGATCTCCTCTTCGCGCCGGTATTCGCCGACGGCCGCCACCGCAAGCTGCATCCCTCGCCCTGCGAGTCATGGGGCGCGCAGGCTCGGTACGGCGACGAGACCTGGGAAGAGCCGATCCTCGCGCAGATGGCCGGCATCGAACTCGACGACGCGACGGTCGCGGCCGTCGTCGGCGCGCTCGGCTCCGCACCGAGGCCGATCACGATCGATCGCGCTCGCATCGATCGCCAGATGCGCGACCTCGCGCTCGAACACGCGGCGGGCCGTCTCGAGGATGCCGCCTACCTCGAGCGTCTACAGGCGCAACGTGAGATGAAGGAGAGTCTCGAGCGCACAACTAGCACGGGGATCACTGCCGAGCGTGCCGTCGCGTGGCTCCGGACGCCGTACGAATCTTGGACACGGGCCGACGTCCCTGAGGCGAAGGCAGACCTGCTCCACGCCATCTACGAAGAGATCGTCGTCACAGGGAGGAGGATCATGTCGATCAGGCTGACGCCGTCCGCGTATGCCCACGGACTGGCGCTCGCGCTGCCAGAGGCTGTATGGCGCGCCCGACAGGTGTTGGACGCGCAATTTCAACCTACACCTGCACGATCCCGATCGAGGGCCGCGACGAGTGGCTGGCTGCGGCCGGGTTGCGGGCATGAGGGACGGGCTTCGCGGGGAGCCGCCGATGACGCGGACGGCCCGACAGGTCGACGTGCTCGCCGCCTTCGTCGCCAGCGGCGGCTCGGTGCCAGGTGCGGCGGCACGCGTCGGCATTCGGCCGAGCACCGCGAAGCGCCACCTGGCGGACCTGCGGGCACGCTCGGGTCTCACGACCGAGCAGTTGATCTACCGGGGACGCGCTGAGGGGTGGCTTGTCGTGCCTGGTCTGGAACCTGACTAAAGGCCGGCC
This sequence comes from Chloroflexota bacterium, assembly GCA_040882345.1. Classification (GTDB taxonomy): domain Bacteria; phylum Chloroflexota; class Limnocylindria; order Limnocylindrales; family CSP1-4; genus SPCO01. The sequence continues at coordinate 2,164 of JBBEBL010000166.1, forward strand.
GTTGGCTTGGCGCGCCGGGTGTCGATGGCCGTCCACCGCTTGAGACATGCCTCCGGCTGCGACCCGCCGGTGGCGGTTCAGCCTCTTCGCCCCAGCCCGACTATCTCTCTGCCGCCGACGCCGAGCGACTCCCCCCGGATCGCGCACTGCCGGCAAGTCGAGCGAGCACCGCGATCAGCTCGGCCGGCTGGAACGGCTTGCCGAGAAACGCGTCCCCACCCGATCGTCGAGCGGCGTCGATATCGGCTGGCAGGACACTGGCACTCATCACGAGGACATTCGGTCGCCCCCTGGTCCCGGCCTCGGGCAGTTCACGGGCGAGTTCGAGGCCGTCGCCGTCGGGCAGCCGGACGTCGAGGATGATCAGGTCTGGAGCGTGCTCGGCCACAGCCGCCCGACCGGCCGCGAGCGTCGAAGCCTCGATCAGTTCGAGGGCGCCCAATGGTCCGCTCATGCCGCTCCGCAGAACGGCCCCGATGAGCTCCCGATTGACCATCTCGTCCTCGACGAGCAGGACCCGAAGCGCAGCTGGAGCCTCGGTCGTCACGGCGACTCCCGTCCGAGGATGTCAGGGATGACCCGGTCGAGCCAATCTCGCAGACCCTGGGCGGCGAGGTCACCCTTCTCGACGATGCCGAGGACCCGGCCGTTGAGGCGAGCCTTCTCGGGCTCGGTCAGCTCGTGCGCGGTGACGATGAGGATCGGGATGGCCGCTGTGGTCGCATCGGCCTGGAGCCGACTGACGACCGCGAACCCGTCGAGGCCGGGCATCAGCAGGTCGCAGATGATGAGGTCCGGGCGGACCTGTGCGGCGAGCGCGAGGCCGTCCTCGCCCGACGGCGCGAGGCGGACGCCGAAGCCCAGGGGGGACA
>JBBEBL010000167.1:0-17483 GCA_040882345.1 Chloroflexota bacterium
TAGATCGTCTCGCGCTGCTTGTTGATGACGTCGTCGAACTCGACGACGCGCTTGCGGATGTCGAAGTTGAAGCCCTCGACACGCGACTGGGCGCTCTCGATCGTCTTGGACACGAGGCGCGACTCGATGGCGACGTCCTCCTCCAGCCCGAGACGCTCCATGAGCCCGGCGACGCGCTCATTGGCGAAGCGCTTCATCAGGTCGTCCTCGAGCGACAGGTAGAAGCGCGACGACCCGGGGTCGCCCTGGCGGCCGGCGCGACCACGCAGCTGGTTGTCGATACGTCGCGAGTCGTGACGCTCCGTGCCGATGATGTGCAGGCCGCCGACCCCCACGACCCGCTCGTGATCCTCGTCCGTGGTGACCCGGGCGTCCGCGAGGGCGGTCTCGTACGTCGCCGCGTCCACCTCGGCCGGGTTGAGGCCGCGCTGATGGAGGAGCTCCGAGGCGAGACCGGCCGCATCACCGCCGAGCTTGATGTCCGTGCCCCGGCCGGCCATGTTCGTGGCGATCGTCACCGCGCCGGTCCGGCCAGCCTGGGCGACGATGCCCGATTCCTTCTCGTGGAACTTGGCGTTCAGCGTCTCGTGCTTGATCCCACGTCGCTTGAGGAGCGTGGACAGCACTTCCGACTTCTCGACGCTGACGGTGCCCACGAGGACGGGACGGCCCGCCTCCTGCATCTCGGCCACCTCCTCGATGAGGGCGTTGAACTTCGCCCTCTCATCGCGAAAGACGAGATCCGCGAAGTCCTCGCGGATCATCTCCATGTTGGTCGGGATGGCCACGACTTCCAGCTGGTAGATCTTGTGGAACTCCTCCGCCTCCGTCATCGCCGTGCCGGTCATGCCGGCCAGCTTGTCGTACAGGCGGAAGTAGTTCTGGAACGTGATCGTGGCCAGCGTCACCGTCTCGCGCTGGACTCGGAGGCCCTCCTTCGCCTCGATCGCCTGGTGGAGGCCCTCGCTCCAGCGGCGACCGGGCATCTGACGACCGGTGAACTCGTCAACGATGACGATCTCGCCGTCCTTGACGATGTAGTCGCGATCGCGCTTGTAGAGCGCATGAGCCCGGAGCGCCTGCTCGAAGTGGCGGGCCAGGCGCGGGTCGGCGTCGTAGAGGTTCTCGATGCCGAGGAACCCCTCCATCTTGTCGATGCCTTCCTCAGTGGGGCTGACGGCCTTGTCCTTGAGGTCGATGAAGTAGTCGCCGCCCTCTTCGGCGCCCTCGGGACGTTCCTTGAGGCGCGGCACGAGCCGGGCGAACGTGAAGTACAGGTCCGCGGACTCCTCCGCCTGGCCGCTGATGATGAGCGGCGTGCGCGCCTCGTCGATGAGGATGTTGTCCACCTCGTCCACGATCGCGAAGCTGCGCTCGCGCTGCACGCGCTGGTCCAGCTCCGTGACCATGTTGTCGCGCAGGTAATCGAACCCGAACTCGTTGTTCGTGCCGTACGTCACGTCCGCGGCGTAGGCCTCGCGGCGGGTGACCGGGCGCAGGTTGATGAGCCGCTCGTCGTTGGTGGGGTAGCCGGGCTCGAACAGGAACGAGGCATCGTGGGTGATCATCCCCAGGCTGACACCCAGGAAGTGGAACACCGGCCCCATCCACTGCGGGTCGCGACGGGCCAGGTAGTCGTTGACGGTCACGATGTGGGCGCCGCGGCCGGTGAGCGAGTTGAGGATCGCCGCGAGCGTCGGCAGGAGCGTCTTGCCCTCGCCCGTCTTCATCTCGGCGATCTTGCCCTGGTGAAGGACGGCGCCACCCATCAGCTGGACGTCGAAGTGGCGCATGCCGAGGGTGCGCTTCATGGCCTCGCGAGTCATCGCGAAGACCTCCGGCATGGCCTCGTCCAGGGCCTTCTGGATGGCCACGTTTTCCCGCCTGCGGCGTTCCTTGCGGAGTTCGCGACGACGCTCCGGCTCCGGGTGGGTCAGCTCCTCCTCTGACGGCTCGCCGGAGGCGGCCAGCTCGCGGATCTCGTCGCGCAGCTCGGCGAACTGCGCGCGGATCTCGTCGTCGGAGAGGGCCTCGAACTCGTGCTCGAGTTCATTGGCGGCCTCGACCGCGGGAAGGAGGCGTCGGATCTCGCGGTCGTTCGAGTCGACGAAACGGGACAGGAATCGCATGGGAGCGTGAGTATAGGGCGGACGCTGTCTGATGGCCGCCGCGTGACGGACCTACCCCCAGAAGCCTGAGCCGTATCCCACGACGATGACACCGAAGGTGGCCGACGCGAGAGCCAGCCAGAACAGGAGGGACCGCAGGCGCGAGGTGGGCTCCATCTCCACGTTGGCGAGCTCGGGGAGCCGGTCTCGGCGCAGGCTCTTCCCCCACCGCGGCGAGCGCAGCTGGTCCTGCCAGTCTGCGGGTGTCACGGTGCGCGGCTCGAGGTCGCCGTCGCCGTCTGGTCGGTGTAGCTGCAGGGTCATCTGTCCGGGGATGGTACCGCGCCGGCGAGAGCGTGGGCGGCCGCGCGCTCGTCGCCCAGGCGGAGGCTCGGCTCCCCCGCCTCGTCCCACAGCAGCATCTCCTGGGTGAACGACACCTCGCTGCTGAACAGCGCGCCGACGGACTCGCCGCGGTGGATGCGCTTGATGGCCTCCCCGATGAGCGGCGCGACGGACAGCACGGTCAGCTTGGGGATCCGCTTGGATGCGACCAGCGGCACGGAATCGGTGATGACGACCTCGCGCACGCTGCTCTCGCGGATGCGCGCCACGGCGGGGTCGCTCAGGACCCCGTGCGTTGCGCACGCGTACATCTCCGTGACGCCCTCGCGTTCCAGCGCCCGGACGATCTCCACGAGCGTGCCGCCGGTGTCGATCTCGTCGTCCACGATGATCGCGCGCTTGCCCTTGACGTCGCCGATGACGTTCATCAGTTCCGCCCTGTCCAGGTTCCCGACCCGGCGCTTCTCGATGATGGCCAGCGGTGCGTTCAGCAACTCCGCGAACGTGCGAGCCCGCTTGGCGAAGCCGAGGTCCGTGACGACCACGCAGTCCTCGATGTGCTTGTCGATGAAGTAGCGCGACAGCAGATGGACCGCGGTCAACTCGTCCACCGGGATGTTGAAGAAGCCCTGGATCTGCCCCTGGTGGAGGTCCATGGACAGGACCCGGTCCGCACCGGCCACGGTGATCATGTCCGCGATGAGACGGGCCGTGATCGGCACCCGAGGCTGGTCCTTCTTGTCCGACCGACCGTACGCGTAGAACGGGATGACCGCCGTGATCCGGCCCGCAGACGCGCGCTTGAACGCGTCGATCATGATCAGCAGTTCCATGATCGAATCGTTGACCGGGTGCGACGTCGGCTGGACGACGAAGACGTCCTTCTCGCGGACGTTGTCCAGGATCTTGACGAAGATGTTCTCGTTGGCGAACTGGAAGACCTCGGCCTTGCCGCAGTCCGTCCCGAGGTAGCGGGCGATCTTGCGCGCCAGCTCCGGGTTGGCGTTCCCGTGGTAGATCTCGAACTGGTCCGCGTACAAGGGCGACGCCTCTCGGTTGCCGAAGACCGTCATCGGGTCACGACGCTCCGCCGGGGTCGCCCGCAGCCGGGCCGCCCTCGGGGGCGCCATCGTCGCCCATGCCGTCGCGGTCCGCAAGTCCGGCTCGGAATGCCGCGATCGCGACGACCAGGTCCCCCTCCGCCAGGCGCATCACGATCACGCCACGGGCGGACGGCGAGTAGCGGTTGATGGTGTTCGTCTCCGTCCGGATGACCTGCCCATGCGCGCTGATCAGGAGCAGCTCCTCGTCCGCGTCGGTGACCTGCTGGACGGCCGCGACATCGCCGGTCTTGCGGCCCTCCAGGGAGATCAGGCCCACTCCCTGGCCGCCCCGATGCTTGCGACGGAACTCGGTCAGTGGGACGCGCTTGCCGTAGCCGGTCTCGGTGAGGACGAGGATGTCCGAATCGGGCTCCACGACGCTCATCGCCACGACCGCATCCCCCTGGCGGGCCAGCCGGATACCGATGACACCGGCGGCGTCGCGGCCCATGGCCCGGACCTCGGACTCAGCGAACCGGGCGAGCTTGCCCTTGGCGGTCGCGATGATCACGTCGTCCGCGCCCGTGGACACGTCCACCCACGCGAGCTCGTCGTCGTCAGCGATGGTGATGGCCCGGATGCCGGACGAGCGCACGCGCTCGAACTGCTCCAGCGGGGTCTTCTTGACGATGCCCTTGCGCGTGGCGAGGACCAGGTAGGAGCCGGGGGTGAAGTCCGGCAGCGTGATCGTCGCCATCGGGACCTCGCCGGATTCCACCTGGACACCCGGCAGGTTGATGATGGGGATCCCCTTGGCCTGGCGGCTGGCATCCGGCACCGCGTGGACCTTGGCGCTGAACACACGTCCGCGGTTGGTGAAGAACAGCGCCCAGTCGTGCGTGTTGGCGACGAGCAGGTGCTCGACCGCGTCCTCCTCGCGGGTGACGTGGCCGATGATCCCCTTGCCGCCTCGATGCTGGCGTCGGTAGGTGGCGACCGGCTGACGCTTGATGTAGCCGCGCCCGGAGATGGTGACCACGACGTCCTCGTCCGCGATGAGGTCCTCGTCCGTCATCTCGCGACTGGCATCGTCCGCGACACGCGTGCGGCGGTCACCGGCGTACTTCCTCTTCAGCTCGGCCAGCTCGTCCCTGATGATGGACAGGACACGGGACGGGTTGGCCAGGATGTCCTCAAGCTCGGCGATGAGCTGGATGACCTGCAGGTACTCATCCTCGATCTTCTTGCGCTCGAGGGCGGCCAGGCGGGCCAGCCGCATGTCCAGGATGGCCTGCGCCTGCAGCTCGGATAGCTTGAACCGGGCCATCAGGTTGGTGCGCGCGAGCTCCACGTCGGCCGATTCGCGGATGGTCTTGATCACCGCGTCCAGATTGTCGAGGGCGATCTTGAGCCCCTCGAGGATGTGGGCTCGCGCGCGCGCCTTGCCCAGGTCGAATTCCGTCCGTCGCCGGATGATGTCGCGGCGGTGGTTCAGGTAGTGCTCAAGGACGCTGCGCAGCGGGAGCGTCTGCGGCTGGCCGTCCACGAGGGCCAGCATGTTCATGTTGAACGCCATCTGCATCGGCGTGTGCTTGAACAGGTTGTTGAGGACCTTGTGCGGATTGGCATCGCGCTTCATCTCGACGTAGATGCGCATGCCGTCGCGGTCGGACTCGTCACGCAGGTCGCTGATGCCGTCGAGCTTCTTGTCCTTGACGAGGTCCGCGATCTTCTCCAGCAGGCTGGCCTTGTTCACCTGGTACGGCAGCTCCGTGACGATGATCGCGGTGCGGTCGCCGCGGACCTCCTCGAACGCGACCTGGGCGCGCATGACGACCCGACCGCGGCCATGCGCGTACATCTGGCGGATGGCGTCCACCGTCTCCCACTCCCCGGTGAGTGCGTTGCGCTGCCTCTCGAAGCGGAAGATCGTGCCGCCGGTCGGGAAGTCCGGGCCCATCACGAACTTGCACAGATCGTCCGACGTGAGGTCGGGGTCGTCGATGAGCGCGGTCGCCGCGTCGCAGATCTCGCCCAGGTGGTGGGGCGGGATGTTCGTGGCCATGCCGACCGCGATGCCGGTGCTGCCGTTGATGAGCAGGTTCGGCAGCTTGGCCGGGAGGACGGACGGTTCGCGCTGCGTACCGTCGTAGTTGTCGACGAAGTCGACCGTGTCCTTGTCGATGTCCGCGAGCATCTCCGCGGCGATCCCGGTGAGGCGCGCCTCCGTGTACCGCATGGCGGCGGCGGAATCGCCGTCCACGGACCCGAAGTTGCCCTGCCCGTCCACGAGCGGGTAGCGCATGGAGAAGTCCTGCGCCAGGCGGACCAGCGCGTCGTACAGGGCGCTGTCGCCGTGCGGGTGGTACTTGCCCATCACCTCGCCGACGATGGCCGCGCACTTGCGGTACGAGCTGGTGGCGGATAGCCCCATCTCGCCCATCGTGTACAGGATCCGGCGGTGGACCGGCTTGAAGCCGTCGCGCACGTCCGGCAGAGCGCGGGCGACGATGACGCTCATCGCGTAATCCAGGTACGAGACGCGCATCTCGTCCTCGATCTGGATGGCTCGGATGTCGCCCAGGTTGTCGGTCACGTGGTGCTACTCCTGGTCAGGCGAGCGGGGGCTCGGGGTGGGTGGTCGGGTCGGGCAGGCGGCCGAAGCGGGCGGCGGCCTCCGCGGCGGTGGAGGTGGAGGGAGCCCCGGATCGGCGCCGGATGCCGACGAGCCGCGTGCGCAGGTCGTCCGCGTCCTGTGGGGCGAGCCCGGCCAGGCTGTCGCGGATGACCCACGCCCGGTGGCCGTCGTCCGCCTCGGCGGCGAGGCGTGTCTCGGCGCGAAGGGCGCTCGTCGTCGCGCCGAGGTCCTCCGCCGCGAGGGAGCGATAAGCCCATGACAGGGCCTTCTGGACGTCCGGTTCGTCGTCGCCGATGAGCTGCTCCAGGATGGGCAGGGCCCGGGACGCCAGGGTGGCGTCCGCACCCGCGGTCCCCGGCCCTCCGTGGGTCATGGTCGCGATGGTGGAGCCGATCAGGCGACGCTCCCAGCGAGACGGCGAGTAGACGAGCAGTTCCAGTTCTGACCAGCGGTACGGCTCGCCGGCGATCCCCACGGCATACGGGTGGGCCAGGCTGTCCACGGTGATCCAGTCGGCGGCCTCACGGGCGGCGCGGCGCAGCAGCTGCCAGGTCTGCTCGGTCTCGGTCGCCAGGGTGCGCTCCAGGAGGTCGAAGGCGAACCAGCGCGGCTCCAGGAACGCGTCTCGGAGCAGGCGCTCCGAGATGTCGAGCAGAGCGCCGACCGGGTCGTGACGGGTCTCGCGCAGGAACCCGCGAGCGATGGCGTCCAGGAGCGGCGCGCGGACGCCGTGGATGCGGCCGAGTCCCGGGGCCACCAGCTGCTGCCCCTCGAGATGCTCCGGGTCGGCCAGCGACGCCAGGGCGTCACGGAGGGCCGTCGCGAACGCGTCTGGATCATGGAGGTGCGCCGCGAGGCTGGCGCCCAGGCGCTTCGCCACGTCGCGGTCCTGGGTGGTCGGCACGGGCGGGGCGATCACAGCACCGGCTCCGGCGCCCGGAACCCGTAGCGCTCCCGGAGCTGCCGCTTGCGTGACTCGTCCGCGGCCACATAGACGCCCGTCGCGGTCGCCAGGATGGTTCCCTCGACGGCGTCCAGCAGCTGCCCCGCCGTGTCGATGACGCGCCGACGTGCGTTGACGATCCACCCCTCCGCGCGGATCGGCCGGCCGATCTCGACCGGCCGACGGAAGTCGACCTGCATCCGGGCGGTCACGCCCCAGTTGTCCTCAGCGGCCAGGGACCAGGCCATGACCTCGTCCAGGATCGTGCAGATGATCCCGCCGTGGGCGATCCCGTCCCATCCCTGGGAGTGGCGATCCAGCGTGACATCGGACCACGCCCGACGCGGCTCGACGTGAAGGACGATGCCCAGCCCGTGCTCGTTGAGCGTGCCGCACGCGAAGCAGTGATGGGGCGCCACCTCGAACCGGGGGACTCCGGGTACGTCGATCACGCGGGGCTCAGACGTCAAGGTTGCGCACCTTGCGGGCTTCGGCCTTGATGAAGTCCTTGCGCGGCCCGACCTTCTCGCCCATCAGCATGGTGAAGATCTCGTCGGCGAGGGCGGCGTTCTCCGAGTCCACGCGCAGGAGCGTCCGCGTCTCCGGGTTCATCGTCGTGTCCCACAGCTGATCGGCGTTCATCTCGCCGAGGCCCTTGAACCGCTGCACGGAAAGGTTCTTGACGTTGAATTCCTTGATGATCCGCTCCCGCTCACGCTCGCTCTGCGCGTACTTCGTGACCTTGCCGGTGCTGATGCGGTACAGGGGCGGCTGGGCGATGTAGAGGTAGCCCGCTTCCACCACTTCGGGCATATGCCGATAGAAGAACGTCAACAGGAGGGTCCGGATGTGGGCGCCATCCACGTCGGCGTCGGTCATGATGATGATCCGGTGGTAGCGCAGCTTCGCGGCATCGAAGCTGTCGCCGATCCCGGCCCCGAGCGCGATGATCAGCGGTCGGACGTTCTCGCTGGACAGGATGCGGTCAAGTCGAGCCTTTTCCACGTTCAGCAGCTTGCCGCGGAGAGGAAGGACCGCCTGGAACCGCCGGTCCCGACCCTGCTTGGCCGATCCACCGGCCGAGTCGCCCTCCACGATGTACAGCTCGGAGCGAGCCGGGTCGCGCTCCTGGCAGTCCGCCAGCTTGCCCGGCAGGGACATGCCATCCAGTGCGCCCTTGCGGATGACGAGGTCGCGCGCCTTGCGGGCCGCTTCCCGGGCGCGGGCCGCGGTCAGGCACTTCTCGATGATCCGGCGGCCGTCCGCCGGGTTCTCGTCCAGGTACTGGCCAAGGCTGTCCGCGACCGCCGTCTGGACCTGGCCCTTGACCTCGGGATTGCCGAGCTTGGCCTTCGTCTGGCCCTCGAACTGCGGATCGGTCAGCTTGACGCTGATGACCGCCGTGAGACCCTCGCGCACGTCGTCGCCGGACAGGTTGTTGTCGTTGTCCTTCAGGACGCCCGCCCGTCGCGCCCAGTCGTTCAGCGAGCTCGTCAGTGCGGCGCGGAACCCGGTGACGTGGCTACCGCCGTCCGGCGTGATGATGTTGTTGGCGAAGGCGAGCACGTTCTCCGTGTACGTGTCGTTGTACTGGAGCGCGACCTCGACCGCGGTGGAGCCCTCACGGCGCTCCACGTAGATGGGGCGATGGTGGAGCGATTCCTTGTTCCGATTGAGGTGCCGGACGAAGGACTGGAGGCCGCCCTCGAAGTAGAACGAGCGCTCGCGGTCGACGCGCTCGTCGATGAGCGTGATCCAGACGCCCTTGGTCAGGTACGCGGACTCGCGAAGGCGCTGGCTGATCGTCTCGAACGAGAACTCGGTCGTCTCGAACATGTCCGGGTCGGCGCGGAAACTCGTGAGCGTGCCCTTGCGGGTGCCCTGGGTGCCTTCCTTGCGCACCGGCGTCTTCGGCTTGCCCCGCTCGTACTCCTGCGACCAGATGTGGCCATCGCGGGCCGATTCGACGCGCATCCACGATGACAGCGCGTTGACGACGCTGACACCGACGCCGTGGAGGCCGCCCGAGACCTTGTAGCCGCCACCACCGAACTTGCCGCCGGCGTGGAGCACCGTGTGGACCACCTCGAGCGCATCCTTGCCGGTGGAGTGCTTGCCGACCGGGACCCCACGGCCGTCGTCGCGGACCACGACCATGCCGTCCGCCTTGACCGTGACCAGGATGGACGTGGCGTGGCCGGCCATCGCCTCGTCGATCGAGTTGTCCACCACCTCCCAAACCAGGTGATGGAGGCCGCGGACGTCCGTGGAGCCGATGTACATGCCTGGGCGGCGCCGCACGGCTTCAAGTCCCTCGAGGACCTGGATGCTGGCCGCCGTGTAGTCGCCGCCGACCTTGGCGCGCTTTGGGCGTGTGGCGGCGCCGCTGGCGGCCTTGGGGATGGCTTCTTCGGTCACGCGGTCCCTCCGGTCAGGCGATCGTAGAGTCGCCCCAGTTCCTCATCGCTGTAGTACTCGATCACGATCCGTCCGCCACGGCGCGACCGGGCGAGGCTGACCTTGGTGCCGAGCGCCCGTCGCAGATCCTCCTCGACCCGGTCCAGGTCGGCGTCGCGCGCCGGGGGCGACGAGCCACGGTTCGTAGCCGACCGAGGCTCGCGAAGGCGCCGGACCAGCTCCTCGGTCTGACGGACGGACAGGTCCTGGTCGATGACGGAGGCGACGACGTGCTCCTGGTGCTCGACGGACAGCCCACCGAGCGCCCGGGCGTGCCCTTCGGTCAGGGCGCGCTCGATGACGGCCCGCTGGACGATGGGTGCGAGTTCCAGCAGGCGCAGCGTGTTCGCCACGGTCGATCGGGCACGACCCACGCGTTCGGCGATCTGGTCGTGGGTGAACCCGAACTCGTCGATCAGGCGACGGAATCCCTGGGCCGCCTCGATCGGATCGAGGTCCTCCCGCTGGAGGTTCTCGACGAGGGCGATCTCCAGCTGGGCCTGCTCGCTGAACTGGCGGACGATCGCTGGCACGCGCTCCAGGCCGGCAGCCCGGGCGGCGCGCAGGCGTCGCTCGCCCGCCACGAGCTGATAGCCATCCAGGGTGTCCATGACGAGGAGCGGCTGCAGGATCCCATGTGCACGGATGCTCGCGGTGAGGGTCGCGAGCTCCGCCTCATCGAAGCGCTTGCGGGGCTGGGACGGGTTGGGCCGGATCCGGTCGATGGCGATGTCCACGGGTCCCTGGTGGCCCGCCGCGCGCTGCGGGATGAGGGCTGAAAGGCCGCGCCCCAGGCCCTGCGGGCGATCGGGCCGCACGGTCATGCCAGCACCGCCGCTTCAAGCGACCGTGCGTGATCGGGCGCGAAGACCGGGTCCGTGCCGGGCGTGCCGTCCCCGGTGGTCGCGCGACGGTCCGGCCAGCCGCGTCGCGTGCGGAACTCGCGGGCCAGTGCTGCGTAGGCATGTGCGCCGCGGGACTCCGGGGCATACCGGTCGATGGGCAGGCCGTGGCTCGGCGCCTCCGAAAGGCGGACGCTCCGCGGGATCACGGTCTCGTAGACGAGCGGGCCGAGATGCCGACGTGCTTCGGCTGCGACCTCGGCCGACAGGTTCGTGCGCCCGTCAGCCATGGTCAGCACGACGCCATCCAGCGCGAGCCGTGGGTTCAAATGGTCCCGGACCAGGTCGATCGTGGCCAGCAACTGGGTGAGTCCCTCGAGTGCGTAGTACTCGCATTGGAGCGGGATCAGGACCGCATCGGCGGCGGTCAGGGCATTGACGGTGAGCAGCCCGAGCGACGGTGGGCAATCGATGAGCACGAGGTCGTAGCGATCGGCGATCGGCTCGACGAGCCGTCGAACGCGACGTTCCCGGGATTCGGCGCCGGCAAGTTCCACCTCTGCCCCTGCGAGCGCGATCGCGGCCGGGACGAGCTGGACACCATTGGCGGACGTGCCCACGATGAGCGACCCGAGATCGACATCGTCCACGACGGCCTCGTAGACCGACCGTTCCAAGGTGGAACGATCGACCCCGAACCCGCTGGTGGCGTTCCCCTGGGGGTCCAGGTCGATGACGAGGACGCGGTCCCCGGCGCCCGCGAGGCGGCTCGCGAGGTTGACCACGGTCGTGGTCTTCCCGACGCCACCTTTCTGATTGGCGCAGGCGATGGTCTGGGCCAATTCAGGGACCTGCTCGGACGACACTCACGGGGTTGGATTCTAGCATCGTTGGCCTGTTCACCTCGGCTTCCAGCGGGCTTCGGAGCGTGCCATACGTCGCGTAGCTGCGACTTGCCTGGCGGTTCGACCCTGGTGGACGGTGGCTGTTTCACGTGAAACTGGCGCGGCGTCGCGCGGAGCCCGGGCAGATCGGGCCGCCGCGAACCAGGACCATCGGCGATTGCCCGATCTCCGGGTCCATGGGATACTGCGCCCACACGTCGCCGCCGATCCCGGTCGCATCGGACAGCCGGGTAGGTGGGCGCGCGACCGTAGGCCGATTCGCCGAGGATTCGACCCGTTTCATGACCCTGCTACTCGCTGCGGTCGGCGCGGTGGTGACGGCCCTGCTCGAACTCACCGTCGGCCCGTACATCCGGATCGGGGACGCCACGCTCCACCCGGTGCTGGTCCTCGGGATCGTCGTGGCCATCGCGATCGGCTTCGAGGCAGGGCTGACCTGGGCCTTCGTCGGGGGACTGGCGCTGGATGTCCTGGCACAACGGCCGCTCGGTTCGACCGCCTTCGCCATGCTCCTGTGCGTGGGTGGCGCGATCGTGCTCGCTCGCTCCTTCACCCGGCTGCGGCCGATCATCCCGATCGGCGCCGTCTTCGTTCTCAGTATCGGATACACGATGATCCTGTTCGTCACCTTCGGCGCCCTCGGTGCCCCGCTGCCGATCGCCGACCCGCTGGGCACGGCGATCCCGGGCGCCCTCTACGACGCCGTCGCCGCGATCATCGTCGGTCCGTTGACGATCGCGATCCACGACCGTCGGATCGAGCAGGAACGGGTGGATTGGTGAACGGCTACCTCGGCGGGAATCCCAGCGCGCCCGTCCGTCGACTCTCGCGGTTCCTGGTCTTCGGCCTGATCATCGTTCTCGGCGTCGGGACCCTGACGGCGCGGCTGTTCTACCTGCAGATCTCCAACGGGTCGCAATTCACGGCCCTCTCCGCGCGGAATCGCACCGTCCTGGAGGCCATCGCCTCGCCGCGCGGGCTGATCTACGACCGGAATGGGCGGCTGCTCGTCACGAACGTGGCCACGTACGCGGTGAAGATCAGGCCCGCCGATCTGCCGAACTCGCAACGCGACGCGGTCGTGGCCCGCCTGTCCGCCCTCCTCGTCATGGACCCCGCGGTCATCAACGCCACCATCGACTCGAACCCAGGGTCGGCCTTCGACCTCGTGCGCGTGGCGCAGGACGTCAACAAGGAGACGGCCCTGCTGATCTCCGAAGCTGGTCCGGAGCTCCCTGGCGTCGAGGTCGCGATCGAGGCGCGACGCCAGTACACGGACGGCCCGCTCATGGCCCATCTGCTCGGCTACACGGGGCCCGTCTCCGCGGAGGAGCTCCCCGATCTGCGCGAGCTCGGCTACCAGCCGGACGACCTGCTCGGCAAGATGGGCCTGGAGAAGCAGTACGAGGCGGACCTTCGCGGGACGTATGGCGCCGAGAGCGTCGAACGCGATGCCACAGGCCGCCGCACGCAGGTCCTCCAGACGGTCCGCGAGGCGATCCCAGGGGCGTCCCTGACGCTCACGATCGATACCAAGGCCCAGCAGGACGCCCAGAAGGCCCTCCAGTGGGCCATGAAGCGCATCGGTATGACACGTGGCGTGGTCATCGCCATGAACCCGCAGACCGGCGAGATCCTCGCGATGGTCAGCCTGCCGACCTATGACAACAACCTGTTCTCGCGCGGCATCTCCGTCGCCGACTACAAGGTCCTCCTGGATAACAAGGACAAGCCGCTCCTGAACCACGCGATCCAGGCCCACTACGCGCCGGGATCCACGTACAAGCTCGTGACCGGCACCGGCGCATTGGGCGACGGCAAGATCAAGCCCACCACGCGAGTGACAACCAAGTCGTACCTGACGCTGGGCGGCGTCCGCTTCTACGAGTGGAACCGTCGAGGTTGGGGGCCCTGTGACATCTACTGTGGCTTCGGCCACTCCAGCGACACGTACTTCTACCAGCTCGCGGGCATGCTCGGTGCCGACCGGCTGGGCTATTGGGCGAACCAGTACGGCTTCGGCCGACCCACTGGTGTCGATCTCCCCGGCGAGGTGGCCGGTATCGTCCCCACCAACGAGTGGAAGCAGGAGGCCCTGGGCGCACAGATGTTCGCCGGCGAGACGTACCAGGCGGGGATCGGGCAGGGCTACGACGCCGTGACGCCGTTGCAGCTCATCAACGCGTTCGCGGCTCTCGCGAACGGCGGGACCCTCTACCAGCCGCAGGTCGTGCGCGACATCGTGGGGCCGGACGGATCCGTGGTCCGGCCATTCGAGCCCAAGGTCCTCCATGAGCTGGATGTCAAGCCGAGCGTCCTGCGCGTGATGCGCAACGCCGCCCGCGAGACCGTCACGCTCCGCCACACGTACAACCTCGTGGACCTGCCGATCAAGATCGCCGGCAAGTCGGGCACAGCCGAGTTCGGCGTCCCGGATGCCAAGGGTCGCCTCCCGTACTCGTCGTTCTTCGTGGGGTTCACGCCCAAGGACCCGGTCAAGGGCTCCTTCGACAAGGCCGACTCCGAGCTCGTCGTGATGGCATTCGCACACGACTCGCGCACGGTCGGCAACGCGGCCACGGAGATCGTGAAGTACTTCTTCCAGCTGCACTACGGGATCGAGAAGGACTACCGCCTCCCGAACCTGCTCAAGCGCGGCAACTTCTACTCGAACGACTGATGGGACCTGATCGCGGCATGCGCCGCCCCGCCTGGTCAGGACGACGATGGGCGTGATCCGCGCCCAGCCCGCGCGCGTCTCCGACTGGGCGGCGAAGTCCGTCGGCGCGGCGTGGCGCGCCTTCGACATGCAGCTGGCGACGTATGCGGCCCTGCTGGCCGCGACCGGCCTGGTGATGGCCTACACCAACAGCGTCGAGAGCACCGGGACGCCCCTGGACGCGGGGACGACGTTCACCCGCGGCCTCATGTGGGCCGGCCTCGCCGTGATCTCGTTCATCGCCGCCACGGCCTTCGATTACCGCTGGCTCAAGACCCTCGCCTGGCCCGTTTACGGGTTCCAGCTTGGCCTGCTGGTCCTGACCCTCGCGATCGGGGACGGCGTGGGTGGCTCGGCCCGCTGGATCAGCTTCGGGCCGTTCACGTTCCAGTTCAGCGAGCTCGCCAAGGTCCTGATGATCGTGGTACTCGCGAACTTCCTGTCATCACGTCGATCCAGGCTCGATTCGTTCTCGACCATCCTTGGGGCATGCCTCCTCGTGGGGCCCCCGCTCGCGCTCGTGATGCTGCAGCCGGACCTTGGGACGTCCCTGGTCTTCGCGGCGATCCTGGCCGGGATGCTCTGGATGTCCGGCGCCAGTCTCAAGTGGCTCACCGCGATGGGCGCGGTGGTCCTCGCGATGATCCCGGTCGCGTGGACGTACATCCTGCGCGACTACCAGAAGGAACGACTGACCGCGTTCCTGTCCGCGGACAAGGACATCTCCGGGGCCGGCTACCAGCTGTACCAATCGCAGATCGCCATCGGCTCCGGCGGTTGGATGGGCAAGGGGCTCACCAACGGCACGCAGGCCCAGGGCGACTTCCTGCCGGTGCAGACGACCGACTTCGTGTTCGCCATCCTGGCCGAGGAACTGGGCTTCGTGGGCGCGATCGTGCTGTTCACGCTGTTCGTGCTGCTCCTGTGGCGTGTCCTCGTGTCCGGCTGGCGGTCCAGGGATCCGTTCGGCACGATGTTCGCCAGCGGCCTTGCGAGCGTGATCCTGTTCCAGCTGGTGGTGAACGTGGGCATGGTCATGGGGATCATGCCGATCACGGGCATCCCGCTCCCGTTCGTGACCCATGGCGGAGCATCGTTGGTGAGCATGGCCATCGGCCTCGGCATCCTCCAGAGCATCAATATCCGCCAGACCCGCGCCGAGTGGTGACGCGGCCTCGGCAGCGCTCGGTGGCGCACTCGGCGGGACGCCGCCGCTCCGCCTCGCTACCCTAGACGGCCACACCCGGACCCTTCTCCAGGAGTCCGCCCCTGTACGCCGTCACCATCCCGCCGCCCATCCCTGACCTCGTCGCGGGTGTCTCTGCCGCGCCATTCGAGGTCATGGTCTCCATATTCCTGCTGTTCGTCGGCGCGAAGTTCGGCGAGGAGATCGCCCGCCGTCTTGGTCAGCCGGCGGTCATCGGGGAACTGGCGGGCGGGTTCCTCGTGGGCCCGGGTGTGCTGTCGCTCGCGATCCCCGGCGAGACGGCGTTCGTACTCGCGGAGATCGGCGTCGTCATCCTCCTGTTCTCGGTCGGCCTGGAAGTCCGCATGGACGACTTGCTCGCCGTGGGCAGACCGGCGGTGTTCACCGCCCTGATCGCGATGATCCTGCCGATCGCGGCTGGACTGGCCGTCGGCCTGTTCCTCGGGGAGGGGATGGCCACCGCGGCCTTCATCGGCCTCGCCCTGGCCGCCACGAGCATCGGCATCACGAGCCGTGTCCTGGCGGACATGGGCGTACTGGACCGGACATTCGCGCGTGTCGTGCTGGGCGCGGCCGTGATCGACGACGTCCTGGCGCTGATCCTCATCGGCATCGTGTCCGGGGCCGCCCAGGGCGACGTGTCCGGATCCACCGTGCTCGTGGCCGTCGCGGCGATCGGGCTCATGGGCCTGGGGTTCGCGGCCGCCCGCCGGGCTCGCGGGCTCAAGCGCGAGGTCTTCGTCTTCCCGCTCTTCGCGGACACGCCTCTCGTGCCGGCGTTCATCCTCATGTTCGCGGTCGCGCTCGTGTCGGCGGCCATCGGCCTCGCGGCCATCATCGGGGCGTTCGTGGCCGGCCTCATCGTCGCCGAGACGGAGGCCCAGGACGAGCTCGAGCAGGAGATGCGGCCGCTGGGCCAGATCTTCACGCCGTTCTTCTTCGCGGTGACGGGCTCGCAGCTGGATCTGGGCGCGCTCCTGGACCCCGCCATCGCCGCGCTGGCCATCGTCCTCGCGGTGGTCGGGATCGTGACCAAGGCCGTCGGCGGGTTCGCGGGTGCCCGCTCGCTCGGACGCTGGAGTTCCACGACCGTCGGGTTCGGCATGGTGCCACGCGGCGAGGTCGGCATCGTCGTGGCCAACCTGGGGCTCGCCGCGGGGCTCCTGTCGGCCGGGCTGTTCAGCGCCGTCCTCGTGGCCGTCGTCCTGACCACGGTGGTGACGCCGTACCTGCTCGCCTGGTCCATCCCGAAGGCCACGCTGGAGGCCGCGGAGCGCGCGACCGCGGCACGTGAGGCCGCCGAGGCACGGATCAGGTCGGGCACCGACTGAGCGGACCCCGCGTCACCGACGGCGGAACAGGCCTCGCCGGCTGTCCGCCTCGGTCGTCGAGGAGCGTCGCCGTCCGGTCCGCCGCAGGATCGCGTCGATCTCCTCCCGGTATGGCCGGCCGATCGGGATCCGGTCCAGCCACTCGATGTACTCGAGGTCCACGCGGGCGATCTCCCCGAGCGACCAGCGCGTGTACCGACCGAAGTTGAGGATGCTGCCTGACGGGTTCCCGGGTGGCGGTCCGGCGGCGCCCTCCCCGTCCGCGGTGCGCATCGTGGAGTCGTAGCCGCCGCCGACCGACGAGCGGCCGCTGGTCCAGTCACGCGACACCGCCTCGGGTGCCTGAGTGCGCGCGCGGACCATGGCGGCCTGCACGGATCGCTCACGGTCGAAGGCGGCGCGCCGGTCCGGGTCGCCGAGGACCTCCCATGCGGCATTGATCGCCGACATCCTCGCCTGCGACTCGGGCCCACCCGTGTCCGGGTGGTACTTCATGGCGAGCCGTCGATAGGCGGCGGCGATGACCTCGTCCTCCGCCTCCGTGTCCACCTGGAGGACCTTGTATGGGTCGCCCGGCGCGCTCACGACGTTTCGACCTCGCTCACCGGAGGGCGAGTTCGTGGTGGGCCGGGGCGGCGAGAGCCCGGTTCAGCCCCGGGCGGATTTCACCCACCCTGAACGAAAGCGGGCCGTAGCAGCCGCGTCGACGCAGCACGCGCCCGCTCCCTCGTGGTGCTTCGCCGTTGGTGAACCCGCACGTCTGGAAGGCCTCCGCGCCGCCCGCCTCGCGCCCCACCACCGACCCTCGCCCCGTCACTGTTCACCCACCGTGAAGCGCGCCGGGGGCGCAACGCCGTCCGCCGATGCCGTTCGGCACAGGTGAAGGGCAGGCCGCTGAAGGGCCGGGCTGCGGGCGAAGGGCGGGCCGCTGAAGGGCCGGGCCGC
>JBBEBL010000167.1:17583-19740 GCA_040882345.1 Chloroflexota bacterium
ACCGAACGCACACCCGCGTTCCGATATGCACGGCCTTCAGCCACCGCTTCCCGATGGAGGCCCAGGGTGAGGAGCGCGCGAGTGGAGATCCCCCGGCAGGCCCGGATGCCGGTGGAGCTGGAGGCCATCCAGCGACGCCGCGAGCGCCTCCGGCTCCTCCGGGGAGAGGCGACGGAACAGGTAGCGGACGACGTCCCGGATCGCCGCGGTGATGGGCAGGGCCAGGATCGCCCCAAGCAGACCCGCGAGCGACCCGCCGATGATGAGGGCGAACAGGACCGCGGATGGGTGCAGTGACACGGCGTTGCCCTGGATCTTGGGGACGAGCAGGTTGTTCTCCACCTGCTGCACGAGCGTGTACAGCACGAGGGCCGCGACGACGGCCTCCAGGCCGGCGGTCGCCGCGAGGAGCACGGCCGGGACCGCCGCGATGATCGGGCCGATGATCGGCAGCAGCTCCAGGATCCCGGCCGAGACCGACAGGAGCACCGCGTAGCGGCCGAAGACCGGGTCGATGGTCGCGCTCAGGATCATCAGGCCGATGAACGTGAAGACACCCACCGTGACGCCCAGGATGAGCTGGCCGCGCACCCACTGGCCGAAGACCCGCTGCGTGATCCGGAGCACGGCCCATACGTCGAAGCGCCACGCGGCGGGCATGGCGCGGTCGAAATGGGCCACCAGGGTGACTCGGTCCTTGAGCAGGAAGAAGACCCACACCGGCAGCAGCAGGTAGCCGAACACGGCGCCGACGAGGCTGCCCGCGCCGCTCACGATCGGCAGCAGGAACGAGAAGTCGAGATCCGGCATCCCGTTGCCCCGGCCCATGTCGGCGATGAGCGCGTCGATCCACTCGCGCACGGCGTCCGGGATCTGCAGGCGGGCGTACACATCTGACAGCCGGTCCAGCTGGACCTGGAACTGGCTGACGAGCTGCGGGAAGTCCTGGATGAAGCGTGCGAGCTCGTTGATGAGCGGGGTCAGCGTCAGGTTGAGGAACTCGACGATGGCGAGGATCGCGACCACGTACACGATCGCGATGGCCACGGTCCGCCGCACGCCGCGGCGCGCCAGCCAGCGAACCGGGGGGTCCAGCAGGTAGACGAGCAACAGGCCGACGACGAACGGCCGAACGCTCTCCCGGGCCATCCACAGCAGCCACGCGATCACGATCGCCGCGCCGATGAGCAGGAAGACCCTGGGGGACGGGGCGGAGAATCGGGGACTGTCCGGTGGCGACGCCGGGTCCACGAACGGGGGAGGCGGAAGGGCGGCGACCCAGCTCGCCGTGTTCGCGATGGTGGCGGCCTCAGGCCCGCCGTGGGGCGCGTCCGGAGCGGGGTCCACCGGCGGACGATCGGCGCTCGAGTGGTCGTGCTCGTCCATCGTGCCGCAGACTACCAGACGTGCCTGACCCGACCGATCCTGCTGCCGGCCCGCCCGCGGAGCCGCCGGCCGCGCCGCCACCGGAGCCCCGCCAGCGCTGGCGGCTGGTCGTCGCTCGTGACGCCGGTGCTCCGCCGCTGGCCCAGCGCGAGCTCACCGAGGCCTGGGAAGCGGCGATCACGGCGGCCGGGTTGCCGGTGGCACGGACCGGCGACGCGCGGGCGCGGGCGCGCATCTCGTTCGGGGCGCCGCTGCCGATCGGGATCGCAGCGGAGGCCGACCTGATCGACCTCGTCATCACCGAGCGCTGGCCGGCCTGGCGCGTCCGGGAGGCCCTCATCCCGTTGCTGCCGGAGCGCTGGCGCCTCGTGGACGTGCATGACGTGTGGCTGGCGGGTCCGGCGCTGGCCGGCCGGGTCGCGGCCGCCGACTACCGGGTCGTGGTGGAAGGACCCGGCGCCGCCGACCCGGGTGCGCTCGCCGAGACCTGCGCGACACTCCTCGCGTCGCGCCGCGTGCCGCGGGAACGGCTCAAGGGCGGTGCGGCCGTGACGTACGACCTGCGGCCGCTCGTGCTGGATGCGCGGGTCGCGGACGACCGACCGCCCGTGGTGCTCCGGATCCGGACGCGCTTCCACCCGGAGTTCGGGAGCGGCCGGCCGGAGGAGGTCGTCGGGGCACTCGGGGACATCGGTGGCCGTCCGCTGGAAGCGCGATCGATCGTGCGCGAGCGGCTGGTGCTCGCCGAGGACCTCGCCGAGGACCTCGCCG
>JBBEBL010000168.1:0-3002 GCA_040882345.1 Chloroflexota bacterium
GAGGAGCCGCGGGAAGTCGCGCAGGACGCGCGGACCGGCTGGTTGATCGCCCAGGCCGACCCGGAGTGCGTGGGCGAAGGGCACCACCACGTCGATCGGGGCAAGCGCGCCGAGGTAGCGCTGGAAGGCGATCAGCGCCTCGTTTGGCGGAGGCGGGTCGTCGAGTTCCAGCGCCGCCTGAGCGGCCAATGCTGCCCGCAGCTGGGCGGGCTCGTCGGGGATCTCGACCGTGAACAGGCGGGTCATCAGCTGGTGGCCGAGGGGCCTCGTCGACGTGGTCATGAGCACCGTCGGGCCTGGCTTGTCGACCTCGTGCACCGTGAACATGCCCGTCGCCGAGTCGCGGACGGTGACCTGGTAGTGGAGGCGGCCGTCCTGGAGCAGGTTGCGGATCGCCGAGGCAGCCGGGTTGTCCTCGCCCGCCGGAAGCGAGTCAGCTTCGCTGAACACCACGACGCGATGCGCGAGCGGCGCGTCGTCATAGATCAGGACGCGCGGCGAGCCGGCGTCGATCCGATGGACGGCGTCGTCGGGGAGGAGCCGCAGTGCGGCTGCCATGGCCGCGTTCTTGCCACCCGATGAGGGGCCAACGAAGAGCAAGTGGCCTAGGATCGAGCCGCGTCGCGGCGCCAACAGCCGGCTCGTTGCGGCGAGGTACGCGAGGAGCGGGCCGCGCAGGTCGCCGCCGTAGCCTTGGGCACGGATCTCTGCCTCGACGAGGTCGAGCGGGTCCGGATGGGCGAGGACCGGGGTCGCCGCTTCGTGCGCGGCGAGCTGTCGCTCTTGGGCTCGCTGCTCGCGCAGCTCCCGCGCT
Source organism: Chloroflexota bacterium (assembly GCA_040882345.1). Lineage (GTDB taxonomy): Bacteria > Chloroflexota > Limnocylindria > Limnocylindrales > CSP1-4 > SPCO01. The sequence continues at coordinate 815 of JBBEBL010000168.1, forward strand.
GGAATCGCCTCGGTCTTGAGGCGATCGACGAACGTTGGAATGTCTTCACCGCGGACGTGCGCCTCCGACACGTCCTTCGTACCGTGCGGCGCCACAATGACCCACAGGCCGGGCAGGTCGCGCGCGACCCGATCAACCAGGTCCTCGGCGTCGGGTTCCTGCCAGAGGAACACGTCCAGACCCGTGAGGAACTCGGCCCATTCCGGGCGCCATGTGCTCTTGCCGGGGATACCGAGGGCGGGAATCCCGTGATACCAGAGCGTCCAGCAGTCGGTCTCGCCTTCGACGAGGAGCAGCCAGCCCGCTGTCCGGGCCTCCGCCAAGCGCCACAGGCCATACGGGAGCGGGCGGTCGCCCTTCCGCCAGCGGAAACGATCACCGGTCATCGCTAGCCGGGTCCGGACCCGGACGAGGTTGCCGTCGATGTCGTGGTACGGGACGCGGACGCTCGGACCGCGATCGGTCGCACAGCCGAGCGACCGCAGGAACTCAGCGGGCAGGTGCTTCGCCGCGGCAAGATCGGCGAGGGTGAGCCCGCCACCCATGTCATTGCCCGTCGGGTCAGGGCCAGCGGTGATGCGATCGGCTGATCCGATCCCGCGTAGGACAGGTGCGGCCGGGCGCGGCGGTTGAAGATCGCGCTCGTGCAGGCCGAGGGCGCTGACGATCAGCGCGCGGCTGCAACCCACGAAGCAATGCAGCAGAACGCCCCCGTCTGCCGCGACGGCGATGCTGAGGCTCGGCTTCCTGTCCTCGTGCGCCGGGCAGCGTGCCACCCAGCCGGTCCCGGCCTTCCGCGCGCCAGGTAGCCGATCCAGTACGACCGCGATGTTCTCCGGCATAGGGTCGATTTTGAGGACGCGCCCGGCGCTACCGGCGGGACATCTGGGACACCACCGCAGCTGTCCCAGGGAGCCTTCAGCGCCAGCCGGTCTCCCAGCCACTGGCATCGACGCCGACCCTCGCCGCCATCCTGAGCACCGCCTTCCGGACGGTATCGACGCCGCCATCGGGGGGCGAGTCCAGGGAGTCGAAGATGTCCTGGAAGGTCTCCATGAAGCGCACCCTGTGGAAGAGCCAGCCAAGGTCTCGCCGCAGGTTCGGTGCGGTGTCGGGGAAGGTCAGACCGGCCGCCTTCGCCTCAGCCGCGATCCGGTCGAGGTTGGTGCGAATGTGGTTCCGATCGAGGCGCTCGAGCCGGACCCGGGCATCGCGACGAGGTTCTCGTGTTGGATCCCAGCTCTCCGACTCCCATGGTGAATCGATCTGCCCCACGATTTCGGGCTCGGTACCGGCCCAAACAGGGGAAACACTGAGCCGCATCGGATCGTGTGTGCCGGCACGCACGCCTCCAGCAGCGCGCACCCTCAAGTAGCGCTCGCACCAGCCGAAGATGTGCGCGCGGCCCGCGTTGCCCAGTCGATTCAGCCCGAACTCGACCGCCAGCTCGTCGGCGGCGTGGGTGAACGCCATGACGGCGGCGATGCGAGGCGGCCGTCGCTCAGGGGGCTGGCGATCCCAAGGTTGCGCCGCCAGGATCCACAGGCCGGCGGGAGTGCGCCAGTGCGCTGAACCGTGCACGATGTCCGCCGCCTCCGCGGTCGGCAGCAAGGACAACATTGCCTGCGTGACTTCGGCATCCTGGTCGTAGAGACGAAGGAACGCCGCCTGCAGTCTGGCCCCGTACCGAGCTTTCGATAGGGCCGCGGGCTGCCGGCCCGTCACGGCCGTGCCGCCGAGTCGAGAGTGCGCTCCCAGGAGGGCACATCGAGCCATGGCTGCGGCATGGCTCGAGAACTCGCCCCGAAATGGCCGACCAGCGTCAACCTCGCATCCCACGGTAGCTTCAAGCGGCCGATCTTGAGCGTGTGCCAGGGAGGTCGCGACCCAACAGTCCGGCCATCGCCTGCGCGGTCAACTCTACTCGCGAGCCTACTTGCCAGAACCAGAGGATCAGAGGCCGATCGCGATTGCCACTTCAGGCCACATCCGATCGGCCTCGCCCTCGAGCCGGCGCAGGTAGACGCTCGTGACCGCCAAGCTCGAGTGGTCGAGGAAGCTCGACACCGCCTCGATCGAAGCCCCGGCGTCGCGCCGCAACTTCGCGGCCGAGTGCCGAAGGATGTGCAGGCCGGTCGGCGCCAACCCGGCCGCCCGGAGGTATCTGCGGAAGCGGTTGTAGAACGTG
>JBBEBL010000169.1:0-19429 GCA_040882345.1 Chloroflexota bacterium
CCGACGACTGGATGCAGTCGCTGGACCAGGTCGTGGAGCAGGCCGGCGAGACCCGGGCCCGGTTCCTCGTGTACAAGCTCCTCAAGCGGGCCCGCCAGCTCCAGATCGGCCTCCCGCCGCTGACCCAGACGCGCTACATCAACACGATCAGCCCGGAGCAGGAACCCACCTTCCCGGGCGACGAGGCGATGGAGCGCCGGATCCGCCGCCTCATCCGCTGGAATGCGGTCGCGATGGTCCTGCGCGCGAACAACGCCTATCCGGGGATCGGTGGCCATCTCGCGACGTATGCGTCCGCCGCCACGCTCTACGAGGTGGGCTTCAACCACTTCTTCCGCGGCAAGGACGGGGAGGGGAGTGGCGACCAGATCTTCTACCAAGGGCACGCCGCGCCGGGGATCTACGCCCGGGCCTTCCTGGAGGGTCGCCTCGACGAGGCGCAACTGGACCACTTCCGCCGCGAGACGATCCCCGGCCAAGCCGGCCTGAGCTCGTACCCGCACCCGCGGCTGATGCCGGACTTCTGGGAGTTCCCCACGGTATCCATGGGCCTCGGGCCGATCAGCGCGGTCTATCAGGCCAGGTTCAATCGGTATCTGCAGAACCGCGGGCTGCTCGACACGAGCGCATCCCGCGTCTGGGCGTTCCTCGGAGATGGCGAGACGGACGAACCGGAGTCGCTGGGCGCGCTCCATGTCGCCTCGCGGGAGGGCCTCGACAACCTGACCTTCGTCGTCAACTGCAACCTGCAGCGTCTGGACGGCCCCGTTCGCGGCAACGGCAAGATCATCCAGGAGCTCGAGTCGGCCTTCCGCGGCGCCGGCTGGAACGTCATCAAGGTCGTCTGGGGTCGCGAGTGGGACGAGCTCCTGGCCCGCGACGTGGACGGCGTGCTGGTCCAACAGATGAACGAGACCCTGGACGGCGAATTCCAGAAGTTCTCCGTGGCCGGTGGCGCATACATCCGCGAGCACTTCTTCGGGCCGGACCCGCGCCTGCGCAAGCTCGTGGAGCACCTGTCCGACGACGACCTGGCCAAGCTCCGCCGTGGCGGCCACGACTACCGCAAGGTGTACGCCGCGTACAAGGCGGCCACGGAGTACCGCGGCGCCCCGACCGTCATCCTGGCCAAGACCGTCAAGGGCTGGACGCTGGGCCCAGGCGTGGAGGCCCGCAACATCACCCACCAGGCCAAGAAGCTCAACGAGGCGGAACTGCGCATCTTCCGCGATCGACTCGAGCTGCCCATCCCGGATGCCAAGCTCAAGGACGCGCCGTACTACCACCCGGGTCCGGGCTCGGAGGAGGTCGAGTACCTGGTGGAGCGGCGCCGAGCCCTGGGGGGTCCCATCCCGAAGCGCGTCGTCCGCGCCGACCCCCTGCCGGCACCGGCGGAGGCGGTGGATGCCGAGTTCGCCACGGGCAGCACCACGGCCGTGTCCACCACGATGGTCTTTGCCCGCCTGCTCCGCAATCTCATCCGCGACAAGGGGCTCGGGCCACGGATCGTGCCGATCGTGCCGGACGAGGCCCGCACGTTCGGCATGGACCCGCTGTTCAAGGAGGTCGGGATCTACGCGGCGCTGGGACAGCGCTATGAGCCGGTCGACTCCGACCTCGTGCTGTCCTACCGTGAAGCGACGGACGGGCAGGTGCTGGAGGAGGGCATCACGGAGGCGGGCTCCATGGCCAGCTTCCAGGCCGCCGGCACCTCGTACGCCAGCCACGGGCTGGCGATGATCCCGTTCTACATCTTCTACTCGATGTTCGGGTTCCAGCGGACCGGCGACCAGATGTGGGCGTTCGCGGATGCGCGCGGGCGGGGCTTCCTGATGGGCGCCACGGCCGGGCGGACGACCCTCGCCGGCGAGGGGCTCCAGCACGACGACGGCCATAGCCACATCCTGGCCAGCACCGTCCCGAACGTGCGCGGCTACGACCCGGCCTTTGCCTATGAGCTCGCGGCCATCATCCGCGACGGCATCGTGCGGATGTACGGACCGTCCCCGGAGGACGTCTACTACTACATCACGATCCACAACGAGAACTACGCCCAGCCGGTCCGCCCGGACGGCCTGGACGATGACCAGATCCTGCGCGGCCTGTACCGATTCGCCGCGGCCCCGGACCTTGGGCCCAAGGCGCATCCGGCGCGCCTCGTGGGATCGGGGTCCATCCTGAACGGAGTCCTCGCCGCGCGCGACCTGCTGGCCGAGAAGTTCGGGGTCGCGGCGGAGGTGTACAGCGCCCCATCGTTCCCCCTCCTCCGCCGGGACGCACTGACAGCCGAGCGCTGGAACCGGCTCCACCCTGATGCCAAGGAGCCTCGCGAGCCCATCGTGACCACCATCCTGGGTCCCGATGGCGGACCCATCGTGGCCGCCACCGACTGGATGAAGGCCCTGCCGGACATGGTCGCGCGCTGGGTACCCGCCCCGTACCTGTCCCTCGGTACGGACGGCTTCGGTCGCAGCGGCACCCGGGAGGACCTGCGCTCGCTGTTCGAGGTGGACCCCGCCCACGTGGCCGCTGCGACGCTGGTCTCACTGGCGCGAACCGGGGCGGTCACCACGGCCCGAGCCGCGAAGGCGATCCGCGAACTGGGTATCGATCCTGACAAGACCGACCCCCTCGCCCTCTGAGCGGCTGCCGGAGCTCGCGCGCGTCTTCCTGCGCCTCGGCCTGACCTCCTTCGGGGGTCCCGCGGCCCACGTGGCGATGATGCGCGATGAGGTCGTGCGTCGGCGGGGCTGGCTTGATGACGCCGCCTACCTCGATCTCGTCGGTGTCTCGAACCTGATCCCTGGGCCGACCTCCTCAGAGGTCGCCATGCACGTGGGCCATCGCCGGGCGGGCTGGGCCGGGTTCGTCGTGGCCGGGTTGGCCTTCGTGATGCCTGCCGTGGTCATCGTGGGCCTGCTGGCCTGGGTGTACGTGACTCACGGGAGCCAGCCCGCCATCGGCGCGCTGCTCGCCGGTGTCGCGCCGGTCGTCGTCGCGATCATCGCCCACGCCGGATGGTCGATCGCGCGGACGGCGATCCGGACGCCGCTGGCCGCCCTGATCACCGGGGCCGCCGTGGTGGGCTCGCTGATCGGCTGGTCGGAGATCGCTCTCCTCCTCGGGCTTGGAGCGGTGGCCCTGGTCATCCATCTCGGGCGGCGCGGCTTCGGGCGCGAGCGAGGTCTCGCCGGGGTGTCCATGCTCCTGCCGCTCCCCGGTCTGCACTTGCCGGATGTGGCGACGGCCACCGCGACGGCCGTCTGGGCGATCGGCGTCGCCGGTGCGACGCCGGCTGCCCTCTTCGGGGAGTTCCTTCGCATCGGCTCCATCCTGTTCGGGAGCGGATACGTCCTCGTCGCCGTGCTGCGCGGGGAGCTCGTGGAGGGCCTCGGGTGGATCACCGAGCGGCAGCTCATAGACGCGGTGGCGGTGGGCCAGGCGACGCCGGGCCCGCTCTTCTCCACGGCCACGTTCATCGGCTACGTCGCCTCCGGTCCGGTGGGTGCCGTGGCCGCGACCGCCGGGATCTTCCTGCCGGCGTTCGTCGCCGTCGCGCTGAGCATCCCGCTCCTGGGACGGCTGCGCCGGTCAGCGGCCTTCCGGGCCTTCCTGGACGGCGTGAACGCGGCCGTCGTGGGTCTACTGGGTGTCGTGGCCCTAAGACTGGCCCTGGTCGTCGTGCCGGATCCGGTCGCCGCCGTGTCCGCCGTGGTCGCGGGCGTCCTCCTGCTGCGCGGCGTCGGCACCGCCTGGCTGGTGGCCGCTGGTGCGCTGGCCGGCATCGCCCGTCTCGCCCTGGAGTCGGGCTTCGTAGCCCGAATGGTCAGCGACCTCGGCGGATAGCGCAGGCCAGCCACCGAGATCGCCTGATGGGTCAGGCCCGCGAAGCCTGCGCGATATCCACGGCGTAGTCGGCCAGCTCCTTGGCCAGCGTGCGACTGCTCTCCCGCTGCCCGCGCTCGAACTCCGTCGCGGCGTCGCGCAACTCCGTGTCCTTGGTGGCGCGGGCGATCTTGATCACCGCCCCCGCCGAGTCCATCTGCTTGCGCTTGAGGTTGAGGAGTACGGCATGCGCCTCGTAGAAGTCGCTGTCCGCCCCATCCTTCTTCGCGGTTGCCAGGGTGGAGTCCATCAACTCCTTGAGTCCGCCCGCGACGTCCTCCACCTTGCCGGTCGCTTCATGCTGCTTGCCGAAGCGCTTCAGCTGCTGGAGGAACCGACGGTCGTCGGCCAGCGAGGACTTGAGCGCACGCTTCGCGCTCGCAACCGGATGCGATTCACTCAGCGCAGCCTGCGCGTCGACGATGGACTGCTGGACGGCGATGGCTTCGTCGAACTCGTGGGTGACGAATTCGGCGCCGAATTTGGCTCCACTCATGGTGTTGCTCCTTGCTCCATAGCAGGCGATCGCCTGCGGGCGCCCACCTTGCGAGGAAACACGATTCGGTCGGCGCTCGGGACGACCAGGTCCGCTTACAGGTGTATCGCACCCTGCCTCCACCGCACCGCCGAGCGAGGCTCACGCCTGACACGCGCTTGCAATGGACGGCTTATCGCCCTGTGACACGGAAGCGCACGGCGACCTCGTACGGTCGAACGGACCGGCGCTGACAGGCGTCCGGCAGGGACCCGGCCCAGTCCGTGGTGACAAGTCCGACAGGAGAGACCAGTGGATCATCGCAACGACCCCCTGACCCAGACTCCCCTCCACACCGATGACGACCTCCTCAACGAGGGGCGCGGCGCCGATCCGGTCCTCACCGATGAGGACACGGCGCACGACAACGATGAGCACGGCACGGAGGCCGTAGGGGCCGGCGCCGGCGCCCTCGGTGGCGCGGCCGTCGGTATGGCCGTCGGTGGCCCGGTGGGCGCCGTCGTGGGCGGTGGCATCGGTGCCGTCGCCGGCGCCGTCGCGGGTGAAGCCGTCGAGGGCGACGACGAGGCCGGCTCCGGGACGGGTGCCCTGGGTGGCGCCGCCGCCGGCGCTGTCGTCGGTGGTGCCGTCGCCGGGCCTCCCGGTGCGGTCGTCGGTGGCGCCGTGGGCGCCGCCGGTGGTGCCGGCGCCGGGGACAAGATGGAGGAAGAGGCTGAGGAGAGCACGGTCCCAGCCGACCGCCGCTACTGATCCGCAGCCAGCCCGGCGATCGGCAAGATCGTCGGGCACCCGGAAACGCCGGGTAGTGCGACACTAATGGGCCGCAAGCTCCCGCTCATCGCGGGCCTTGCGGCCCCCGCGTTTCCCGAGGTCTCCCGTCAATGGATCGTCTACTTCGCATCGCCCAGGTTGCCCCACCGCTGGAGCGAGTCCCGCCGGCCGCCTATGGTGGCACCGAGCGCATCGTCCACGGCCTGGTCGTAGAACTCGATGCGAGAGGCCACGAGTTGACGACGTTCGCTTCTGGCGATTCGGTGGTGCCCGGGCGGCACATCGCCACGGTCCCGGAGGCCCTCCGCACATCGGGCTACGTCGGCGACCCGTTGCCGTGGTTCCACCTGACGATCCGCGAGGTCGTGGACCGGGCCTACGAGTTCGACGTCATCCATTCGCACCTTGAGTGGTCCAGCCTCCTGCTCGCGAGGCTCAGTCCCGTGCCCGTCGTGTCCACGTTCCACGGACGTCTGGATCTGCCGTGGGCGGATGCTCTGCTGCGCGAACCGCCGCGCGGCCTGGTGGCGATCAGCAACAATCAGGCATCCGCGCACCCGGACGTGCCATGGGAGGCCATCGTCCATAACGGGCTGAGCCTTGAGGACGCGCCGTTCGACCGCCGCCGCGGCGACGCCCTGTGCTTCGTCGGCCGGGTGGCCGTGGAGAAGGGCATCGTGGAGGCCATCGAGATCGCCCAGATGGCCGGCAGACCCCTGCGCATCGCCGCCAAGATCGCTCCGTCCGGCCCGGAGCAGGCCTACTACCAGGAAGTCTTCCGCCCCGCCATGGCGGCTGCCGGAAGCGACGTCGAATTCCTGGGCGAGCTGTCGCAGGGGGACCGCGACCAGCTCTTCGCGGAGAGTTACGCCTCGCTCATGCCCGGGTCCTGGCCGGAGCCATTCGGCCTCGTCGCGATCGAGGCCCTGGCGACCGGGACGCCCGTCATCGCCCGCCGCATCGGCGCCCTCCCGGAGATCATCAGAGACGGGGTGGACGGTTTCTTCGGCGACGACGTGACGGCCATGGCCTACAAGGTGGACCGCGTCGCCGACCTTGATCGAGCGGCGATCCGCGCGTCCGTCCTGGACCGCTTCTCGCGGCAACGGATGACCGATGGCTATGAGGCGGTCTATCGGCAGGTCCTGGGCCTGCCGGCCGTGGTGGACGACGGTTCCGTCATCTCAGCGGAGCGCCTGTCCACGCGCCGAGCCCGCCGCATCGGTGCGGCCGTCAGCGAGGGCTGACCCGCGCTGGTCAGGCGTCGCCGGGCGTCGCCTCTCTTTCGAATCGGCCGCGCCTCTTCGGGCGTGGCGGCATCGCCACGCCGTCGCTCAGTCAGCCGGGTCGTCCTCGGCGAGAAGCGGGAGTCGGACGACCGCGGTGGTCCCGTGACCGGCACCGCTCGAGCGCAATTCGATCGTGCCGCCATGCGCGTGCACGATCCCGCGGCAGGCATACAGGCCCAGCCCCAGGCCCGGGATCCCCTTGCTGCGGACCCGGTCGGCCCTGGTGAACCGCTCGAATATGGTCGGCATCTCCTCCGCTGTCAGGCCCAGGCCGTGGTCGCGGACCGTCAGGCACGCGGATCCGGCTTCCGGCATGACCGTGACCAGGACGGGGCCGTCGGGGCCCGAGTACTTCAGCGCATTGCCGATGAGGTTCGTCACCACGCGCCGCAGCAACCCGGCATCCCAGAGGCCGATGAGGTGACGCCCCTCCGGGATGTCCGCCGTCACCCTGGTTCGTGCCGCCGCGCCGAAGGTCGCGATGACGGATCGGACGACGTCCTCCAGGCTCGCCGGTTCCGGGTCCGGATGGAGTTCACCCAGCGCCACCCGTGACGCGTCGCTCATGGTGTCGATCATCGCGACGAGTTCCGTGGACGCCGCCAGGGCATCCATGATGGCCTCGTGGACCCGGTCCGTGTCGGGATCCGGTGCTGCCAGCCAGCGGTCCGCCAGGTAGAGGGATCCCTCCACGAGCGTGATCGGCTGACGGACGTCATGCAGCGTCGTCGCCAGGAACGACTCGCGCAGGGTCTCGATACGGTCAGACAACGCGGCCAGACCCACGGTGGCGGAGCCGTCCAGGGCGTCGCTGACGATGGCCATGCCGGCGACGACATCGCTCGAGGGAACGGCGTCGTCCAACGTTCGGATCAGTGCCCGGCCGATCTCCTGCCGTAGGAGGCGGAATTCGGTCACGACGGCGATCGGGCCCAGTCCCTGTTCGAACCGGACCTCCGCATGAGCCGTCGCGGCGGCGACGATGGCCGGGTCATCCAAGGGCGCGTCCATGTCATCGCCCGGCGGCACGGATCGCCGCAAGAGCGCCACGACGGCATCGAAGAGTTGCGGGATGTGGTCGGCTACCCCGTGGTCATGGCGTCCGGCGTGGAACGACTGGCGACCCGTGACCTCCACCCAGCGAGCCAGGACGGTCTCGCGTGCCGTGGCCAGTGCCGCCGCCACGTCCGAGAGGTCGGCATCGGTCGCGATCGCGCTCACACGCTGATCCACCTTGCTGTCGCCGACTTCGTCGTTGGGTGTCTCGCTCGTCATGGTCCTCGGATGGTGAGGGGAGTGGCGGGCGTGGTTCACTGCGAGGGCCATGCCGCTGGGTGGCATCTTAGGTGATGTTCGCGACTCGGGCCGTACGAGCTGGGCGCGCCGGGTGGGGCCTCGCGGTCGCCGCCCCGGCGTCGCGAGGTACGACTGGGGGTCGTGATATGCGAAGAGCGGGGAAGGAAAAACGGCCACCAGCGAGCAGGGCCGCCCTCTGGATCGGCCGGCGTGAGCCGCTGCGGCGGCGTACGACGACCGGGAGTCGTGGACCGCGATCGTCAAGGGTCCACGGGCCTCAGGCTGGGTCCCCGACAGCCATGCCGCCCGCAGTCCGTGCAGCCCGGGACAAGCGAACACCCCCGGCGGGGCCGGGGGTGTTCGCGCTGGAAGTGGGAGGATTACAGTCGATCGCTGTTGGTGCGGTCGCGGTCGGCCTCGCGCTTGGCGTCGTCGCCCATGTCGCGAGCCTTGTCGCCCGCGTTGCCGAGGCCCTGGCGGATGTCGTCGCCGAGGTTGCCGGCCTTGTCGGCCAGATCCTCTTCGCCGTCAGCCTTGCGCCAGGTCTCCTTGGCCTTGTTCTCCGCCTCGCGGTAGCCCTGCTTGACGTCACCCATGGTCGGGACCTCCGATAGTTCGGCCCGCACTCGCGGGCGATGGGTGAACGGTAGGTGCCCAGACGTAACGCTCGGTCGCGACGCCACGGTCGGGGTGTTTCAGGACCCTTGCACCCGGGGACCGCTCGTCCGCGTCGTGCCGTCCATCCGCTCCACCATGGTCGCGCCGATCAGCGCGGCCGGGATGAGCGACCCGATGACGAGCAGCCGATTGGCGCCGCCAACGAGGAGGCCGACCGCGAACCCGATCGTCGCGGCGCCGACGAGACGAAGCGTGGAGTCGGAACCGTGATGGACCATGCGATTGGCTTCGGCGATCGCTTCGCGCGTCCCCTGCGCGATGTCCGGGATCCGCGCCGTCACGTCCCCGGCGGTCGCGGCGACGTTCTGGGCGACGTTCTGGGCGACGTCCTGCGCCACGTCCTTCGCCGACTGGCTCAGGCCGGCGCGGGCGGTGATCGTGGTCTCGTTGGTGTCGGTGGTCAGGCTGCTCGTGGCCATGGGGATGGTTCCTCCGTGCGTGGTTCCAGGGAAGCGACGGACGGCCCGAGGAGGGGACTCGGACCGTCCGTGCCATGAGGGGTAACGCCCCGTCACAAGCGCCCCCCCGAGGGGAGATACGGGTCTCGGACCGGACGTCGTCTGGGTCATGTCCGGTGTGACATGGCCACCGTACGCCGATGGGCCTGCCGGGGCCGCCACGGACGGACCGAGGGACATTGCATCCGCATCGCAGGTCGTCGATCAGAGGGCGTCGGCGTCCGGTTCGTCCGTGTCGTAGCGGCGCAGGCAGAACCCGATCTCGGAGCCGCCACCCGGCCGATCCCGCAACCAGATCCGGCCGCCCTGCGCCTCCACGAGGGAGCGAGCCACGAACAGACCGATGCCCGTCCCGGAGGCGTGAGCTGCGACGGCGGGGCTGCGATGAAATAGCTCGAAAGCGTCCGACCCCGTTCCTGGCGCAAAGCCCTGGCCGCGGTCAAGGACGACGACTCGCACCGTCTCGTCGTCCGCACTCACCTCCACGACCACCGGCTCCTGCGGGGGGCTGAACTTGACGGCGTTGGAGAGCAGATTGCGCAGCACCTGCCGGACGTAGGTATCGTCGCCGCGAGCCGCTGGCAGCCCGGCATCGGCGTGGATCTCCACGCGCCTGCCCGTCCAGCGGCGCTCCTCGGCTCGCGCGGCGTCTGCGACCAGGCGGAGGATCGGCAGCGGCTGGTCCACGTCCCCGGACATGCCCGATCCGATCCGCGCGACCGCTAGCAGGTCCTCCACGAGGCGGTGCAGATGCTCGGCCTCGGCGGCGATGTCCTCGATGACGCCCGCCCGTGCGTCTGGCGGGACCCGGTCGTTGCGCAGCAGTTGGGCCCCACCGTAGATGGCGGTGATCGGCGTGCGGAGTTCGTGGGACAGGACGCCGACGAACGCCTCGCGCAATGAGGCATCCTCCGCCTTCGTGGAGGCGTCTTCCACGTACAGGACGGCGGCGGGCGTCGCCCCGGACGGCTCGACGATGGGGGACATCGTCAGCGACAACGCGACGAGCGTATCGTCGGTTCGCCGCATCGCGACGTCGCGGCCGGCGACCGGGACGGCCGTCCGCAGCGTGGTTTCCAGCGGTTCATCGCCGTCGGGGAATGGGGAGCCGTCAGGTTGCAGGATCGGTCCGAGGATGTCGGCTGCGCCGATCAATCGTGTGAACTCGTCATTCTGGAAGGCGAGGGATCGGTCAGCCAGGACGACGGCGACGCCCAGTGGTAGCTGGCGGATGACGGCGGGCAGGACATCGCGGACCCGCCGGTCCGTCTCCCTCAACGCGAGGGGAGCGGTCATCGGGGCCACCTGGGGGCCCAGCTTGCCGACCGGGTCGGCGATGTCGTTCGTGACGAGGACCACGGGTAGCCGTCCTGTCCCTGGCTTGGGTGGGGGGCATGGAGGGGGTAGGTGGCTCCCGGACCCCCAGTGGCACGGGAGCCACACAGACAGTGTCGCGGCCGGGGCGTCACGGTAAGGCCGTCAGTCGGGCTGCAGGGCTTGCAACCATGTCGCGGCCTTGGTGATCCGTGACCGGCCTGGACGGTCACCCCGTGACGTCGTCCTGCTGGACCTCGCCGCGCCAGGCGCCGGTCGCCTGGCCGCGCTCCTCGATGAACGCCTTGAAGCGCTCCAGGTCGCCGGCGGCCTGCCGCTGGACGAAGCCGAGGGCGTCGCCGACCTTCTCCACGGGACCCTCGGGCTCCACGTCGAGCTGGAGGGTGACGCGCGACTTCTGGTCGTCGATCCGATGGAAGGTCACGACGCCCGCGTTCTGGGCGCCATCGGTGGCCGTCCAGGCGATGCGCTGATCCGGGGTCTGCTCGGTGATCTTCGCGCGCCAATGCTTCGTGACGCCGGCGACCTCCGCCTTCCATTCGAGGTGCGTGTCGTCAAGCTGGCGAACGGACTCCACGCCGTCCATGAACCGCGGGAACTCCTCGAACTGCGTCCACTGGTCATACGCCGTGCGGACGGGAACATCGAGGTCGATGGATTCGAGCACCTGTGACATGGGGATACCTCCTGTGTGATGGATAGCAGGAAGGCCCACCGGGTCCCGGTGGGCCTTCCGCATGTTGGGGATACGAGCCGGGCGTCGCGCCCGGCGCCGATCAGATGGGGCCGCGACCCACGCGGTTGCGGCCGGTCAGCATCTGGAAGACGACGACCGCGATGATCGCGCCGATGGTGGCCACAACGATCGAGCTGATGTCGAGCGCGCCGTTGATCGCGTCGATGTTGAACAGGGCGCTGGCCAGGAAGCCGCCGACGAGCGCGCCGACGATGCCCAGGATGATCGTGCCGATCACGCCGATCCCCTCGTCACCCTTGACAAAGAAACCAGCCAGCCATCCGGCGATCGCGCCGAGGACTATCCAACTGATGATGCTCATGTGTTCCTACCTCCATCCCCAAATGCGGGCATCTCACCCGCCTGCTGGGGTCTTATCTCCCGAAGTCCGGGGTTGGTCGCTACTTTCGGCTATCGGATGCGCCGACTGGACTACGACGGGGCGGGTTGACATAACAACCGCATGAAGATGCCCGACCCCGCGAACGGGGCCGGGCACGATATCGACGCGGGTTTCGCCGTACCCACGTGGCGCATGGAATTCCCGGACAGTGATCGTGAGGGTCGCACGATCCAGGCTCATCGCGGTCAGGGGTCACGCTCACCGGGGCCATCGGTCATGCGTGTGCGGCATACGGGGCGGTCGGCGTTGCGGGGCGGGGCGATCGGGGACGGGGCGCCGCACGGTTGTCATGCGTTCGCGATGCGCCCGCGAGCCGCGTCGAGTCGAGCGCGATGCGCCCACACCCACCATCCCGAGCAAGGGGGATCGAATCGACCTAGACGCTTCGGAGGAACCTATCGATGCTGGCCGACCGACTCCGCACCCCGACCGCGCTCGACGAGCCTGCGCCCTCGGACCGCTCCATGATCGTGATGCAATATGCCGTCGCGGTCGTCGCCGCTCTGGCCGCCGCGCTGCTCGCGATCCACTGAGCCTGAGCCCGCGAACCACGGTCGCCGGTGCTCAGTCCGCTCCCGCATCGGCGGCGTCCGGCAGCGACCGCCCCAGTTCCTCCGCGGCGTCACCATCCGGCGTCTCCGTCGCGGCCGGGTCCTGCGCCACCGGCCGCTCGCGGGCCTGCAGTCGCGACAGGACGATCTCCACCGATGCCACGAGCGGCACCGCGAGGAACGCCCCGACCAGTCCGCCGACGGCCCCGCCGATGAGCAGGCTGACCAGGACGAGGAGCGGCGAGATGCCGACCGTGTTGCGCATCACCATCGGGATGCCGCGGCATCGCAGCGACGTGTCAATCGTCGCCGGGCGGGTCCTTGGGCGGATCATCACCGCCACCGCCGCCGGGCTTGTCCGGCCCGGGCTCGTCTGGCTTGACCTTGGGCTCCTTTTCCACCGGGGCGGGCTTGGGTTTGGGCCTGGGGCACGCACCGGCCAGCGGGCCACCCCACGAACGCTCGCCCCAGAAGTAGGCCGTCCGCGAGTCGTGCACACCCTCGACGCCGGTTCCGCGTCGCGCGCGGCGGAGCCAGTCCTCGACGTCCACCAGCCAGGCCTTGGGACCCACTTCAGCCTGCACCGGGTCAACGCGCCAGCCACCGCACATCCGCCGATACAGGAGGCCGGCCTTGTCCACCGCGCCTTTCGCGCCGGGCTCCGTCCCCTTGACGAACCACTCCTTGATCCGGTCACGCGTCCAGGCGCCGGGCTTGCCGCCCGACCACGCGTCGATCGTCGCCGAAACGACCGACTTGGGAGCCTTGAACGCCGTGACCGGCCAGTCCTTGGTGTAGTCGCGCACGAACGCTCGCCACAGCGGCGCCGCCGCGGTCAGGGACGTGGCCGGCTTCCGGGATCGGGGCATGGAGTGATCGCTGTTGCCAAGCCACACGCCGACGGCCAGGCCCACGCCACCATCCGGCTGCGGGGGCAGGTACCCGTACGTGCCGAGGTCGCGGGCATCGTTGGTCGTGCCGGTCTTCACCGCGGCCGGGCGCCGCTTGCCATCCGGTCCGTTGCGGAGCTGCAGCTTTTCCGCCCAGATCGGGTTCTGCTTGGGGTCCGTGTTGCCCTGCAGGATGTCCGTGACCAGGAATGCGGTCTGCGCCGACACCGCCGGCTCACCGTCCGCGTCCGGGGCCTTCCAGATGACGTTGCCGTCCGGACCCCGAACCTCAAGGATCATCCGCGGGGCCACGCGCACACCGTCGTTGCCGAGCGTCGCATAGGCCGTCGTGAGGTCCAGGGGGGTGGTCTCCACCGTCCCCAGCGCCCCGGCCAGGCCGGCGGCCAGGAACGCATCGCGCCCACCGGCGAAACGGACACCAAGGGCCGCGGCCGTATCGGCCACCCCCTCGCTCCCGACCCGCTCCAGGGCGCGGATCGCTGGCACGTTCAATGAGTATTGCAGCGCTCGGCGCACGAGGACGGGCCCTCGGTCCAGGCGGTCGGCGTCGCGGGGAGCCCAGTCCTGTTTGCGATCGAACTCGGTGGTGATGTCCAGGAGGAGGCTGCCCGGCGTGAGACGTTTGGCCTCGAACGCTGCAGCGTAGAGGATCGGCTTGAACGCCGAGCCCGGCTGCCGGGCGCCGTCGCCTGCGGCGTCGTACTTGGGATCGAACTTCTTGCTCGCCAGGTCATTGCGCGCATATCCGGCACTGCCCGCGTAGGCCAGGACATCACCCGTCCGGTAGTCGAGCGCGACGAGCGCGCCGTTGTGGAGGTCCTTGCCGCGCAGTGCGCCGACCCACGCCCGGTCGCCCTTCGGGATCTTGAGGTCGTCAAGGAGCCGCGCGGCCGCCTTTTTCGACAGGTTCGGTGAGATGGCCGCCGCAGCGAGCCACCGTTCGGCCAGGCGCTGCGCCCGCCAGTCCAGCGTCGTGATGACCCGGTAGCCGCCGGTCTCCAGGTCAGCGTCCGGCCCCAGGATCGGGCCGAGCTGGCGCCGGATCTGCCAGGTGAACTGCCCGCCACGAACCACGGCGGGGCTCTCGCCGGCGAGGATGGCAGGCTCCGCCAGGGCAGCCTTGACCTGCGACGGCGTGAGCTTCGTCCACCGACCGGCGGTGGCGAGGCCACGGATGATCCAGTCTCGCCGCACGACCGGGGCTGAGTGCTTCGGCACGACGAGTCGACCCTCACCGTCCGCCTCGGCGAAGCGATACGGATCCAGGACGGTCGGCGCCTGCGCGAGAGCGGCAAGCAGGGCGACCTGGGCCACCGTCAGCTCATCGAGGTCCGCTGCGAAGTAGATTCGTGCCGCGGCCGCGATCCCGTACGCGCCGTGCCCGTAGAAGATCTCGTTCAGGTAGGCGGTGATGACCCGTTCCTTGCCCTCCTCGCCCGGGAAGGCGTCGGTCAGGCGCAGGGACTGGATGATCTCCTTGATCTTGCGCAGGTATCGGTCGGAGCCTGGAGCGACGACGTCGTCCGGGAGCAGCCGTGCCCGGACGAGCTGCTGGGTGATCGTGGACGCACCGCGCTCGCGATCGCCGGAGGCCGATTCGGCCACGGCCGCGATGATGGCCGCGCCATCCACGCCCGCGTTGTCCCAGAACGAGCGGTCCTCGGCGGTCGTCGTCGCGTCCAGGACCAGGCGCGGGATCTCCGCGTAGCTCACGACCCGGCGGCGCTCGCGCTCGAACCGGCCCAGTTCCACCGACTGGTCGCGGTCGTAGACGATCGTCGGCTGCGCGAAGCTGAGTCGCTCCAGCTGGGTCGGATCCGGCAGATCCGCGGACAGCACGCCAAGAGCGGAGATGGAGGTGATGATCGCGAGACCAACGGCGATGGCGCCCGCGGAGAACACACCCAGGAGTGGAGCGACGAATCGGTAGCGCGGACGGGCCTCGGCGTTGCGTCGGCGGGTACGATCGGCCTGGCGACGCGCGACCACGCGGAGGGTGCGACTCACCGCGACGGCTCCGGGGGCGTGGTTCGACGGTGGACGGACTGGGTCATGTTCCAAGGGTGGCTGCTCCGCCCTGACGGACACGCCGGCCCGCCCGGCGTGGGCCTTGCAGGAGGGCGACAGTCGGCGGTGTCGGGCGCGCGGCCGTAGGATGACCGCATGTCATCACGCGCCGACTCCCGCGACGACGGTCATACGGAGGGTGGCTCCATCCTCGTCAGCGGCACCGGGCGCGTCTCGGTCACGCCCGACCTCGCCGACATCCGACTCGGCGTCGGTGTCGCCCACCCCACGGTCGCGGGCGCTCGAGCCGAGGCCGCTTCGATCATGACCCGGATCCTTGACGCGGTTACGGCCGCTGCTGTGGAGCGACGAGACGTCCGCACGACAAACCTGTCCGTCCAACCGCGGTACGACTACCGCGATGGCCGGGCGCCTGCGCTGGTCGGGTATGACCTGTCCAACGTCGTGGAAGTGACCGTCCGCGATCTCGCGCGCCTTGCGGACGTCGTGGACGGGGCGCTTGGCGCCGGTGCCACGAGCATGGACGGCCTGTCCTTCCGGGTGGCGGATCCTGTCGCCGCGGAGCGCGAAGCCCGACTCGCGGCGATGGCCGAGGCGCGATCCCGGGCGGACGTGCTGGCGGTGGCCGCCGGGCTCACGATCACCGGCGTCGCGGACGTGGTGGAGGGCACGGCGGCCGGCTCACCCATCCCGTCATACAAGGCGGAACGGATGCTGATGGCCGCGGACGCGGGCACGCCCGTGGCATCGGGATCGACGGAGATCGCGGTCACGGTTACGGTCCGGTTCCGCACCGCCTGAGCGGGCGGACCCCCCCACGGCCCCACGCCCCCACGCGATCGCGTATAGAGCTGTGGCCTCTACGTGGGACCGATCCAGCAGCCTGGGGACTCCTCCTAGAGCCGTGGCTTCTGAGAGGGCCCTGATCTGACCCTGGCGACGCCAGGATCGGCGCGCCGTAGAGGTCCTGCTTCTAAACGCCACAGATCAGGCCGGCTCGCTCCCGGCGCGGACTCGTTCCCCGGCCGCGACTCAGCCCCCCGCGACCACCACCCGGTGCACGCTCCCGGCGAGGTCCGTCGCGTACAGCTCCCCGTCTGGCCCGGGCGCGATGGAGCTGATGTTCCGCCCGGATTCCAGCACCGCCACGGGCTCCTGCAGCTCGTCCACGCCCGCATCCACGACCCAGAACCGTCCCGAGCAGTAGTCCGCGAACACGTACCAGCCCCACAGTGCCGGCTGCGCGCTGCCGCGATACACGGTCCCGCCCGTCACGGAGCACCCCTCATCGTGTCCATACTCGGTGACCGGCAGCGTCAGCCCCGCCTGATCGCAGCTGTCCGCGCCGAAACAGCGCGTGCCCTCCATCGTGTTCCAGCCGAAGTCGAGGCCGCCGACGCCGGCGGGCGCGCGGTCGATCTCCTCCCACGCGCCCTGCCCCACGTCACCGATCCACAGGTCACCCGTCGCGGGATCGAACTGCATCCGCCACGGGTTGCGCAACCCCGTGTGCCAGATCTCGGGACGTGCGCCGTCCACGCCGACGAACGGGTTGTCGGAGGGGATCACGTACGGAGGATCGTCGTCCACTGCGATGTTCACGTCGAGGCGCAGGACCTTCGCCAGCAGCGTGTCGAGTCGACGCCCGGACCCCAGGGGGTCGCCACCACCACCTCCGTCGCCCGTCCCGATGTACAGATAGCCGTCCGGCCCGAACACCATCGAGCCCCCGTTGTGATTACCGTACTCGTCCGGCATCCGCAGCACTTCGACCTCGCTGTCGCGGACCACCCGGTCCGGGTTCGCCGGATCCGTCCGGAATGACGCCACGACCTGGCTCTCGTCGCGGGCCGTGTAGTAGACGAACAGACGTCCATCCGTCGCATCCGGATGGAACGCCAGCCCCAGCAGGCCCTGCTCGCCGCCGGCGGTGACGGCACCCCTCACGTCCAGGAACGCGTCCGGGACGAGCGCTCCGTCCCGCACCACCCGAACCCGCCCGACCTGCTCCACGACGAACAGCGCCGAAGGATCCCCGGGCCGGAACGCGACATCCAGCGGGCCATCCAATCCATCCGCCACCTGTTCCAGCGCCAGCATGGGCGGTTCCCCGGTGGTGCCGAGGCCACTGGGGGAGGGGAGCGTCGTGGCCCCTGGGTCGGTCGGCGACCGAGCCGGCGACGCCGAGGGTGATGGCGTGGCGATGCGGGCGGTCGGCCCCGGGATGGACGGCGACGGTCCGCCACCGCCACAGGCCGCGAGCAGGAGGGCGATGACGAGCGAAAACGCGATGGTGGGTCGTAGCATGGGCGCGAATCGTACCCGGGAGGCCGCAGAACGGCCGCGAGGAGGATCCGCATGCAGGCTTGGGAGCTCCACGAACTGGAACGCGACCGCGCCGAGACCGGCCGGCTTTATCACGAATTCCTCACGGTTCCGGATCTTTCCGCCGGCCTGTACGTCCTCGACGCTGGCGCGACCGACCCGCAGTCGCCGCACACGGAGGACGAGCTCTACTACGTCGTTGAGGGCCGCGGGTGGATCAGCGTCGGTGACGAGGCGCGCGAGGTCCAGACCGGGTCGCTGATCTTCGTGGCGGCCCATGTGGCGCATCGATTCCACGACATCACGGAGCGGCTGGTCATCCTCGTCGCGTTCGGACCGGCGGAGGGCTCCCGCGGCAAGTCCTGACTCAGCGCCCCGCCCCGCGGTCCACTGCCGTCGCGAGGGCTATCGCCAGTTCTGGCCCCACACCCACGTCGTCGTGGCGGAAGAACACGTACGCGTCATCGCCCGCGGCCAGGAACGGCTCCAGCCGGGCCGCCCACGCTTCGAGATCGTCCGGCGTGTACGCGTGGCGCCGCAAGCGCAGGTAGAGGAACGGGGCGGTCCGGCGGATCGTGGGGGGCTCCAGGTCCTCTGCTGAGTCCGTGGCACACAGCGCCACGCCCGCCTCGGCGAGCGCCGCGATGGTCTCGTCCACGTGCCAGCTTGCGTCCTGGACCTCCATGGTCAGCGGCAGGTCGCGCGGCCACGAGTCCAGGAGCGCCCGGAGCCGCGCGTCGTCCCGCCCCACCCCGTCCGGCACCCGGAACAGCACGGTCCCGAGTCGCTCCCCGAAGGCCCGGTATGGACCGGTCAGCCACGGCAGGCCGGGCTCCGGGCCGCCATCACTCCGCATCGCCCGGTACGACCCGCCACGTTGTGCCTTGACGCTGAAGCGGAACGACGGCGGCGTCGCCGCCAGCCAGGCGGCCACCTTGGCCGCGGTCGGCTGCTGGTAGAAGGTGTTGTTGAGCTCGACCGCGGTCAGCCGTTCCGCGTAGCGGGGGAGAAGGTCCGCCGCGCGCGACCCGGCCGGGTAGAACCGCGGCGCCCAGCCCGGGTAGGCGAACCCGCTCGTGCCGGCGTACAGCCGACCGCGCAACGCCCCCGACTCACGATCCGTCGGCTGGCCGATCGGTCGGCCGCTCGGCGGGGCCCCACGACCCCAGGACCCCCGCATCTCCACCGCCGACCCGCTCGGACACCCGTCGCATGGCCCGCTCCACGGCAGCCGCATCGGCCGGGTCCATCGCGCCCAGGAAGTGGTCGTCGATCCCGCGCAGGTGCGTCCGCGACGCGGCGCGCAGTCGATCCAGGCCCGCCTTCGTCAGGACGGCCTCCGCCCCGCGCGCGTCGGACAGGCACGTCCGGCGCTCCACCAGCCCGTCTGCGACGAGGCGGTCGATGAGGCGCGTCACGCCGCTCTTGCTCAGGAGGATGCTGTCCGCGAGCGTGCGCATGCGGATCCGACGGTCCGGCGACCAGGCGATGGTCAGCAGCGTGTCGTACTCGGCCAGGGACAGGTCGTGCTCGGCCCGCAGCTCCTCGTCCAGGCGGCGCGACACGCGGGCGTGCGCTTCCAGGAAGGCACGCCACGGTGCGAGTCGAGCGTCGCGAGGGGAGAGCGGCCGGGCCACCGGCTCGGTAACGGTCATGGCGGGGATGCTACACCTTGCGTCAGGGTGGGTCTGGTCGTTGACAATGCAACGATAGCCGCTGTATGGTTGCGCCGTCAACCACACCACCGCCCGGCGATCGGGCACCAGACCCCCGCGAGAGGACCCGCACCCATGACCACCTGGAAGCTCGACAGCGCCCACACCCAGATCAACTTCTCCGCCAAGCACATGATGGTGACGACCGTGCGGGGCACGTTCCACGACGTCGACGGCACGATCGAGCTGGACGAGACGGACCCCACCCGGTCACGCGGCGAGTTCCGCGTCAAGACCGCGAGCGTGGACACGAACTTCGGCGCCCGCGACACGCACCTGCGCTCCGCCGACTTCTTCGATGCCGAGACCTACCCGGAGCTCTCGTTCGTCTCGACCGACATCCGTCGGATCAAGGACGACCAGTACGAGGTCACCGGTGACCTCACCATCCGCGACGTGACCAAGCCCGCGACGTTCACCGTGGAGGTCGAGGGCATCGTCCCGGGCATGGGTGACGGTCGCCACGCCGGCCTGTCCGCGTCCACGAAGCTCGCCCGCGAGGACTGGGGCCTGGGCTGGAACGTCGCCCTGGAGCAGGGTGGCTGGCTGGTC
>JBBEBL010000170.1:0-10909 GCA_040882345.1 Chloroflexota bacterium
TGAACGCCTCGAGGAGGAATGGCGATGGTGCCGACGGGTCGTAGCTGAGGGTCAGGGTCCGCCGCGCCCGCGTCCACGCCACGTAGCCCAGTCGACGCTCCTCCTCCATCGCACGCGCCGGGTCATCCGCCTCACCGATGGCGCGCCCACTGGGGAATCGGCCCTCGTCCATCCCGACGACGGCGACGTGGTCGAACTCCGCGCCTTTCGTGGAGTGGGCCGTCGCGAACGCCAGCGATGCGTCGTCGCGACGAAGCGCGGCCAGCCGTGCTCGTGTGTCCGCGATCGCAGCATCCAGGCCGTCCAGGTCCCGGTACGACGGCGCCCACGCCAGGAGCGCCGTCACCAGGTCCCGGGAATCCTCCGTCGGCAGTCGACGGCGGATCCAGCCGATCCGAGCCAGCAGCGGGGCACTCGCCGGCGTCTCCGAGCGGACCATCGCCAGCAGCTCGTCCAGCGCCGGATCGTCCACCAGGAGGTCAACAGACGGGGCTCGGAACGGCAGGCCGAGGGCGAGGGCCACGACCACGGCGGGTCGGAGCTCGCGGTTGGTCCGTGCGAGCACGGCGCGCGTCCCGTCGTCCTCCGGCCATGAGCGGATGAGGCGCTCCGTCCGCTCCGGCTCGTCCGACGCGTCCGGGGCCAGGACCAGGTGGCCGGGCGCGTCCGGTCGGGGTCGGACCGTCTTCGCGAACCGCTCCTGGTTGTGCTCTACCAGGCGGACCGCACGCTCCACGACCGGGACCGGGCAGCGGTGGTTCACCTCCAGGTCCACCCGTCGCAAACCGGGCAGGGAATCGTCCAGGGCCAGCACGCGTCGCACGTCGGCGAGTCTCCAGCCATAGATGCTCTGGTCGTCGTCGCCAACGAGGAAGATGCGGTTCGCGGGCGCGGCAAGGAGGAGGGCGAGTCGGAGCTGCGACCGGTCCACGTCCTGCACCTCGTCCACGAGCAGGTGACTGCACCGGTCGCGCCAGCGGGCAAGAAGATCGGCCCGGGACGCAAGCGCCTCCAGCGCGCGCCGGACGAGGTCGTCGAAATCGATGGCGCCGCGCTGGGCCAGGGCGCGTTCGTAGGTCACGAACGCCCGGGCGAGCGGGCCGGCCTCCGGATCCGCAGCGACGTCGTCGGGTGACACCGCGTGGTCCAGCTTGAGCCGCGACAAGGCGGTATCGAGGGTGCCGCTGGCCTCCGGAGGAAGGTCGGGGAAGAGCTCGGCGAGGAGCGCGGCCCGGTCTACGAGGTTCCGGACGTCCACGCCCGCGTCACGCAGGATCTCCCGCCCCAGGGCGTGAAAGGTGCGGACCAGCACGCTGCCTGCCGCCAAACCCAGCGGGAGAAGCGCCGCATCCAGCCGCTGGGCCATCTCCTCCGCCGCCCGTTTATTGAAGGTGATCGCGGCGATCGACGCCGGGTCCACGCCCCCATCCACCAGCCACGCGATCCGGGCGACGAGGGTCGTCGTCTTCCCGGACCCGGCGGGTGCGACGCACAACACGGGGCCGGGCGACGCGGTCGCCGCCGCCCGCTGGTCCGGAGTCAGACGCGCGAGTCGGTCGGCCACGGACGGATGGACGTGCATGGCGGCAGTCTGGCGGCATGCGCTGCACGGCCACCAAACCGTCATCGCGTTGGTCGTCCCGATGCGCGGTCACGGTCGGCCGACTTGCCCTAGCATCGGGTCGTGACCCCGGAACTGGAAGCCACCCTCAAGCGACTGCCTGACCGTCCTGGCGTCTATCTCATGAAGGACGCCCGCGGGAACGTCCTGTACGTGGGCAAGGCCCAGAGCCTGCGCAACCGCGTCCGCAGCTACTGGCAGAAGCAGGCTCCGGGAGGCGAGGTCCACCGGATCCGCAGCGTCATCGACCGCGTCGCGGACGTGGACGTGACCGAGGTCGACAGCGTCAGCGAGGCGCTGCTCCTGGAAGCGAACCTCATCAAGCGCTTCCGGCCGCGCTTCAACGTTCGCCTCAAGGACGACAAGAGCTACCCGTACATCAAGGTGACCCTGGCCGACGACTTCCCGCGCATCGAACGGACGCGAAAGCTCGTCAACGACGGCAGCCGGTACTTCGGGCCGTACGCATCCGCGTCCAGCGTGGACGAGTCGATGAACATGGTCCGCCGCCTCTTCCCGTTCCGGACCTGCACGATCGACATCAAGGATGGCGTTCGAGCCCTCCAGCGGCCATGTCTCCTGTATCACATCAAGCGCTGCCAGGGCCCGTGCATCCAGGCCATCTCGCATGAGGCCTACCGCGCGGACATCGCGCAGGTCGAACTCTTCCTCGAGGGCCGCCAGGAGACGCTGGTCCGGGCCCTCCGCCGCGAGATGGCGGCCACCAGCGAGCGCCAGGACTACGAGCGTGCCGCGGTCGTCCGCGACAAGATCCGGGCCATAGAGCGGACGATGGAGAGCCAGAAGATGGCGGCGTTCGCGCGGACGGAGCTCGATCTCGTGGGGATGGCCCGGCGGGACGGCCAGGCGGCGGTGACGCTGTTCGTCATCCGCGACGGGAAGATGATCGGACGCGACGTCTACTTCCTGGAGGCCGCGCCGGACGCCAGCGACGACGAGGTCCTGACGAGCTTCCTGGAGCAGTACTACACCCGCGCGACGTCCATCCCGCGCGAGATCTACGTCCCGGCGACGGTGGGGGAGTCCGATGCCATCACCGCGTTCCTGGCCGAGCGCCGCGGCGGGCCTGTCCACCTGCGCGTCCCCCGGCGCGGCGAGAAACGCGAACTCCTGGGGCTTGCCCAGCGCAACGCCGCGGACACGCTCGCGCGCGAGCAGGCCCGCTGGCTGGCCGACCAGGGCAAGACCCTGGCCGCGCTGGAGGAGCTCGCGCAGGCCCTGGGCCTCGCCGGCCCGCCCCGCCGCATCGAGTGCTACGACATCAGCAACTTCCAGGGTCGCGAGTCGGTCGGGAGCATGGTCGTCTTCGAGGACGGCAAGCCGCGCACCGGGGAGTACCGGCGGTTTCGGATCCGGACGGTGGAGGGGGCCGATGACGTCGCCAGCCACCAGGAGGTCCTCCGCCGCCGCTTCCGCGCGGCGAAGGTAGGGGAGGAGGGTGTCGAGGAGGAGCGTCGCTGGGCGATGCCGGACCTGGTGATCGTGGATGGCGGGAAGGGCCAGGTCAACGCCGCCAAGTCCGCCCTGGATGAGCTGGGCCTGCACGACCTGCCGCTCGCCGGGCTGGCCAAGGAGCGCGAAGAGCTGTTCCTTCCCGGCCGCCGGGATCCGGTCGTCCTGCCCGCGACGTCCTCTGCGCTGTACCTCGTCCAGCGGCTTCGCGACGAAGCCCATCGCTTCGCCATCACGTATCACCGGTCACTGCGGGATCGGCGCACCGTCCGCTCGGCCTTCGACGACCTGCCCGGTGTCGGACCGAAGCGCAAGCGCGAGCTGCTCAAGGTGTTCGGGTCGGTCAAGCGGGTCCGCGAGGCCCCGGTGGAACAGATCGCCGCGGTCCCCGGCATCGGCAGGGCGCTGGCGGCGCGGATCAAGGCGACCCTGGAGGCCTGACCTTCCCGAATCGGGGCGCGGGGGTGAGGTTCCGTGTACCATCCCGCCGGTATGCGTAGAGCCGGACCCGCCCTCATCCTCCTCATCGGCGTCCTCGCCCTCATCATCAACTTCTTCCCGGGCCTGCGCTTGCCCGATAGCGCGGCCGGTGACGGCTCGTGGCGGCTCATCGAGACCAAGCTGGGGCTTGACCTGGAGGGTGGCCTGCGCGTCGAATACCAGGCCCTCGCGAAGGACGACGTCCTGCCCGGCCCTGAGGCCATGGGCGTCATCAAGGACATCATCGAGCGGCGCGTGAACACGACGGGCGTGTCGGAGCCGGTCGTCCTGACCCAGGGCTCCGACCGGGTGGTCATCGAGCTGCCCGGCGTCTCGGACGTGGATTCCGTGCGCCGTCTCGTCGGTCAGACCGGCCAGCTCGACTTCGTCCCGCTGGGGCCGACGCCCGCCTCCGCCGGCCAGCTCCTCGCCCGCGACGACTACCCGCCGCTGTTCAGCGGCGACCAGATCCAGTCCGCGGCCATCGGCCAGGACCAGAACGGCGGACTCGCCGTGGACTTCGTGCTCAAGGGCGGCGGACCGACTTCCGGTGCGGAGCTCTTCGCCAAGCACACGTCAGAGCACACGTTCGAGTACTTCGCCATCACGCTGGACGAGCGGGTCATCTCCGCGCCACGCATCGAGGGGCCCATCCCCGGCGGCCAGGGTCAGATCACGGGCGGCGGGATCGGCGGCTTCCCGGCCAAGGAGGCCCAGGAGCTGGTCACGGTCCTCAAGTTCGGCTCGCTGCCGTTCCCCATCCAGGAGGTCTCCAGCGAGCAGATATCGGCGACCCTGGGCGAGACGTTCCTGAACCAGAGCCTGCTGGCCGGCCTTATCGGCATCTCCCTGGTCATGGTCTTCATGCTGCTCTATTACCGGGTGCCGGGCGTCGTCGCGACCTTCGCGCTGATCTACTACACGCTCGTCGTCTACGCCATCTTCCGGCTCGTGCCGGTGACCCTGACCCTTGCCGGCATCGCGGGTTTCGTGCTCTCGGTGGGCATGGCCGTCGATGCCAACATCCTCATCTTCGAGCGGATGAAGGAGGAACTGCGGGTCGGCAAGTCGCTGCCGGCGGCCGTGGAGGCTGGCTTCAACCGGGCCTGGAACTCCATCCTGGACTCGAATGTGTCCAGTCTCATCACGGCCACCATCCTGTACTCGTTCGGCTCGTCCACGATCCGTGGGTTTGCGCTCGTCCTCATCATCGGCGTCCTCGTTTCCATGTTCAGCGCCATCGTCGTGACCCGCTCGATCATGCGCGTGCTCGTCCGCCAGGACCGCATGCGCAGCGCACGACTGTTCGGCCTCCGCGAGGAGGAGTTCATCGCCCTTGGTGCGACGCGGCCATCGCGCCGCCCGGTCCGCGCCGATGTTTGACGTCGTCGGCAAGCGGAAGATCTTCTATGCCCTGTCACTGGCGCTGACGATCCCCGGCCTCGTCTTCATCCTGCTCACGCCGTTCACGGACGCGGGCCTCCAGTTCACGATCGACTACACCGGCGGCACCAAGTGGGAGATCCGGTTCGAGGACCCCGAGGTCACGCCAAGTCAGGTGACGGAGGTCTTCGCCGCCAACGACCTGCGAGCCACGGCGGTCCGCACCGGCAGCGGCTTCATCGAGATCAAGACGGAGCCGATCGGCCTGCAGCCGGCGCCGGTGCCCACCGTACCGCCATCGCCGTCCGCGTCCGCATCCCCATCGGCCTCCCCGTCCGCGGCGGCGGCCTCCCCAGGCGCGAGCCCGGATGCGAGTGCCGAGCCCTCCGCGTCGCCCTCGCCCTCGCCGTCCGCCGCCCCGGTCGGCAACACGGAGCTGCCGACGGATGGGAAGCTTGGCGAGATGGTGACCGCCCTCGAGGCGTCCTATGGGAAGATCGCGGCGCAGAACAGCCTCACCACCATCGGCCCGGTCGTGAGCTCCGACCTCATCGGCCAGGCGATGATCCTCATCCTGGTGGGGTCCCTCGGGATCGTCGCCTGGATCACCTACCGGTTCCGCGACTGGAAGTTCGGGGTGACGGCACTGGTCGCCTTGCTCCACGACGTCATCCTCGTCGTCGGGGTCTTCGCGGTCCTCGGGACCTTCGTGCAGGTGGAGATCGATGCCCTGTTCGTGACCGCGATGCTCACGGTCATCGGCTTCTCCGTCCACGACACGATCGTGGTCTTCGACCGGATCCGCGAGAACAAGGCGCGCCATATCGGCGAGCCGTTCCGCGACATCGTGAACCACTCCATCCTGCAGACGTTCGGGCGGTCCATCACGACCAGCCTGACCGTGGTCCTGACGCTGCTCGCGCTCTACCTCTTCGGCGGATCCGCCATCAACGACTTCGTGCTGGCCCTGCTGATCGGCATCGTCGCCGGTACGTACTCGTCCATCTTCGTGGCGACCCCGCTGCTGATGGACTGGCACGAGCGCGACGATCGTCGCCACGGGCGCATCGCCGCGGTTCGCGCCCCTCGCCCCCGCCGCGCCGTCTCCTGACCTCGGCGTGACGCGCGATCACGCGGTCGAGTCAGCGCCGCTCGCCCGGCAAGGCGCAGGTGAGCGCCGCGTGGCATCCTGAGCGGCGTGCTGGAACCTCGCTTCCGCTGGACCTTCCCCGACTCGCTCGTCCTGCATCCCGACCTCCTCGCGGCTGGAGCCGGGTTGGGGTTGTCGGAGCGCGCCGTCGGGTTGATGGCACGCCGGGGTGCGACGTCCGCCGCGGATCTTGAGGCCTGGTTCGCGGAACCCATGGACGGCCTGCACGACCCGCGACTCCTGCCGGACGCGGACCGCTGCCTGAGCCGCCTCCGTCAGGCCCGTGATCGCGGCGAGCGCGTGCTCGTGTTCGGGGACTTCGATGCGGACGGTCTGGACGGTCTGGCCATCATGGTCATCGCCCTGCGTCGCTTCGGGCTGGAGGTGGAGCCGTACGTGCCGAGCCGGCTGGATGAGGGCCACGGCCTGTCGCTCGCCGCGGTGGACGCCGCCCAGCGGACCGGCAGCACCGTCATCGTCACCGTTGACACCGGGTCAAGTTCCGGGGCAGAGATCGCCGTCGCGAAGGACCGTGGCGTGGACGTCATCGTGACCGACCACCATCGCCTCCCGCCGACGCTCCCGCCAGCGTTCGCGCTCGTCAACCCGCATCGAGCGGACAGCATCTATCCGGACCGGCGCCTCGCCGGCAGCGGGGTGGCGTTCAAGGTCGCCCAGCTCGTGCTCGCCGATGAGCCGGGCGGCCCGGCTGCCGCCCTCGCGTTGACGGATCTGGCCACGATCGGGACCGTCGCGGACATCGCCCCCATCGTCGGGGAGAATCGGGCCATCGCCCGCCTCGGCCTGGAGCGCCTGCGCAACGATCCACGACCGGGCATCGCCGCGCTGCTCGACAAGGCCCGCGTCGCCCCGGCGGCCGTGGACCTGGACACGATCTCGTTCGCCCTGGCGCCCAGGCTCAACGCCGCGGGCCGGGTGGGCGAGGCGCTGGAGGCCGCCCGGTTGCTGCTCGCGGAGGACGCCGAGACGGCGCTCGCCCACGCGGATGCGCTGGAGGCGGCCAACACCACCCGCAGGGACCTCATGGCCAGCGCCGTGGCGGAGGCCCGGGCGATCGTCGCCGACATGGAGGACCGCCCGGCGTCCATCGTCCGCGGTCCGTGGTCCGTCGGCATCGTCGGCCTCGTGGCGGCCCGTCTGGCGGAGGACCGGGCTCGTCCGGCCGTCGTCGGCGCGGAGCTCGGGGACGTGATCAGGGCCTCGTGCCGGAGCGACGGCTCGCTGGATCTCGGGGCTGCGCTGGAAGCCTGCGCGGACCTGTTCACCAGACACGGTGGCCATGCCGGCGCCGCCGGCTTCGAGCTGCCGGTGGACCGCTGGGAAGCCTTCATCCAGCGCTTCGAGGCGCTCGCCCGGGTCGCCGTCCCGCCCGACCCGCGCCCGACCCTGCGCATCGACCTCGCGGTCCCGGCGCTGGCTGTGGACTATGGCCTGCACCGCGAGCTGGCAGCGTTCGCGCCGTACGGTCCAGGCAACCCGGAGCCGCTGGTCGCGGTCCTCGGCCTGACCGTGACGCGGGTCCGGCCGGCCGGTGACGGCCACACGTCGCTGACCCTGCGCCGCTCGCTGGACGTGCTGGACGGCATCGCCTTCGGGCGCGCCGACATCGCCGAGCTCGTCCGCCCGGGGGACCGGATCGACGTGGTCGCGCGGCTCGCCAGCCGGCGCTTCGGTGGGATGGAGTCGCTCCAGCTGGAGATCCGTGACGCGGCGCCCGCCGGATCGCACGCCGAGGTGGCGGACCTCATGGGCATGCCCGCGGCGGCTCGGGCCACGGTGGGCACGTGACGCGCCCGGTCCCCCCCGGCCCGCCCCGGGCCCACGACCCGTACGGCGTCGGCCCCATCGGATCGCTGCTGGCGCCCGGCCTGTCGCTCATCGGGCTGGTCCTCGTGGCGGTCGTCACGTTCAACCTGCTCAACGGTGACGTGCCATTCGGGATCGGGTCGGGGAACGGCGACGGCAACGGCAACGGCGACGGCGGCCCCGCGCGGACGGCCGCCCCATCGAACGTCGTCGTCATCCCGGAAGAGGCGGCGTTCGATGGCTCCATCGTCTACGCGAAGGGCGGCAACATCTGGATCCAGACAGATGACGCGGCCCGCCAGCTGACCGACAGTGGTCGGGACGCCATGCCGGTATGGTCTCCGGACGGCCAGTGGGTCTACTACATCAACGCGATCCGCGAGACCGGGCGGTGGCCGGTCAAGGGCGTCGTCGAGGAGTACACGCTGGACATACCCCGCCTGATGCGCACCCCGGCGGATGGTTCGGGGGAGCCGGAGGTGCTCAAGAGCGGCCGGATCAAGCGCGGGAACAACACCTACGCGTACTGGCTCCGTCAGCCGGACGTCTCGCCGGATGGGGGTACCGTGGCGGTCATCTCGGATGCCCCGGACCCGGACAAGCAGACGCTCGTCCTGCAGTTCTACGACGTCGCGACGGACAAGGTCGTCAACCCGGGGCTCGCGACGGACGGCGTGCTGGGCCACCAGGATCCGGCCTGGCGTCCGGACGGCGCGTTCCTCCTGTATGTCCGCAACGGCCGCGAGGGGTCGCGCGGGGCCCCCGTGATCATGCGCTACAACGTCGAGACCGGGAAGGCCCGCGCCCTGACGACGCCGGGCTACCTGTACCCGACCTACTCCCCGGACGGCCGGTTCATCGCCGCGACCCGGACCACGACCTTCGGGACGGACGTCGTCATCCTGGACGGGACCACCGGCGAGGAGTTGCTGCGCGTGACGAACGATGGGTCGTCGTGGGGCCCCACCTGGTCCCCGGCCGGGGACGCCATCGCGTTCCTGCACATCGACCGCCAGACGGTAGACCTCCGGCTCGCGACCCTGGAGGGGTCCGGGCCGGCGTGGACCATCAAGGAGACGACGGATCTGACGGAGGTCTCCGGTCTTGAGCCGGCATCGCGACCGGACTGGTTCATCCCGGCGGACCAGCTACCCGCCACGCCGCCGCCGGCGACACCGGCATCCCCGACGCCGGCGCCGAGCCCGTGAGGCCCGCCTACCTGGACCGGCTGGCCGCGCGTTCGCAGAGCACCGGGACCGTCCTGTGCCTCGGGCTCGACCCCGACGCGTCCACCCTGCCGGACGGTTTCTCGCGCGACCTCACGGGGCTGGAGCGCTTCGCCGCTCTCGTGCTGGAGGCAGCCATCCCGTGGGCCGCGGCCGTCAAGCCCAATCTCGCCTTCTTCGAGGCGTACGGGTCGGCCGGGGTAGCCGCCCTGGAGCGACTGCGCGCGCGGATCCCGGATGACCTGCCGGTCATCGCGGATGCCAAGCGGGGGGACATCGGGTCCACCGCGGCCCGCCAGGCGGTGGCCCTGTTCGATGCCCTGGGAGCCGACGCCGTGACGGTCAACCCGTATCTCGGCGCTGCCGCGATCGAGCCCCTCCTGGAGCGCGTGGACCGGTTCGCGTACGTCCTGTGTCGGACCTCCAACCCCGGGGCGGGCGAGCTGCAGGATCTGGTCGTCGAGGCGGATCCATCGACGCGGGCGCCAGCCGAGCCCCTGCACCTGCGCGTCGCCCGACGCGCCGCATCGTGGGGGCCGGGCTCTACCGTCGGGCTCGTCGTGGGCGCCACGGCGCCAGATGAGCTGGCCGCGATCCGGAACGTCTCCCCGGGGCTCCCGTTCCTCGTGCCAGGGGTGGGCGCGCAGGGCGGGGCGATCCAACCGGTCCTCAGCCACGGTCCCGCGACAGCGCCACCCGGTGGCGGCCGGCCCGGTGGCGGGCTGCTCGTCAATGTCTCGCGGGGCATCGCCGGGGCGGCGTCGTCACCCGGTCCGGGCGACCCGCTGGAGCGCGTCGCCGAGGCCGCCGCGAGCTGGGCCGGACGCCTCCCTGTGCTACCCTAGCCGCCGCGGCAATCCCATCTGAGGAGCCTTCCCGACATGCCGACACCCGGACCCCTCGAACTCGTCATCATCCTCGTGATCGCCCTGCTCGTCCTTGGCCCGGGCAAGCTGCCGGACGTCGGCGCGGCGCTCGGCAAGAGCATCAAGGAGTTCCGCAAGGCGTCCACCGATATCCAGGAGTCGGTGAAGGTGGACACCTCGCCGATGCCTGCGACCACGCCCGCGGCGCCGCCGGCACCTCCTGCCCCGCAGGCACCCGCCCCGGAGGCACCGGCCCCCAACCCCGCCGTCGCGGCGACCGCCGCTGACCTGCCTGGTGCCCCGACGGTCGCCAGCCCGCCGTCGAGCACCGAGCCGACGCCCGGCACCAACTAGGCGCGAGGTCCGGCACCGCCCGTGGCCGACGCCGACGCCCTGCGCGACCCGGGTCTTCCCGTCCCCGCCGCATCCGAACCCCCGGCCCCCGGGGCCGACGATGTGTCGGTCATGTCGCTCGTGGACCATCTCGGCGAACTGCGCACCCGCCTGTTCCGGATCATCCTCGGGATCGTCGCGGGGGCGGTCGTCGGGTTCTACTTCTCGACGCCGATCCGGAACGTCCTGCTGGACCTCCTGCCGGACGGGTCCGCGCAGACGCTGGGGCCGGGCGACGGCTTCGCGATCACCCTGCGCATCGCCCTCGTCGTCGGGGTGATCATCGCGATGCCGATCATCCTGTACCAGCTCTGGGCATTCATCGCGCCGGGCCTGACGGACCGCGAACGCAAGGCCATCCGGCCGTGGGTGCCCCTCGCGCTGCTGTTCTTCGCGCTCGGCGTCGCGATCGCCTACCTCGTGCTGCCGTTCGCCCTCCAGTTCCTGTTCAGCTTCAACGACGACCGCCTCGTCGAGAACGTGGCCGCCG
>JBBEBL010000170.1:11009-19083 GCA_040882345.1 Chloroflexota bacterium
CTCCAGTTCCTGTTCAGCTTCAACGACGACCGCCTCGTCGAGAACGTGGCCGCCGGTCCGTTCTTCGACTTCGTGACCACGATGTTCCTGGCGTTCGGCCTGGTCATGGAGTTCCCGATCCTGCTGTACGGCCTGGCCCGGGTCGGCATCCTCTCGTCCGACCGATTGCGGAGCGTGCGTCGCTACGTCCTGCTGGGGATCGCGATCTTCGCGGCCATCGCCACGCCCGGCGGCGATCTCGTGAGCCCGTTCGTCCTGGGCGGCACGATGTACCTGCTGTTCGAGGCGACCGTCTTCTTCATCCGGCGGACCGGACGGTGAGCGGCGCCGCGGACGGCCCGGCGAAGGGCACGGCCACGGCGCAGGCGGTGGTGATCCTGAGCGGCCTGTCCGGCGGCGGCAAGACGGCGGCCGCCAAGCTGTTCGAGGACCTGGGCTACACGGTCGTGGACAACCTCCCGGGTGAGCTCCTGCCGGACCTGGCTCACCTCGTCTCGTCTGACCGTGCTCGCTTTGCCCGGGTGGCGATCGTGCTGGATGTTCGGTCCGGCGACGCGGCCATGTCCCTGGCGGCCGTCCGCGGGGCGCTGGAGGGGCGAGGCATCCAGCCCAGCGTGGTGTTCCTGGAGGCGAGTGACGAGGTGCTCATCCGTCGCTTCAGCGAGACGCGCCACCGCCATCCGCTGTCCGCCGGTCGTGGGATCGCCGCCTCCATCACGGAGGAGCGCCGCCAGCTGGAGGCCGTGCGAAGCCAGGCGGACATGATCGTGGACACCTCTGACCTGTCCCTCCGTCAGCTTCGCGAGCGCCTGTTCGCGCAGCTCGCGACGCCGGCCCGCCCGGACCAGGTCGCGCTGCAGATCATCACCTTCGGCTTCAAGCACGGCGTGCCGCTGGAGGCCGACCTCGTGTTCGACGTCCGGTTCATGCAGAACCCGTTCTACATCCCGGAACTGCGTGAGCATTCTGGACTGACCGATCCCGTCCGCGAGTACGTCCTTGGCCAGCCCGTCACGGAACGGTTCCTGGCATTCCTGCAGGAGTTCCTGGCCTTCACCGTCCCGGCGTACGTCGGCGAGGGCAAGACCCGTCTGACGATCGCCATCGGGTGCACGGGCGGGTTCCATCGATCCATCGCCATCGGCGAAGCCCTCGCCGCGTGGCTGCGAGAGCAGGACCTCGGGCCCGTCTCGATCTTCCACCGGGAACTCGATCGGTCGTGAACCTGCGGCGCTGGCTGATGCCGGGGATCGGCGTCAAGCGCTGGCTCGCCGTCCTCTTCGCGGGTCTGCTGGTTCTGGCCCTCGCCTTCGCCCACGTCATCCGCCAGGTCTCGCGTGGCCTGGAGCCCGGCGGCATCATCGGGTCGCTCATCGACATCGCGACGCTCCAGTTCCTGCCGTTCGCCCTGCGCGGACTGGTGGCCGGGGTGGTGGGACTCGCGCTGGTCGTCGCCGGAGGGCTGGGCCTGGTGCGCGCCTTCACCGCGCCGTTCCGGACGGCGGGGTCTGACCGGCCGCTGGTGGAGCTCATCTACCAGAAGCGGTTCCTCGCGCGTGGCCCGCGCATCGTGGCCATCGGCGGCGGCACGGGCCTCTCCACCTTGTTGCGCGGACTCAAGGAGCACACCAGCAACCTGACCGCCGTGGTCACCGTCGCCGACGATGGCGGATCGTCCGGCGTGCTGCGTGAGGAGCTCGGCATCCCGCCGGTCGGCGACATCCGTAACTGCATCGCGGCCCTGGCCGACGCGGAGCCGCTCATGAGCCAGCTCCTCCAATACCGATTCCCGGTCGCGACGGATGCGCCCGGAGTCCCGGAACCTCCGCGACTCGGCGGTCACCCGGTCGGCAACCTCCTGCTCGCCGCCATGACCGCGGTGGAAGGGGGCGACTTCGAGGAGGGCGTACGGCAGATCAATCGGATCCTCGCGGTCCGCGGCCAGGTCGTTCCCGTCACCGGGACGCCGTTGACCCTCCACGCCCAGCGTCTGGATGGCTCCGTGGTGGACGGCCAGTCACTGATCATGCACACGTCAGGGATCGAGCGTGTATGGGTGACCCCGAGCGACGTCGCGGCGTCCGGCGACGCCCTGCTGGCGATCGCCGAGGCTGACCTCATCGTCATCGGTCCCGGCAGCCTGTACACGAGCCTCCTGCCGAGCCTGCTCCTGCCCGAGGTGCGCGACGCGGTCCTCGCCGCAGCGGCGACGCGGATCTACGTCTGCAACGTCGCGACGCAGACCGGCGAGACCAGCGGCCTGGACCTGACCGGCCACGTGGAGGCGCTCATCGGCCACACGGCCCCGGGTCTCGTGGACCTGGTCCTCGCCAACGACCGCTTCGACGCGCGCATCCCGTCCGACTGGTCGTCGGAGACCGTCCGCCTCCGATGGCCACCCACGGTGCCGCCACCACCGCCGCGACTGATCCTGGACGATGTCGTGGATCCGGACAACGCTCACCACCACGACCCCGCGCGACTGGCCTCGGCCGTGTTGCGTGCCTTCGACGGCGAGATGGCCGTGCGCCGCCGGGCCGGCGGCCGGACGACAGGTCCGGCGGGCGGCCGGACAGCCGGGCGGACGGCGTGACGACGGGCGAACGCGCGTGACGCACTCGGAGCGCGACCTCGTGGTCGCCCTGCGCAACGAGCTCGCGGGCATCGACCCGGCGCGGCCATGCGATCGCATCGCGGAGGCGGCCGGTCTCGCCGGGGACCTTGGCGTCCGTGAGCCCGCGGTCGCGCGGCTGGCCGTCCGCCTCAGACGCGCGGCCGATGCCCTGGCCCGGACGGACGGGTCGTTCGACTGGGCGACGGCTGCCGACCATTGCCGGACCGCCTGGTTGCGCGGCCGGTTCCTCGCACGCGGATCGCTCAGCCTCGCTGGCGGGCGGACCCATCTCGAGTTCGTGATCCCCGTCGAGGAGACCGCCGAACTCGTGGCGCGCCTCGAGGAGGTCGAGTTGCCGGCATCGTGGCGTGTCCGGCGGGGCAAGGGCGTCGTCACCTGGAAGAGCGCCGAGTCGGTGGGGACGTTCCTCCGTCGGATCGGTGCTGCTGGAGCGCTCCTGGAGCTGGAGGCCCGGCAGGTCTCGCGGGCACTGCGGGGCGAGCTCAACCGCGTCCTCAATGCCGAATCCGCGAACCTCCAGCGTGCCGTGGCGGCGGCCGGACGCCAGCTGGATGCGATCGCGACCCTTGACGCCGACGGTCGCCTCGCAAGGCAGCCCTACGTCGTGCGGCTCGTGGCCGATGCCCGTCGCGACACGCCGGAGGCGACGCTCGCGGAACTGGCCGAGCGACTCGATCTGCACAGGTCGGCTGTCCAGCGGGCACTGGAGCGAGTGGAACGCCTCGCGGAAGCAGAGCCCGCGCCGCCGCCCGGGTCGGCCAGGGACGGCGCGCCCGTGTCGGCGGCACCTCTGGCATGATTCGTGTCGATGCGTGACGTGATCGTGGCCGCGAACTGGAAGATGCACACCACGCCGGCCGACGCCGGGGAGCTGGCCATCACGATCGCCGGACGGACCCGCGTGGCGGGCGTCACGCGCGTGATCTGCCCACCGTTCGTGTGCCTCGCCGCGGTCCGCGACGCCCTCGCGGAGGCCGATCCCGGTGTCGCGGTCGGCGCCCAGAACGTCCACCACGAACTGGCCGGCGCCTACACGGGCGAGGTCGCCGCCCCGATGCTGGACGGCCTCGTCACGTGGGTCATCGTCGGCCACTCGGAGCGCCGCCGGGATGCCGGGGAGACGGATGCCCTCATCGGCCGCAAGGTGGGCCGGGCCGTCGAGGCCGGGCTGCGGCCCATCCTGTGCGTCGGCGAGGTGCTCGCTGAGCGCGAGGCCGGTCGCGCGAGCGATGTCGTCGCCAGCCAGCTCCGCGGTGCCCTGGTCGACGCCGACCCGACGGCGCTCACCGCGGCGGGCCTGGTCGTCGCCTACGAGCCCGTGTGGGCCATCGGCACGGGTCGGACCGCGACCGGATCGGACGCCGCCGCCATGGCCGAGGGCATCAGGTCCAGCCTGGCCGCGCTCGGCTGGTCGGAGGCCCACGCCGACGTCCCGGTGCTGTACGGCGGGAGCGTGACGTCCGCCAACATCGGCGAATTCCTCGCGGAGCCGGCCATAGACGGCGCGCTCGTGGGTGGGGCCTCGCTCAAGCCGGACGAGATGGCTGGCATCGTGGCCCGGGCGGGCATCACGGCCGCTGCCCGCGGACTCGCCGGGTGATCATCGGTCGCCCTCGGCCCATCGTCCTGATCATCCTCGACGGCTTCGGGATCGGGCACGAGCCGGCCGGCGATGCCATAGCGGCGGCGCCGATGCCGGTCTGGCGTGCCCTCGTGGCTCGCTGGCCACACGCGGTCCTGCGCGCGTCGGAGGACGCCGTCGGGCTGCCCTCCGGCCAGATGGGCAACTCGGAGGTCGGTCACCTCAACCTCGGGGCCGGCCGCCCCGTCCTCCAGGACCTCCCGCGGATCGACGCCGCGATCGCCGACGGCTCGTTCTTCGAGCGACCGGCCCTCATAGCGGCGTGCGCCCGTGCCGTCACGCGCGAGCGACCGCTCCACATCGTCGGGCTCATCGGCCCGGGTGGCGTCCACGCCAACGACCGGCACCTCGTCGCCCTCGTGGATCTGGCGGCCCGACGCGGCGTGCGGGCCGTGCGGATCCATGCGCTGCTGGATGGCCGCGATACGCCGCCGAGTTCCGCGCTCGCGTTCATGGAGGACCTGGAGCGCCGTCTCGCGGCCGTGCACCCGGACGTGCGAGTCGCCTCCGTCGGCGGGCGCTACCACGCCATGGACCGGGACAAGCGCTGGGACCGCGTCGAGGCGGGATACGACGCGATCGTCCACGGCCAGGGCTCCCATCGCGCCCCATCGGCCGTGGCCGCGATCTCCGCCGCCTACGCACGCGGCGAGACGGATGAGTTCGTGGCACCGACCGTGATCGACGACACCGACGGGGCCCTCCGAGACGGCGACGCCATCATCCACCTGAACTTCCGAGCCGACCGCGCCCGCCAGCTCACGCACGCCCTCGCCGAAGGGCCCTCGTTCGACGCGTTCGACCGAGTCGCTCCGGACGGTCGGCCGGCCCCGGCGGACCTGCTCGTGGTGACGATGACATCCTACGAGGACGGGCTGCCCGTCCAGGTCGCATTCCCGCCGGAGACGGCGCGATCCCTCGCCCAGGCGATGAGCGAGGCCGGATGGCGCCAGCTGCACGTGGCGGAGACGGAGAAGTACGCGCACGTGACGTACTTCTTCAACGGTGGCGTGGAGACGCCCTGGCCAGGCGAGGATCGCCGCCTGGTGCCGAGTCCCAGGGTCGCGACCTACGACCTCCAACCGTCCATGTCCGCAGAGGGCGTGACGGACGTGCTGGTCGAGGCGATCGGTTCCGGGGCGTACGACTTCATCGTGGCGAACTACGCCAACCCTGACATGGTCGGGCATACGGGGGTCTGGGATGCGACGCTGGAGGCGCTGGCGTGCGTGGATCGCTGCCTGGCCCGGATCGTCGCGGCCATCACCGCCGCGGACGCCGCGGATCCGGGTGGACCGGGAACGCTCCTCGCCATCACCGCAGACCACGGCAATGCGGACGACCTTCGCGACGCGGCGGGTCGGCCGGTCACCGCGCACTCGCTGAACCCCGTCCCGTTCCTCGTCATGGGTCGTGCCGTTGACGGTCGGTCCCTCCGGGACGGCGTGCTGGCCGACGTGGCGCCCACGCTCCTGGGACTCGCCGGGCTGCCGCGCTGGGATGGCATGACCGGGCGCTCGCTCCTGCATGACTCCGGCCGTGGCGGCGCCCCTGTGATAGCATCCGTCGCCGTACGAACGGAGGTCGCTGACTCGTGAATCCCATCCTGGCGCTCGGCCAGCTCATCGTGAGCGTCGCCCTG
Organism: Chloroflexota bacterium; assembly: GCA_040882345.1. Lineage (GTDB taxonomy): Bacteria > Chloroflexota > Limnocylindria > Limnocylindrales > CSP1-4 > SPCO01. Next base: position 16,929 of record JBBEBL010000170.1, read on the forward strand.
ATCGCCGCGATCCTGCTCCAGGCCCGGGGTACCGGACTGTCCGGCACGTTCGGTGGCGATTCCGCCGTCTACCGGAGCCGCCGGGGGGTGGAACGGCGGCTGTGGCAGTTCACGATCATCCTGCTGGCCCTGTTCGTCATCTTCGCGCTGGTCTCGTACCTGACCGCGCCCGCCTGATCCCGCGGTCGCGGCATCCCGCCGCGCCGCCGCGCACGGAGCCTCATGACCCGAACCGATTCGGTCGTGGTCGGGACCCTCGTCGTGCTGCTCGCCCTCGTCGCGGGCCTCATCGGCGTCCCGGCCATCCTGCCCTCCCTGACGCCCGGCGCGTCACCGGCGCCATCGGGCGAACCCGCCCCTGACGCTCTCCGCCCGTACGTCGAAGGCGCCATGGGGGCGGCCGTGTCCGTCTCCCCGTTCACGGCGCGGACCCAGGTCGACCGCGACCTCGTGGCCCTGATCTTCTCCGGGCTGGTTCGCAACGGGCCTGGCGGCACCATCGTCGCCGATCTCGCCGAGAGCTGGTCCGTGGATGACGAGGGGCGGACGTGGACGGTCGTGCTCCGTGACGACGCCCGCTGGCACGATGGCGAACCGGTCACCTCAGAGGACGTCGCCTTCACCATCCGGACGCTGCAGGATCCCGCCTACCAGGGCCCGGCATCCACGTCGTGGCGGGAGGTCACGGTCGGAACGCCGACCGCGGACGTCGTGACGTTCGCCCTCGCGACGCCGCTGGGCGGCTTCCTTCAGGCCCTGACGCAGCCCATCGCCCCGGCACACATCCTTGCGGAGGTGCCGGTCGCACTCCTGCCGGATCACCCGTTCGGTCGGCAGCCGGTGGGCACTGGACCGTTCTCGCTCGTCGAGCTGGATCAGACGTCAGCGTCGCTCATCCCGGCGGTGACGCTGGATCTCGTCCCGGACGGGTCTCCGGATCCGTCCGCGCGGCCGACCGATTCGCTCGCGACCCCGGGTGCGACCCGTCGCCCGGAGCGTCCGCTCCCGTACCTGGCGGAGATCGACTTCCGGTTCTACACGGATCCAGCGCTGCTCGCCAAGGACTTCCGCTCGGGCGACCTGGACGCGGTGTCCGGGATCTCGCCCGAGCTCGCCGCTGAGCTCGGCACCACGACGGGCAGCCGGTTGCTGCGGTACCCCGGATCCACCTTGACCGCGGTGGTCCTGAACCTGCGTCCGGGCCACCGGGAGTTCGCCGATCCGCGGGTCAGGACGGCGTTGCTCCAGGCGATCGACCGAGCTGACATCATCGGTTCGGCCTACGCGGGAGCCGCGGCGGCGGCCGCTGGACCCATCGCCCCCAGCTCACCGCTGTACGACGCGGCGGCGGATCCACCCGTGGGCTTTGATCCGGACGCCGCGCAGGCGGGCCTCAAGGCCGCCGGCTGGTCGCGCAAGGACGACGGCTGGTACCTACCGGATGCCAAGGAGCCGCTGTCCATCGAGGTGATCAGCCCGACGGTGGCGACCAACCGAAGCCTCTTCGATGCCGCGGCGGCGGTCGTGGAGGACTGGACCGCCATCGGGCTCACGGCGACCCATGAGGCCCTCCCGCCGGGGGTTTTCGCCACGGACCGACTGAGCACGGGCGACTTTTCCGTGGCGGTCGTGGACGTCATCATCGGGCTCGATCCCGACCTGTATCCGCTGCTTGCATCCAGCCAGACGCTGACCGGTGGATCGAACATCGCCGGTCTCCAGGATCCAGCCCTTGACGCCCTGCTGATCGCTGCCCGAGCCCCCGGAACGGACGACCAGCGGAAGGCCGCGTACAGCGCCCTTCAGAAGCAGCTCGCCACCGGTCGATATCTGCTCCCGGTGGCCTTTGCCCACGAGGTCGTGGTGGCTCACGACACGCTCCAGGGACCGGCGATCCGACAGGTCACGGACCCGTCGGACCGATTCTGGGATGTGCTAACATGGCGCCTCGCCGTCGACCGGTAGCGGTCAACGCGGGTCCGTGCCGAGGTGGCGGAATGGCAGACGCGCTGGTTTCAGGTACCAGTGGCCGCAAGGTCGTGTGGGTTCGAGTCCCTCCCTCGGTACCATCCCCTCCGGACCGCTGACACGGCGACACCTGTGCCCAGGTGGCGGAATTGGTATACGCGTACGTTTGAGGGGCGTATGACGCAAG
>JBBEBL010000171.1:0-3279 GCA_040882345.1 Chloroflexota bacterium
GGAGCGACGTACGTTCCCGGGGCTTCGCCATGAGCTCCATAACGAGCCGGAAGGCTCGGAGATCGTGGACGGCGTCATCGGCTGGCTGCGCGACCAGGTCGGCGTTGCGTGGTAGGCTGACCTTCAATCACATAAGCCTCCGGGGAGCGCATCGCAGCGCTGAGAGTGTGGCACCAGCCACAGACCCGCGGAACCTGATCCGGTTCGTACCGGCGAAGGAAGCAGGCCTGATCGACCCGTTTCGATCGACTCGTTTGACGCCGTCCCCGGATCCAGAGGAGGACGCTGTCATGACCACCACGTACCCGCCGCCAGAAACCTCGGCGCCCACGCCGGACACTCGATGGCGGACTCGCGACATCGTCGTCGCGGCGGTCATCGGCGTCGCCTTCGGCGTGTTCTTCGTGGTGGCCGGCGGTGCCTGGAAGGCGACCGAGGCGCTGGGCCCGATCCAGAACGTGTTCTACGGGGTCTGGCTGCTGCCGGCCATCGTCGCGCCGTTGATCATCCGCAAGCCCGGTGCGGCATTGTTCGCAGAGCTCGTGGCGGCCGGACTGTCCGCCATCCTGGGCAGCGCCTGGGGCCCGGACACGCTCCTCTCCGGGTTCGTGCAGGGAGCCGCGGCCGAGCTGGTCTTCGCCTTCACCCTGTACCGCGTCTGGTCATTCCCGGTCCTGGCGGCGGCCGGTCTGGCGAGTGCGGCGGCGGCGTTCGTGCACGACGTCGTGCTGTGGTACGCGGGCTACGCCGCCGATGTGCTCGTGATCATCGCGGTCACCATGGCCATCTCCGGGGCCATCCTGCTGCCGCTGGTCGCCCTCGCGCTGGTCAGGGCGCTGCGCGGGACGGGTGTCCTGGACGGATTCGCGACCTGACGCCGTTCGATCGCGAGCAGGGCCGTCCCGCGCCGATCGCCGCCCGCGGCTTCGGCTTCACCTACGCGGGCGCCGCGGCGCCGGCGCTGCGCAGGATCGACTTCGACGTTCCGGCCGGCGCCTGCCTGCTCGTCATCGGGCCGTCGGGTTCCGGCAAGAGCACGCTGGGCCTTGCCATGGCGGGGCTCGTGCCGCGAGAGGTGCCCGGCGCGTGGGTGGGCACCCTGACGGTGGATGGCACCGAGACGCGCGCGTTCGAGCCCGGGGCGCTGGCGGCACGGGTCGGGCTGGTCTTCCAGGACCCATCGCGTCAGATCGTGATGGACCGCGTGGAGGACGACGTGGCGTTCGGACTGGAGAACCGGGGGTGGGCGTCCGCGGCGATGCGGCGACGTGTACCGGAGGTACTCGATTCCGTCGGCCTCGACGGCATGGAGCGGCGGATCGCCCTCGACCTGTCCGGCGGCCAGCAGCAGCGGTTGGCCCTGGCCGGGGTCCTGGCGCCGCGCCCCGGCGTCCTGGTCCTGGACGAGCCGACGGCGAACCTGGATCCACCGGGAGCGGCCGCCTTCCTTGACCGCCTGGCGGAGGTGCGGGCGGCCCGGACGGCGACGATCGTGCTCGTTGAGCACCGGGTGGACCGCGCCTGGCCGCTGGCGGATCTCGTCCTCGCCCTCGGTCGCGACGGGGCGCCGATCGCGTTCGGGACGCCGGATCACGTGCTGGCCCACCGCGATCGCCTGGAGGCCGCCGGCATGTGGTTGCCGGGTGTGGCCCCGGCCGGCCTCGCGGTCTCCGGGCTTCCCGCGACGACGGTGGAGCCCGAGCCCTCCCGGGTGCTGGAGGCCGCCGGCGTGTCGTTCGGCTACGAGCCGGCGCGGCCCGTGCTCCATGACATCTCGCTGGCCGCCGACAGTGGGGAGTGGATCGCCCTGGTCGGCCCGAATGGCAGCGGCAAGTCCACGCTGGGGCTGCTGCTGGTGGGCCTACTGGGGCCGCACGGCGGCACGATCCGATTGGGTGGCGATGACCCGGCTGCACTCCCCGCGGATCGGCTCGCGCGCCGCGCCGGCTACGTCTTCCAGGAGCCGGAACGACAGTTCCTGGCACAGCGGGTCCGGGACGAGGTGATGCTGGGGCTGCGTCCGCAGGAGGCGACGGGCGCGACCCGGCTGATGGAGCGCCTGGGGCTTCCCCTGGACCGGTTCGGCGACCGCAGCCCGTATCGACTCTCGGGCGGGGAGCGGCGGCGCCTGTCGCTGGCCGCCGTCCTGGTTCGCCGGCCACAGGTCCTCGTCCTGGACGAACCGACCTTCGGGCAGGACCGCCACGGGTATGAGGGTCTGCTCGCGATCCTGCGTGAGCACCTGGATGCCGGCGCCTGCCTCGTCGCGGCGACCCACGACGAGCGGTTCGTGGCGGACGTCGCCACGCGCGTCATCCGCCTGGACGCCGGCGTGCTGGTGAGCGACCAGCGGGTCGTCACGTGATCCGCGTCGCGCCCATGGCGGACGAGCGTGCGACGAGCGTCCTCGGCCTGGTCAGTCCGCTCCTCAAGCTGGCGATCGCGCTGGTCTGGCTGATCGGACTCGCGTTCACACCGCGACACCTCCCGCCGCTGGCCATCACCGCCACGACCCTCGCGGCAGGGTTGGTCCTCGGCCGGATCGGACCTGCCGCGCTGGTCCGCGCCCTGGCCCCGCTCTGGATCGTGGCGGCGGTCGTGGTGATCAGCAACATCGTCTTCGGCGCGCCGAACACGGATCCCGGCGCCACGGAGATCGCCCGGCTGGGGCCGCTGCGCGTCACGAGCGAGGCGATCTCGACCGCCACGGCGCTCGGCCTGCGGGTCGCCGCCATCGCGTCGGTCGGTGCGGTCTTCGCTCTCACCACGGAGCCAACGCGCCTCGTGGATGCGCTGGTGCAGCAGGCGCGCGTCCCGGAGCGGTTCGGGTACGGCGCCCTGGCGGCGTACCAGTCGATCCCGCGCTTCGCGGAGGACCTGACGACGCTGCGGCAGGCCCGGCGGATCCGCGGCCTGCGCGGATCGTGGCACCCCCGGCTGCTGCTGGGCCTGCTCGTCCTGGCCATCCGCCACGGTGACCGTGTGGCCTTGTCCATGGACGCGCGCGCCTTCGGGTCAGGTCCCCGGAGCCGCTACCGCGAGGTGCGCTGGTCGACGCTGGACCTGGCGGTCGGCGTGGGTTCCGCGGCGGTCCTCCTGGCCGCACTGGCGCTTACAGGACGCTGAACTCGGTGGTACGGTGCGGCCATGACACGACCACTGCTCGCTGACGCCTTCGATCACCACGTCTGGGCCACGATCCGGGTCATCGATGCCTGCGCCGCGCTCACGGCGGACCAGCTCGAGACCACCGTGCCCGGGACGTTCGGTTCCATCCTC
>JBBEBL010000171.1:3379-19061 GCA_040882345.1 Chloroflexota bacterium
GCTCACGGCGGACCAGCTCGAGACCACCGTGCCCGGGACGTTCGGTTCCATCCTCGACACGCTGCGCCACACGGTCGGCGCGGACGCGGCCTATCTCTCGGTCCTGTCCGGCGGACGGGTGCCGACCATCGATGAGGCTACGCTTGACCTGGCCGCCCTGCGCGCCACGATGGAGCGGCACGGTCCGGTCTGGTCCGCGCTGCTCGAGGAGGATCTCGACCCGGACACATCCATCGTGCGGCAGCGTGACGACGGCTCCACCAGCACCGCGCCACTCGGCGTCCGGATCGCCCAGGTCATCCACCACGGGACCGATCACCGGAGCCAGATCTGCACGGCCCTTACGTCGCTCGGTCTCACGCCCCCCGAGATCGACGTCTGGGACCTCGCCGACAGCCAGGGCCGGCTCGCCGAGACGCCCGCCACGACGTGAGTCGCGCCCGCGCGGGCGCTCGGAGATGACGGGATGTCATGACAGGACCGGCATGACGGGGCAGGCTGACTGCCTGTACGACAGGACGGCCATGGCACGTCGAGAATCGATCGAGGGAGCTCTCAAGGCCTGGCGCGAGGCCGAACGGCGCCTTACCGCCGCGAATAACGGGGACACCGAGTCCCTGACGAGCGACCTGGTGCACTTCCGAGACGAGTTCCAGCGCATCTCGGCTGAGCACATGGTCGAGTGGATCGCCAAGCTCCACGAGGCGGAGGCGCGCCGCTCGGACGCTACCCCTTCGTCGCCGTCATTCCATATCGCGGCCCGCGACACCCAGGAGATCGCGGCCGAGATCTGGGAGGCCGCCAGGAGCAGTGACGAGGACACGCCCGAGACGGAGGCCAACAGGCGGACGACGCCGCGGGCGATCCGACCAGGGACCAGGTAGAGCACCGCGCCGGCGACCCGTCATGCGGGACCGGTGCGACCGCCGTGGGCGTTGCGGCATCATGTCGGCCACGACCGCCACGCCGCCGCTCGGAGGGCCCTGTGACCGACGCACGCACGATCGTCTTCTTCCCCGAGAGCGCCTACGGGCCGACCAACAACTGCGTCGGGATCGGCACCGTCCTGCGCGAGCGTGGCCACCGGGTCGTGTTCGTCGTCGAGGAGTCGTTCACCGGCACGCTGGAGGCCAAGGGCTTCGAGGAGCGGGTCATGCGCCTCAACCCACCGCCGACCGAGCCCGAGGTCCCGGGCCAGTTCTGGATCGACTTCATCCGCGACACGGCGCCGGTCTTCCGCAAGCCGACCATAGAGCAGCTGGCCGACTTCATCGCCCCGACGTTCCAGGCCCTGATCGACGGGGCGAAGTACGTGGACCCGCGCCTCGCCGAGATCTTCGACGAGGTCGCCCCGGACGTGATCGTCGAGGACAACGTCGTGGCCTTCCCGGCCATCGCCGCGAGCGGGCGGCCATGGGTGCGCATCGTGTCGTGCAACCCGATGGAGATGAAGGACCCGCGCATCGCGCCGTTCTCCAGCGGCTACCCGGTGGCGGACCGGCGCGACTGGCCGGCGTTCCTGGAGGAGGTGCGCCGCACACACGCCGACATGTACTTCGATTTTGAAGCATTCTGCCGGGAGCACGGGGAGACGGGCCTGTCCTACGGTGATCTGGGCCCGGAGTTCATCGCCGAGTCGCCGTACCTCAACCTGTACTCCTTCCCGGCGGAGGCGGACTACGAGCGAGCGGTGCCGCTCGGGCCCACCTGGCACCGGCTGGACTCCACGGTTCGCGCCCCTGAGACCAGCTGGGAGCTGCCGGCGCACCTGCGCGAGCGTGATGGGGCCTTGATCTACCTCTCCCTGGGGTCGCTGGGGGCGGCGGACGTGGGGCTCATGCAGCGGCTCGTGGACCTCCTCGCCACCACGGAACACCGGGTGATCGTGTCCAAGGGACCCCTGGCCGACCAGATCGCGCTCCACGACAACCAGGTCGGCGAGGCCTTCCTGCCGCAGCCGGCCATCCTGCCCCAGGTGGACCTGGTCATCACCCACGGCGGCAACAACACCGTCACGGAGGCGTTCCACCACGGCAAGCCGATGATCGTGCTGCCGCTGTTCTGGGACCAGGTGGACAACGCCCAGCGCGTGGACGAGACCGGATTCGGCCGTCGTCTTGCGACGTATGGGTTCCGTGACGAGGAGCTGACCGACGCCATCGATGAATTGCTGGCGGATCGGGCCCTCGCCGCGCGACTGGCCGCCATGTCTGCGCGCATCCGGTCCACGTCGGGGACCGTCCGTGCGGCCGACCTCATCGAGCGGGTAGGGCTCGACTGATGCTGCACGGCCCGATCGGACATGGTCGGGCGGGCAGGGCTCGACCGGCGGGCGGCGGCCACGGGCGAGGTGGCGAGGTGGCGGCCCGCTCTTGTCCCGCCCGGGGGCCCTATCGTCGACGGAGCGGTCGGGACACGGGCTTCCTCCGACAGGTGTCCCGCCCCGCGGGAGGAACGTCGGAGGAGTCGGGTCGGCTTGGTGTTCGTTCGACGTAAGGGCCGCCCCATGGGACACCGTCGGGCGGGCGCGCCGGGCGAGGCGGGTCGGGCTGGACTGATACTCCGCGGCGCACAGGTCGCGCTGCGAGTGCCTGGCCGGGGCGTCCCGCCCCACGTGCGTAACGTCGATCGATCCGCCGAGCGGCATCGTTCCTTCGACGTCCCTCCCGCCCGGCGGGACGCCGACCGCCGTCCACTCCCCGCATCGCCCGTCAGGCGAACACTTCCACGAGGTTGTCCGGCCGGTCCAGTGCCGCGGCCCACGCCGTCCTGTTGACGAGCAGACCGCCGACCCGATACGGGTTCCTGGTGCGCCGGCCGTCCGGTAGCGCGACGCCGTTGACCCTGACCTCCCGCGCCGAGCCCGCACCACCCGACACGTGGAACAGGTAGCGCACCCGGCGTCCATCCTCATCCCGCTCGAATGTCAGGCCATCCGCCCGCGCGGGCAACACCGGATCGAAGACCACGTCGTCGAACGCCAGGCGCAGGCCCAGGACGTTGGCGATGAGCTGGCGCAGGTAGATCCCCGGACCGCTGGAGTACACACGCCAGCCGCCCTTCACGCCGATCTCTCCGCTCCGGATCAGCTCGAAGTCCCGAGTCGCAGCTTCCCGATCGGGCACGTCCGCGTCGGAACTGCTGAAGTACGCATTGGCCTGCCGCGGCAGGGCGTTCGGCACGTCGCGCTCCAGGAGGATCGGACAGATCGTGAGCAGCGCGTCGAATGCGGCGTCCGCCCGGCCGAGCCGGCACATCGCCTCGATGTAGCGGATGTGGGCATGCACGTACTGCAGCCCGATCTCGCGGCCGAAGAAGGCCGCGGACTCCGCACGCCGGAAGATGGTCGATGTCCCGCCCCGGTAGGGCATCGGTCGGTCCATCAGGCGCACGCCGTCGGGGAAGGTCAGGTGCCGTTCGATGAGAGCGACGTGGTTCGCCGCCTGCTCGGCGCTGAACAGGTCGCTGATGATGCCCCTGGTCATCGGGATGAGGCGGTAGTTGACGCCGGTCCGGTCATCGCGCGGGTGGAGCAGGTACTCGATCCCGTCTTCGCCGAAGTTGGCCAGTCCGGCGACCACGCCATCCGGCACCAGATAGCGCCGAAAGTCGGCCGCGATCCGTCGGGTCAGGTCGCCCAGTCGCGCGGCCAAGGCCGCCCGCCCGCCCCGCTCGCAGACCGCGCGGTAGCGCTGGAGCGTCTGGTAGGCGAGCGCGACGGTCCAGCTGCTCACGAGCTGACGGGCCATCGATGGATCGACCGGTTGAAGGCTGTCATCCCAGTCGCCGCCGCCGAAGACCGGGAGGGCCGTGCCGGGGATGCAGTCGGCCTCGATCAGGTCGATCTGGCGCTCCGTGTGCACGAGGACGGAGTCGGCATCATCGCTGACGGCCAGCGTGTCGCGATCGGTCCAGGGGATCGGCTCGTCCAGGATGGCGAGGTCGTCCGTCGCCTCGATGTAGTCGCACAGCGCCTTCAGCGGCCAGTAGCGGATATCGGCGTGGCTGTCGGCCGCCTGCACCTCGCCATAGCGATCGACCATGAACCACTGCGGCCAGTCGCCGGTCTGGCGGAACTGGTGCTCGTAGACCACCCGCAGGATGTCCCGGATGGCGGCGTGGTTGCCGGTGGCCAGGAACAGTTCCACGGGGCCCTGGCACACGTCACGGACGGCCCACGCTGCGCCCGTGTACTGCTCCAGGCCGTGGGGTGTGCTGGCGTGGATGAGCCCATCGTGGACATACCAGGGCATGAGGTCCGCGATCCGGGCCAGGTCCAGGGCGGTGCGCTCGTGGTGCCCGCCACCGAGCGACGCGCCCTGCGCAAGGCCGGACCAGAACGCGGCCGCTGACCGCTCGCGTGCCTCGTCGACCTCGAAGGCCGGTTCAGGGGCCGCGCCCGACAGACTGCCGCCCAGGCAGATCGAGAACCGGTCAGTCGGTTTCGTCACGATGACCACGTGCCCGCTGCCCCGGGCCGCGCCGTCGGCGAAGAGCAGCTCGTCGCGCCCGATGGCATCCACCAGCCCGGGGTCCGGCGTGCTGATCCAGAACGTGGCATCCGGGTAGTGCCGGGCGAACGTGCCATCGACCGCCGGTCGCAGCGTCACCAGGCCCGCGTTGCGGTTCATGGTCACCGTGCCAGGCGCGTTGCCGTCGTCGGCGCCCAGGACTATGTCCTCGGTGATGACCAGCTGGACGGGTCCGCCACGCTCGACGACGACATCCAGTCGACAGGTCGGCTGGTCGAGCGCCGCGGTCAGGCGGACCACGATGGTCCGCTCCTCGTCGTCGTAGATCCAGCGAGCGTGCATCGAGCCCATCTCGAAGGCCGAGGGGAGCGCGAGCAACTCGTCGCCGCGCTCCGTGCGCAGGAAGATCCGCTGACCACTGGTCGCCCCGATGCCCAGCGGGTCGCGACAGACGCTCAGCAGCAGGTTGAACGAGGTGTTGCCGATGGCCAGTTGCGACCCGAAGACGCCGTACACCCAGGTCGTGCAGGACAGCGTGTCGTCGGACGGGAGGAGGGCCCGGCCGGAGCGCAGGATGTGGCCGCTGGCGCGCTCCTGGGCCAGCTCCTTGGCGCGCAGCACGACGTGCTCCTGACGGCCATGGAAGAACGACAGGAGCGTGTCGTCTCGGCGTTCGATGTGGCGCCACGTGGACGGTGGCGCCACCAGCCGGGCCAGCGTGGCCTCGTCCAGGTCTCGGCTGCGGAACCGGGCGGGAGCGTCGAACAGGCCGGCGGAGCGGGGGAGTGGCCCGCCGCCGATGGCGCTCCGGTCCAGGCCATCGAAGGTGGCGCGTGCGGCGTGCGCGACGGCGACGTCCGCCGCGGAGGTCGCGGCCGGGTGGTCGGCCAGGACGGCCGCGAAGCACGTGACGGTCCGGCGCTCGCCCGGCTCCAGGGTCATCGGTCGCGACTGGAGCGCGGACAGCGCGAACTCGCCCTGCCGGCGCGCGTTCGGGAGCATCGGGCGACTCAGGGCTGTGGGTCGGCCGGTGGCCTTGGCGTCCAGGCCGTACAGCTGGGATCCATCGGTCAGGAATCCCACGGCCCCGTCCAGGCAGCCCTGTGCCAGCCAGGGATAGCGACCGTCCTGTGGCAGTCCCTGGCGGCTGCACACCAGGAATCCCTGCGTCGGGTCGTCCAGGATCGTGTGATCCAGGTACTGGCTGGTGTAGCGCTCACTCGTCCGGACCGTCGCCTCGACCGCCAGGCCCAGGTCCTGGGCGGCCACGACATCCAGCGTCACGGTCTCCGAGGTCTCGTTGCCGAGCTGGAGCGTCCAGAACCAGGTCGCCTCGTCGGGCGCCAGCCGCAGCGTGCACACGTAGGTCAGGCCATCGACGGATCCATCCCAGGCGGCGCCGTTGGCCGCGGCCCGGAAGCGGCCTGCCGAGCCAGGACCCAGGACCGGGAACCATGCCACCGAGTCCGCATCGTGGCGGCGCACGTACAGGTTGCCAAGACCTCCATCCAGCGGGCTGCCGAGGACCTGGTTGACCAGGATGTCGCCATGCCGGATGGCCCGGATCGCGCCGTTGGCCAGCAGCTCGATGGACAGGCCGTCGCCTCCGGCCAGCGTGACGACGGCCGGCGACGGCGCGGTCGATGACACCCGCGCGCCATCCGCTGCGGGCCGCTCAGTCACCGGAGTCGCAGGGGATCAGCTCAAGCAACGACACCGAGGGCATGGGCAGCTCGAAGGCGATCTCCAGGTGGCCGTCCCCCGGCTGGACCTGGCGCTGTGGTTCGACGAGCTCCAGCCGGTCGGCCGCGCGCAACTCGGCCCAGCCCGCCTCGTCCGGCCAGTCTGGTGCGCCGAGGCGCTCCCAGGTCGTGACGATGTTGGAGTGCTCCGTATCGACGCGGTAGTGGCACAGGTCGTAGACGCCGGCTCCCAGCCCCTCGATCGACATCGACACGGACCGGTCCAGCGCCGGGTCCCCGATGCCGCGGTCATGGTCCATCGTCCCGTTCCACAGCGCGACGGACACCCGTCCATCGGGTGCGCCCGTCGCCCACACCTCGACCAGCGAGCCCGCGCCGTCGCCGGTCACCGTGCACGCCAGCTCGTTGTCCAGCAGGCGTTCCAGCATCGCGATGGCCCAGTAGCGCGGCTTGCGCAGGTTGCCGATGGTCAGCAGGCCAAAGCCGCCATGGAACAGGGTCGGCGCCTCGCCCAGCTCCACGAAGTGGTCGGAGGCGACCCAGTAGGCGAGCGCCTCCAGGCGACCGGCGGCCGAGCGCATCCCGCGTGCCACCAGTGGCGCGGCCCAAGGGCTGTCGTTGATGGATGCCCCGTGCCGCGGGCTGACGCCCCACTCTGTCCACCACAGGGGCATGTCCGGCCGCTCGTAGCGATCGGCGATCGGGCGCAGGTCCAGGGGCGCCAGGCCGTAGGTGTGCGAGGACACGAAGTCCACGGGCACGCCGTTCGCCTGGCAATGGGCCAGGAAGTCATCGATCCAGCCCGCGGCGGCCGTCGCCGGACCACCGATCCGGAAGCCGTGATCGACCGACTTCACGGCGGCAGCGCTGGCATCGTAGAGAGCCAGATAGTCAGCCTGCGTGCCCGACCAGAAGAGCGCGAGGTTGGCCTCGTTCCAGACCTCGAATGCCCAGCGCCGGACCTCGTCGCGGCCGTAGCGGTCGGCCAGGAATACGGTCAGGTCGCGGATCAGCGCGCCCCACCTGGCCAGGTCGCGCGGCGGCGAAATGTTGCCGGCGTAGCCGAAGACCGTGGCGTCAGGATCGCTGGCCAGGTCGTTCGGGGTGAAGGACAGTTCGACGATGGGTCGCAGGCCGGTCGCCAGCAGCCGGTCAAAGACCTCGCCGACCTTGGTGAAGTCGTGGATCGCGCCCGCGTCCGTATCGCGATAGACGCCCAGCGTGTCGTGCAGGATCGCGTGCGCTCGGACGCTCTGCACGCCCAGCTCGCGGTGGACGATCCGAAAGGCCTCGGCCAGTTCGTCGCCGACGTGATGGCCGCCAGGTCCGGGCCCCTGGAGCAGCAGGGCAAGGTGTTCCGAGCCGATGATCGGCCGCCACGGCCGGGCCACCTCGCCGACGACCTGGTCGACCTGGACGCGCAGCTCGATCCGGCCTTCCTGCGTGCCTCGGTCCGGGGCGACCGGCATGGAGCGGGCGCCGTCGTCGGCTTCGATGGAGGCCAGGCTGGAGACGGCATACCACGAATCGCCGTCGGGATCGAACGTCGTGTCCAGGTAGGGTCCGTGCGGCACGGCGAGGAGGTCGCCGCCACCCTGGTCCACCGGCTGGAACGGCCCATCGGCACTGGCCGCGCGGTGGACGAGATATCCGACGGCGCCTTCGACCGGCGTCCACGCGACCGTCACCTGGCCTCGACCGCGGACCGCCTGCACGCTGGCCGGCGGCGGCAGCAGGACCGTCGGCGCCGGCCGGTCACGCTGGGTCTGGACGCCCGCTCGGGAGAACCAGGAGATCCGGGCGTGCGCGGCGTCGGTGACGTTCGCCTCGACCGGGCTCACGGCGCCGTGTCGCGCGGGCCCCGGTCGCGCGGCGCCGGGGCGGCGGCGAATTCCTCCATGGCGATGATCGGCTTGAGCACCTTCCGCACATCGGGAGTTGCGAAGGCGTCGCGCAGCATGTCCTTGCCCAGCGCGTTGCCGATGGCGCCCATGATGATCCCCTGGTCCAGCGACAGGTACGCCTGCGAGACCGCCCCGGTGTCCACGTTGACCGTGTCCAGGAAGCCCCACTGGGTGTAGATGTCGAAGTCCTGCTCCAGGCGAGCAAGGTTGGCCAGGGTCTCGTCGGGTGCCCAGCGCAGGGCGAGGAACGCAGCGTGGGGCGTCACCACGCCGTTCGTGTAGGCCTCCGGCGGCGGCGCCGGCTGGCCGTCACGACAGCCCTCGAAGCCCGGGTCCACGTAGGTCTTGTCGTTGTTGGAGGCATAGCCCTCGGGGTTCATGCCGAGCGCATCCACGCCGTACTCCGAGTAGCCACCCTCGGGGATGTTGGCCGGCGAGAAGCCCCAGTAGCCGTAGCCCGCCTCTTCCATGCCGTGATGGATCTGGGCCTGCACGGTCAGCGGATGGTTCACCGCCCAGCTGCGCTTGCCCCAGACCTCCTCCGGCACGAACAGGGCGGGCATGAGCGCCTCGAACATGCTCCCGCCCCAGCCCGGGACGATGTGCATGCCCGCGTATGGGTAGGCGCCCTCGAAGACCGAGACGCCGAGGTAGGTGCGGGTGAAGCCGATCGGCTTCGTCTCCTGCCAGCTCCAGGCGCACGTGTCCGGGAAGGTCCGCCAGGCGCCGAAGTACTCCTTGGCCGGGAGCTCGCCCTTGGCGATCCCGATGTAGCTGGCGATGCGGCTCTCGCTGACGATGGTGTCGTAGCAACACGGCGAGTCGCCGGTGTCCGGGGCCACGTGAAAGGCGATGCGGTTGACCTCGGGCCGGTAGTAGAAGCCAAAGTCCATGCTCTCGTACAGGGCGGTGGCCCGTGCCGAGACTTCGCGCGTGCTGGTCGCGACGACCTTCAGGCCGGCCGCCAGCCAGCCGTTGTCGACCGAGGACAGGATCGGTGTCATCGGTTCGCCCGTGGGCGGCCACGCCGTGAGCTTGGCCCCGGTCGTGTGGTCGTACCAGTTGTAGTACTGGCCGCTGGGCTCATGGCGCTCCATGGTCTCCAGGGACGTGATCGTGCGGGTCAGGCGTGCCACCGCCTCGCGATGGCTGATGATCCGCAACTCCTCGGCGACGAGCGTGCTCCACATGTACGCGCCGATGTTCGTCGTCGATGTCTGCACGCTGGGCGTGCCGTCGGCCGACAGGCTGTCGGACGGCAGGCCGGTCTTGGCGTCCGTCATGGCCACGAACGAGGCCCAGGTGTCAGTGGCGTAGCGGAGCAACGTGGCCCGATCGGACGGATGCAGGCCACGGCCGACATCGGCGGCCGGGGATGCCGCCTGGTCCGGCCGCCCACCCGACGCCAGCGACAGGGTCGGGAAGGCCAGAGCCACCGTGAGCAGGCCCAGGAACAGGGCACGGGGCAGGGAAGCGCGGTGTCGCGTGGTCATGGTGAACCTCAACGTGGGGGATGGTCGGGAGCGGCGGTGGCGGCCTCGACCGGCGGCATGGGATCAGCCCTTGAGGCCGGTGGTTGCGATGCCCTCCGTGATCCAGCGCTGGAACAGGACGAACACGATCAGGACCGGCACGACCAGGATCACGGACCCGGCCATGAGCATCCCGTGGTCGGCCTGGTACTGGCCGGTGGCGAACGTCGCCAGGGCGACCGGCAGCGTGTACATCTGCGGTTCCTGGGCCATCACGAGGGGGTAGATGAAGCTGTTCCAGTTGCCCAGGAAGGTGAGGATCCCCAAGGTCGCCAGGATCGGCGTGGCGATGGGCATGACCACGGACCAGAACACGCGGAACTCGCTGGCGCCGTCCATGCGCGCGGCTTCCAGGAGTTCGTCCGGGATGCCGAGCATGAACTGGCGCATGAGGAACACGCCGAAGGGTCCGGCCAGGAATGGCAGGATCAGCCCGGGATAGGTGTTCACCAGCCCGAGATTGCTCATCAGGATGAAGTTCGGGATGATCGTGATCCCGGCAGGCACCATCAGGGTCGCCAGGACCACGCCCATGACGACGCGCTTGCCCGCCCAAGGGAGTTTTGCCAGGGCATAGCCAGCCATCGGGCTGAAGATCAGGGTACCCAGCGTCACGGCAAGGGCGATGACCGACGAGTTGAAGAAGAACCGCGGGAAGTCGAGTTGGTCGAACAGCCGACCGTAGCTGTCGGTCGTGAACGTGGAGGGCAGGAATGTCGGCGGATTGCGCAGGAAGTCGGCGGCCGGCTTGAGTGAGCCCAGGATCATCCACAGGAATGGTCCGACCATGAGCACCAGGCCCCCGGTCAGGAAGATGTAGCTCCACCGGGCCGTGGGCTTGCGGCTGTCGTCGGCGGGAACGGGTGTCGTTGCAGCGGTCATCGTGCCGTCCTCATCAGGTGTCCGACCGGAGGAACCGGAACTGCAGGAACGCGATGATCGCCACGATCACGAACAAGACGTAGGCGATCGCCGACGCGTAGCCCTGGTGGAAGAATGTGAAGCCCTGCTGGTACATGTACATCGTCACCGACAGGGTCGCGTCGAGCGGCCCGCCGGCGGTCATCACGAACGGCTCCTCGAACAGCTGGAGGTAGCCGATGGTGGTGATGACGGTCATGAACAGGATCGTCGGGCGCAGGAGCGGGACGGTGATGCTCCGGAACGCCTGCCAGCGGCCGGCCCCGTCCAGGGACGCCGCCTCGTAGAGGGATGCCGGGATGGCCTGCATACCAGCCAGGAACACGATCATGGCGAAGCCGAGGTTGCGCCAGACCGCCATGGCGATGATCGAGGGCATGGCCAGGGCGGGATCGGCCAGCCAGGCCGGCCCATCGATGCTGACGGCAGCCAGGGCCATGTTGATCAGGCCGACGTCCGGGTTGAGGAGGAAGCGCCAGACGACGGCGATGGCCACGATGCTGGTGATGACCGGCAGGTAGTAGCCGACCCGGAAGACCGACCGAAAGCGGTTCACGCCGCGGTTGAGGGCGTTGGCGATGAGCAGCCCGAAGGCCAGGGTGACCGGCACGCCCACGACCACGAAGTAGACGGTGTTGATGAGCGACTTCCAGAACTTGGCGTCGCTCAGCAGGTCCATGTAGTTCTGAAGTCCCACGAACGATGTCCCGACCGGATTCTGGAGGTCGCGCAGCCCGAAGCTCGTGAAGCTGAGCAGGAAGGCCGCGATGATCGGGAACGCCAGGAAGACGCTGAACAGGATCATGAACGGGGCCGCGAAAGCCCAGCCCGTCAGGTTCTGGCGCAGGGTGGGGCCGGTGGCGGCTTTCACCACCACCGGCTTGACGCTTCGTTGGGCGAGCGCCGGGACGGTCACCTCAGCTGCCCGTCCCGATCCTCTCGGCGTCCGCCTGCATCGCATCGGCGGCGTCCTGCGGGGTCATGCCGCCGACCGTCAGCTTCTCCAGCGTGGCGTTGAGGGCTTCACCCAGCTCGCTCCAGGTGGAGATCGCGGGCTGTGCCTTGGTGCTCTTGAGCTGCTCGCCGAACATGGCGACGTTCGGGTCGGCCTTCAGGGCGGCGTCGTCCCAGGCAGACGCGACCGCCGGAAGGTCGGACACCTCGGCATACCAGGCGACCTGCGTCGCCGGGTCCGTGAGGTACTGGACGAACTTCCAGGCGAGGTCCTTGTTCTCGCTGGCCTTATAGACCACGAGGTTGCTGCCGCCCAGGAAGGACGTCGAGCTCTCGCCCTTGGGCATCGGGGCGATCGCCCACTTGCCCTCCATCTCGGCGCCGCCGGCCTCCTTGATGAGTCCAAGGTGCCACGGACCGGAGAAGAACATCGGGTGCGTGCCGGACACGAAGGCCGGGGTGATGTCGAAGCCTTCGGGGACAGCCGTCGGGGACAGGCCTTCGGTGAAGTAGGAGCTGTACATGGTCAGCGCTTCGACCGCCTGCGGGCTGTTCAGCTGGAAGGTGCCGGCATCGTCCATGACGTCGCCGCCGTTGGACCACAGGAACGGCAGGTACTCCTGCCAGTTCTTGGTGCCCAGCGAGATGCCCCACTTGGCCTCGCCCTCGGACTGCATCGCCTTGGCCATGGTCTTGAGCTCCGCCATGGTGGCCGGCGCGGCGGTGATCCCGGCCTTCTCGGCGATGTCGGTGCGGTAGTAGAGCAGGCGCGTCTCGACGTACCACGGGACGCCGGAGACGGTGTCACCGACGATATTGGTGTTCCAGGCGCTTTCGAAGAAGGTCGTCGAGTCGAAGTCGGCGGGGACGGCCTCCAGGGCGCCGGTCTCGGCGAACTGGCCCATCATGTCCGTGCCCATCTGGCTGACGTCCGGGGTCTGGTTGCCCGCGATGGCGGTCTGGAGCTTGGCCACGGCCTGGCCCCAGTCCACCGGGGTCACGTTGACCGTGGTGCCGGGGTTGTCCGCCATGAACGCGTCGGCAAGCACCTTGAGCTTCACGCCCTCGTTGCCCATCGCCCAGACGGTCAGCGTGCCGCCGACCGAGGCCCCGGGACTCAAGGGCGGTGCCTGACTGGCTCCGCCGCCCGGGGCGGTGCTGGCGTCATTGGTGCCGCAGGCCGCAGCGAGGATCGCCAGGCCGGCAAGGATGGCGGCGAAACGGAACCGTCGCCCGCCCGAGTTGGGATCATGTCCTGACATGTCGAGACTCCTATGCAGGGTCTGCCGCTACCCATCGGTCTGGCAGGTTCGGCGGCGGCCGCGTCGAAAGCGCGGAGGGAGCGGCGGGAGAGCGGCGAAGGGCGCAACTCAAGGGGGCCGCTGAAGGGGTTGACACCACGTTGGTCGGTCCGGACCCCGTGGCCGCCTTCTCTGTGGCCCATCGGTGTTACAGATACCCGACAGTCCGTCGCCCGTACCGCGGGACGGGACTTCCGTCGCGAGGCTACGATGACGACACTTCCACGACAGGACCCCCGTCACGCCCAGGAGGCAACCCCGTGACCGACACCCTCGACCGCGTCAAGTCGTACCAGCAGTTCATCGGCGGAACGTTCGTGGATGCCGCGGACGGCCGAACCGCCGACGTGGTCAATCCGGCGAACGACGAGGTCATCGCGACCGTCCCGGCCAGTTCGGCCGAGGACGTGGATCGCGCGGTGAAAGCCGCGGAGACCGCGTTCGCCACCTGGAAGAAGACGACGCCACAGGATCGCTCGCTCATGCTTCTCAAGATCGCCGACGCGATCGAGGCCAAGGCGGACGAACTGGGGCGTCTCGAGAGCGCGAATGCCGGCAAGCCGGTGGGAGCCGCCATCGACGAGATGGCCGTCTGCGCCGACCTCTTCCGCTTCTTCGCCGGGGCGGCGCGGATCATGGACGGCCTCGCCGCCAACGAGTTCGTTGCCGGCCACACCTCCATCATCCGTCGCGACCCGATCGGCGTCGTCGCCAGCATCGCGCCGTGGAACTACCCCCTGTACATGGCCAGCTGGAAGCTGGGTCCGGCGCTGGCCACGGGCAACACGGTCGTCCTCAAGCCGTCCGCCCGGACCCCGCTGACGGCCCTTGCCTTCGCCGACATCCTGTCCGAGATCCTGCCCCCGGGCGTCGTCAACGTCCTGTCCGGGGCTGGCTCGGAGATCGGCGACGCGCTCGTCGGCCATCCCGGGGTGCGGATGGTGTCGATCACCGGTGACACGGCCACCGGCAAGCGCATCGCGAGGATCGCCTCCGAGTCGGTCAAGCGACTGCACCTGGAGCTCGGCGGCAAGGCGCCGGTCATCGTGTTCGACGACGCCGATCCGGGCCTCGCGGCTGAGACCCTCCGGTTCGCCGGCTACTGGAACTCCGGCCAGGATTGCACGGCCGCGACACGCGTCATCGCCGGCCCCAAGGTCTATGACAAGTTCCTGGGCGCCCTCGCCGACCAGGTCAGGACCATCAAGTGGGGCGACCCGGCGGAGGGCGACGACATCGAGATGGGTTCGCTCATCGCCGGGGCCCAGGCAGACAAGGTGCAGGGCATGGTCGATCGCGCCCGCGAGGGCGCCGAGATCGTGGTCGGCGGTGAGCGCCCGGAGCGTGCGGGCGCGTACTACGCCCCGACGGTCATCGCCAACCCCGACCAGAAGTCGGAGATCATCCAGGACGAGATCTTCGGGCCGGTCGTGACCGTGCAGCGCTTCAGCGACGAGGAACAGGCCGTCCAGTGGGCCAATGACACGCCCTACGGCCTCGCGTCGTCCATCTTCACGAGCGACATCGGCAAGGCGATGCGGGTCGCGAAGGCGCTCGAGTTCGGCCACGTCTGGATCAACGAGCACTTCACGCTGACATCCGAGACCCCGCACGGTGGCGTCAAGCAGTCCGGTTGGGGCAAGGACGGCAGCAAGTACGCGCTGGAGGACTACACGTTCATCAAGCACGTGATGATCAACTCGGGCGAATAGCCTGACCCGCGATGAGGTCGAGGCGGCCATCCGCCGCCTCGACCGCGCGTCGCTCGAGAACGCCCGCTGGTTCGGGGCCAAGGGACGCCGCGTCAAGCGCCTCGAGCTGGACGAGGCATTCGTCCTCGACGCCGCGGCCCCACACGTCCTGGCCATCGCGACCCTCACCCTGGACGACGGCGCCCGGCCGCGCTACCAGTTCGCGCTGACCGGCTCACCACTCCGGGTCGCGGAGCCCGGGGAGGGGAGCTGGCGGGCACTCGCCGTGGCCATGGCGGAGGGGCGAACGATCGCGGCCCTCCCCGCGGACCCGGCACGCTCTGATGTGTCGGCCGCGCTCGTCTGCCGGCCCGGGCCGGCGATGCCCGCGGACGGTCCGGGCACGGAACGGGATCTCGCCATGGACCAGAGCAACACCAGCGTCGTCCTGGGCGAGCAGATCGTGCTCAAGGCCTACCGCCGACTCCAGCCCGGTCTCAATCCCGACCTCGAGATGACGGCATTCCTCAGCGAGCAGGCCAGATTCGCGGCGGTCCCGCCCGTGGCCGGGTTCGCAGAGCTGGTCGAGGCCCGCCATGGTGCCTCGACGATCGCCATGGCCCAGGCATTCGTCGCGGATGGCGAGGATGCCTACGAGGCCGTCGCCGAGGCACTGACCGCCTGGCTGCTCGCTCCGGGCGAGGTCAGCCTGGAGTTCGCGACGGAGGTGGCCGCCGACCTCGGCGCCTTGACGGCCGGACTCCACGCGGCGGTGGCCGGCGAGGCGGGCGGTCACGGCCTGCCGGACATGGCCCCGCGTCAGGCGACCCGGAACGAGATCCGGACCTGGGCCACGCGCGCACGCGACCACCTGGAGCGTGCGATGGAAGTGGCTCCCAAGGACACGGAGGCCGCCGCCATCCTCCGTCAGCTCGCCCCGCGCATCGTGGACGTCCTCTCCGTCCTTGACGCCATCCCGACGACGCCGGAGGTGGTCCGGGCCCACGGAGACCTTCATCTCGGCCAGGTCCTCATCGCGCCGGACGGCTTCCGGATCATCGATTTCGAGGGTGAGCCCCTGAGCCCGCCGGACGAGCGACGCGCCCACCGTCATCCACTCCGCGACGTGGCCTCCATGCTGCGCTCGCTGGACCACGTGGGCCGGAGCGCCGGCCGCCGGGCGGAGCGGGCGAACGGCGGACCG
>JBBEBL010000172.1:0-18954 GCA_040882345.1 Chloroflexota bacterium
ACCGCATCGTCAAGCGCTTCATCGCCGCCGAGCGGCGCGGCTGCGTCTGCCCCCCGGAGGTTCCGGTCTGCGTGTGCGGCCGCAACCCTCGACTTCGCCTCGTCACGTCGCCGTCGATCACCCCGTCGGCCGCCGAGATCGAGGCCAATCCACGCGCCCGGAGCGCCCGACTGCGGGCCGCCGAGCGTCTCGCCGCCTGAGCACGGAGGAGCCCCAGTGAGCAAGCGTCACCAGTCCAGCCGCCGCAAGTCCTACGGGCGCCGACAGCACGAAGTGCGCGAACGCCACGACCGGACGCCGTACCACGAGCACGGCGAGTTCGAGCTCGACGATTGGTCTGCGGCCGCCCCGTCCGATCCGCTCGCGTTCCTTGATCCCCGCGCTCCGCGCTACCGCTTCGCGCTCGGCGACTGACGATGGCTGTCTTCGAGGGCGTCCGCCCTCGCACGATCGCGCTGCCGCGGGGCCCACGGGTCGCCGACGTTCCGGTCCTGCCCCGGCGACGTGCCCGGGTCACGGTTCGCGCGCGTCGTGGCACCAACCGCCTGGGCCTCGTGCTGGGCGGCATCGTCGTCGCGTTCATGCTCGCGTTCTTCTCACTGTCCCAGGAGGTCCGCGTCTCGGCGACGAGCTACGACATCGGCCGTCTGCAGATGGAACGCGACCGACTGGACGGGCGACTCCAGGAGCTGACCTCCGATCTGAGTCGGCTGGGCCGTGAGCCGGCCGTGCGCAAGCTCGCGCTCGATCACGGGCTGGGCCAGCTCGGCGAACCACTCGTCATCCCCGCTCGCTGATCGACGAAGGGACGACCTATGCTGGGCAGGACCGATTCCCGCCGCCGCCTCCTGTTCCTGCTGACCCTGTTCTTCCTGGGCTCGGCGGCGCTCGTGACCCGGACCGCGTACTGGCAGGTGGTCCGCGGCGATGAACTCATGGCCAAGGCCGCGGCCCAGACGACCGTCCGGATAGAGGTCCCGGGCCGGCGCGGGGAGATCTACGACCGGACCGGCGTCGTCCTGCTGGCCACGACCGTGGAGCGCGAGCGGCTCGTCGCATCCGCGGACCAGATCCCGGCCGGGCGGCTGGACGCCACGGGCGACGTGCTCGTGGACCTGCTGGACCTTGACGAGGCCGGTGAGGCGGACCTGCGCGCCCGGCTGGCCGGCGGCAAGCCCTACGTCATCCTGGCCCGGGGCATCGAGCCGCGGCTCGGCGAGCGGATCCGCCAGGCGGCGCGAGACGGGCGCATCGTGGGCATCAGCCTGGAGTCGGAGCCGGAGCGCGTCTACCCGCAGGCGGGCGGTGGTCCGGACTCGACCCTGGCGGCCCACCTCCTGGGCTTCGTCAACCGCGAGAACGCGGGGCAGTATGGGGTGGAGCAGTTCTACCAGGAGCCGCTCGCGGGCTCACCCCGTATCTCCGTCGCCCAGCGGGACGTGAACGGCCGGCCTCGGCCGGAGACGACGGTCGTGGAGCGCCCCGGGGTCGCCGGCGAGGACCTCCGCCTGACCATCGACGCGGGCCTTCAGCTGGCTCTCGAGCAGGAGCTCCTCGCGGCGTACATCGCGGACAAGGCGAAGAGCGTGTCGGCCGTGGTGATGGACCCGTACACGGGCGAGATCTACGCCGAGGCAACGTATCCCTCGTATGACGCCAATGACTACAAGGCCGTGGCCGCGAGTGCGCCGAACCGGTTCATCGATCCGGTCGTCTCCAACGTCTACGAGCCAGGGTCCGTGTTCAAGATGATGACCTCGGCCGCCGCCCTGGAGACCGGCACCGTCACACGCCGGACGAAGCTCAAGGACGTCGGCACGCTCAAGCTGGACGGCGGCCGCACCAAGATCGACAACGCCGACCGCAAGGGGATGGGCACCATCACCTTCGAGGATGGCATCGCGTTCTCGCGCAACGTCATCGCCACCAAGGTGGCCCTCCGACTCGGCGACTCCGTCGGGTCGTCGTCCGCCATCCTCCACGACATGTGGCTGCGCCTTGGCTACGGGAAGCCGACCGGCATCGACGTCGCCGGCGAGGTCGCCGGGCTGGTCCGCGACCCGGGTCTGAAGCAGTGGCGCGAGATCGACCTGGCGAACGCCTCGTTCGGGCAGGGCGTCGCGGTGACGCCGCTGCAACTCGCCGCCGCCTTCTCCGCCATCCTCAACGGTGGGACCACCGTCCAGCCGCACGTCGTCAAATCGATCGGCGCCATCGACACGGTGATCGCTCCGGGCACGCGGGTCGTGGACCCGGACGTGTCGCGTGACCTGGTGCGCATCGCCGACCACGTCATCGATGCGGTCCCGTTCTATCGCGACCGGACCCTGGTCCCCGGCTACTTCGTGGGTGGCAAGACCGGCACCGCCCAGATCTGGGACGTGGAGAAGCGTCGCTGGAAGGACAACCTGTTCAACTACTCGTTCATCGGCTACATCGGCCGCGAGAAGGGCGTCCCGGACCTCGTCGTGGCCGTCCGCATCGAGGAGGGGACCCCCACCGTGGCGCGGGTCGGGCAGCTGGAGATGCCGGTCATGTCGTTCGAGCTGTTCCGCCGGATCGCCACGAACGCGATCACGACCCCGGACCTCCTCCGTGAGCGGCCGGAACTCGCGCCGTCCGGCGACCCGGACCGGTGACGGCGGGCTATGCCACACTGGCATCCGTGACCGACGTCGATCCGTCGACCCCGGTGCCCGGCCCCGCCGAGGGGCCAGAGCTCACGGCCGACGATCTGATCCGCCTGACCGGTGGCCGGCTCATCGCCAGGTCCCACCGACCCATCAAGGGTGGCGCGGTCGATTCCCGCCTCGTTCGACCGGGCAACCTGTTCGTCGCCCTGCCGGGCGAGCGCACGGACGGCCATGACCACCTGGACGATGCGGTCCAGCGCGGGGCCGCGGCCGTGCTGGTGACCCGTCCGATCCCCGATCCCGATGCGCTCGGCAACATCACGATCATCCGCGTCGCGGACGCGCTGGCCGCCCTCGGGGCGGTCGCCGCGGGCTGGCGGCGGCGCTTCGGGCCGGTCGTCGTGGGCATCACCGGCAGCATCGCCAAGACCTCCACCAAGGAGGCCGTCGCGGCGGTCATGGCCACGACCTGGACGACGCTCAAGTCGGAGGGCAACCAGAACAACGAGGTCGGCGTGCCCCTGACCGTCCTTCGCCTGGGCCCGGAGCACGGCGCCATGGTCCTCGAGATGGGGATGTACGTGGGCGGGGAGATCGCGCACCTGGCGGCCATCGGCCGGCCGTCCATCGGCGTGGTCACGGCCGTGCAGCCGGTGCACCTGTCGCGGATCGGATCCGTCGACGCGGTCGAACGGGCCAAGGGCGAACTGCTGGAAGCGCTGCCGGCCCATGGGACGGCCGTCCTCAATGCCGACGACCCCATCGTGGACCGGATGGATCGCCGGACCGTCGCGCGTGCGCTGCGCTACGGCTTCGCCGACACCGCCGACGTGCGCGCGGTCGATGTCGTCTCGGACGGCCTGGACGGCATGCGCTTCCGCCTGTGCACGCCCATCGGCGACCGGGCCGTCCGTATCCCGGTCCCGGGCCGTCTGTCCGCCCACAATGCCGCGGCCGCCGCGGCGGTCGGCGTCGCCGCCGGGATCGGTCTGGACGCCATCGAGCGTGGGCTCGCCGCGGGCTGGTCGGCACCGCACCGGGCCGAGATCGTTCGACTCCGGGGCGCCACCGTGATCGACGACAGCTACAACGCGTCACCCGCCTCCGTCCGGGCGGCGCTGGACCTGCTGGCCGGCGTCCCGGGCCGCCACGTCGCCGTCCTCGGCGAGATGCTGGAGCTGGGCGAGGCCCACGACGAGGGCCACCGCTCCGTCGGCGAGGCGGCCGCCGCCGTCGTGGACCTGCTCATCGTCGTGGGCCATGACGCTCGCGGGATCGGAGCGGGCGCCGCCGAGGCCGGCCTGGATCCGTCGTGCATCCACCACGCGGGCGATGCGGAGACCGCCCTGGACCTGCTCCGACCCCGACTCCGGGACGGCGACATCGTCCTCGTCAAGGCGTCCCGCGGGATCGCCCTCGATCGGCTCGTGGCCGAACTCGGGCGCGAGCTTGGGCCGGCGGCCGGCGACGGGACCGGTCGGGCGTGACCGTGGAGCTGATCCAGGGCCTCCTCCTCGCCTTCGCGATGGTCGTCATCTTCATGCCCCCGTACATCCGCCTCCTGCACGCCATCGGATTCGGCAAGCGCATCCGCCAGGAAGGTCCGGAGACCCACTACGTGAAGGAGGGCACGCCCACGATGGGCGGGCTGCTCATCGTGGCGGTCGTCATCGCGATCTACTTCTTCCTCCGCCAGGAGGGCCCGGATGCGTCCACCTTCGCCCCGCTGGCGGCCCTGGCGGGCGTCGGCCTGCTGGGCGCCTTCGACGACTACCTGAATGCGAAGACCGGCGAGGGGATCCGCGCCCGCCAGAAGCTCATCTGGCTCATCGTGGTGGCCTTCGTGGCGGCCTACCAGATCCAGCAGACGTACGCCATCACCGCCATCGCCGTGCCGTTCGTCGGTGCGGTCAAGATCGATCCATTCTGGTACGTGCTGTTCGCCGCATTCGCCATCGTGGCGACGTCCAACGGGGTCAACCTCACCGATGGTCTGGACGGCCTGTCCGGCGGCACCCTCGCCGTCGCCTTCGTCGCGTTCATGCTCATCGCCCTGCTCAACGTCCCCAACCAGGCCAACCTCGCCCTGCTGTGCGCGCTCATCATCGGCGCGCTGCTCGGCTTCCTGTGGTTCAACGTGCACCCGGCCCAGATCTTCATCGGCGATTCGGGCGCGCTCGCCCTGGGGGCGACGCTGGCCGTCACGGCCCTCATCACCGGCCAGATCCTGGTCCTGCCCCTGATCGGCATCATCTTCGTCGTCGAGACCGCCTCGGTGATCCTCCAGGTCGGCTGGTACAAGGTGTCCGGGGGTCGGCGGCTGTTCCGGATGAGCCCGCTCCACCACCACTTCGAGCTGGGTGGCTGGGACGAGGAGAAGATCACGATCCGGTTCTGGATCGTGGGCATCCTGGCCGCGCTCCTGGGGGTGACGCTGTTCCTCGCCTCCCTGGACCGGCTCTCGTGACCACCGTGACGACCGTGCCGACGATCGATCCGGACGCGCTCACGATGGCATCCATCCGGGCGGGCGCCCTGCGCGGCCGGCCGGTCACCGTCCTCGGCTTGGCCCGGAGCGGGATCGCGCTGACCAGGTTCCTGGCCGATGCCGGCGCTCGGGTGACCGTCTACGACGGTCGCCCGGCGGAGGACCTGGCTCTCGCCATCGGGGCCCTGGACGGCCGCGACGTGCGGCTCGTCCTGGGGCCGGATGTCGACCCGTCCGCGGCCTGGGATGGCGCCGCGCTGGTGACCACGTCGCCGTCCATCACGCCCGACTACCCGACCACGGAGCCCCGGCTGCGGGCCGCACTCCGGGCGCTGGTCGATCGCCGCTCCGGCGGCGACCTTACGGCGCCGGCCCTCGTATCCGAGCCGGACCTGTTCCTGCGCCTGTGCGTCGCGCCGACGATCGGCGTGACCGGGACGAAGGGCAAGACGACGACCTCAGCCCTCGCGACGGCGCTCCTGGCGGCGGACCCGTCTCACCCAACGGTCCTTGGTGGGAACATCGGGATCCCCATCGTGGAGCAGCTGGCGGAGCTGACCCGGGATCATCGGGTCGTCTTCGAGCTCTCCGAGTTGCAGCTCCCGACACTGTCGCGGGGCACCACGGTGGCCGTCTACACGAACGTCACGTCCGATCATCTCGACCGCCACGGCTCCGTGGAGGCGTACCGCCGGGTGAAGCGCCGTCTCGCCGAGCTCGTTGACCCGGACGGCGCGCTCGTCCTCAACGCGGAGGATCCGGTCGTGTCCGCGTACGCCGCGCTCGGCACGGTGCAGGCCGTGCTCTACCGCCGCGACCGGCCGATGCCGGGTGGCCTCGGGGTCGTGGACGGCTGGATCGTGGCGGCCGGCGTCCAGCGCCTTCCGCTGGCCGGCGGGGGCCTGGCGGCCACCGGCCCGGGCGGACGGATCATGCCAGTCGGCGAGCTGGCCATCCCCGGCGCCCACAACGTCGCCAATGCTTTGGCCGCCGTCGGCGCGGCGATGCTGTTCGGCGTCGCCCCGGACGCCATCCGGGAAGCAGCCGCCGCATTCACCGGCGTGGAACACCGCCTCGAATCGGTGGCCCTCATCGATGGCGTCCGATTCGTCAACGATTCGCAGGGGACGCAGCCGGACGCGGTCATCGCGGCGCTGCGCGCTTTCCCGGCACCGGTCGTGCTCATCGCCGGTGGCCGCGACAAGGGCGTGGACCTGTCAGACCTGCCGCCTGTCGTCGCCGAGCGCGCGGTTGCGGCCGTCGTCATCGGCGAGAGCGGGCCGGATCTCGGACGCCGGTTCCGCGAAGCCGGCCTCGCCACCGTCGAGACCGCGGCGGATCTCGCGGATGCCGTCCGTCGCGCCGACGCGCTGGCCCGGGCCGCTCGCGCCGCCCTGGGGCCCGGGGCCGGCCCGGCGACGGTCCTGCTCAGCCCGGCCGCCGCCAGCTTCGACATGTTCGTGGACTATGCGGCCCGCGGCCGCGCCTTCAAGCACGCCGTGGCCGCGCTCGCCGCGGAGGGAGAACGCCGGTGAACCTCGCCCCGCCGATCCCGCGCTTCGGCCGCCGGACAGAGGAGGAGCAGGAGCGCTCCATCCGCGAGGATGCCCGCAACGTGCGGCGGGCGGCCAACCGGAACCCGGCCAAGGCACCGACCCAGGTCCTCCAGCGCGAGCGCCACCAGCCGGACTACCTGATCCTCGTCGTCGTCGTGGCCCTGAGCGCGATCGGCATCCTCATGGTCTTCTCGTCCTCGGCCATGCGCGGGTACGTCGCGGAGGACGACCCATTCGCCACCGTCGGCCCACAGATCCAGTGGGCGATCCTGGGCCTCGTCGCGATGCTCTTGATGATGCGCGTGGACTATCGCTACCTGCGCCTCGTGTCCGTCCCGTTCTTCCTGGTCGCGATCGTCCTGCTCATCCTGGTCCTGCTGCCGGAGGTCGGGCCGATGCGCCCGATCTCCGTCGGTGGTTCGGCGCGCTGGCTGCAGATCGGGCCGTTGCCGGCGATCCACCCGGCGGAGGTCGCGAAGCTGGCCCTCGTCGTCTACCTCGCCCATTGGTTCGCCAAGCGGGGGACGAAGGTCAAGGGGTTCTGGGGCGGCACGGTGCCGTTCCTGATCATCCTGGCGCCGGTCGTGTTCCTCGTCTTCCGTGAGCCGGACCTCGGCACGACGACGGTGCTCACCCTCACCGGGTTCACGATGTTCTTCCTGGCCGGGGCGAACCTGTTCCACCTGGGGACGATGTTCTCCGGGGTCATGCTGGCGGGCATCGCCCTCGGCCTGCGCGGCTACCAGATGGAGCGGATCCGGACGTGGCTGGACCCGTGGTCGGATCCCCTCGGCTCGGGATTCCACACCGTCCAGGGGCTCCTGGCGCTGGGCGCCGGCGGGGTCGTGGGCCGCGGCCTCGGCCAGAGCCTGGTCAGCGTCCCGAACGCCTTCAACGACTTCATCTTCGCCGAGATCGGCCAGGAGTTCGGCCTCGTCGGGGCGGTCGTGGTCATCGCGCTGTTCGTCGCCCTCGCGTACTCTGGGGCGAGGGTCGCCCTGGCGGCGCCGGATACGTTCGGGGCCCTCCTGGCGGCCGGGATCACCGGCTGGCTGTGCATCCAGGCGTTCATCAACATCGCGGTCGTCGTCACCCTGGTGCCGATCACCGGGATCACCCTGCCGTTCCTGAGCGCGGGTGGCTCGTCGCTCATCATCAGCTTTGCGGCGATCGGGATCCTGCTCTCCATCTCGCGCGAAACCATAGAAAAGGGGACCTGGAACGACGATGCGACTGCTCATCGCGGGCGGCGGGACGGGCGGGCACATCTACCCGGCCCTGGCCGTCGCCCGGTCGCTCCGCGGCCGGCCGGACGGCGCTGACCTCCGCTGGATCGGCGGACATCGCGGCCTGGAGGCGGGCCTGGTGCCCGCGGCCGGGATCCGGCTGCGTCGCCTCGCGCTGCGCTCGCTGCGGACCGTGGAGGCGGACGCCCACCTCGTGCTGGACCCGGTCCGCCTCGCCGTTTCCGTGCCCCAGGCGGCAGCCCTCCTTGCCGCGGAGCGGCCGGCCGCCATCTTCACCACCGGCGGCTACGTGGCCGTGCCGGTCCTCCTCGCGGCCGCGCCGCTGCGCATCCCCGTCGTGCTCTGGGACGGTAACGTCGTGCCGGGTCGCGCGGTCCGCCTGACGGCGCGCCTCGCGGACGTGCTGGCCGTCTCGTTCCAGGCGACGTGCGAAGCCCTCGGCGGGACTGACGCCAGCGCCGGCCGCCCGTGTTACGTGACCGGGACGCCCATCCGCGATACCGGCACCGTGGACCACGAGACGGCCAGGGCTCGCCTCGGCATCCCGGACGGCACGCGGGTCCTCCTGATCTTCGGTGGTTCGCAGGCCGTCCGTCGGTTCAACGCCGCGGTCGCGGAGGCGCTCCCTCGGCTCGTGGAGCGCGTCGCGGTCGTGCACGTGACCGGTGACGCCGGATACGCCACGGCGCTCTCCGGTCGGGAGGCGCTGCCGGCGACGCTCCGCGAGCGCTATCGACCGTACCCGTTCCTGCGTGACGAGATGCCGGCGGCGCTGGCCGCCGCGGACCTCGTGGTGGGTCGCGCCGGCTCGTCCACCCTGGCCGAGGTGACGGCGATGGGCCTGCCGATGGTCGTCGTCCCGTACCCGCATGCGGCCGGTCACCAGCGAGCCAATGCCCGGGAGCTGGTGGAGGCGGGCGCCGCCCGGCTCGTGGAGGACGAGGCCTTCGACGCTGCCGCCCTGCTGGGAGCCGCCGCCATCCTTGACGATCCGTCAGCGCATCTCGCCATGTCCGCCGCCGCCCGGGAGTTGGGCCGGCCGGGGGCCGCGGATGCCGTCGCGGACCTCGTCACGGCCGTGGCGACGCGATCAGCGCTGCCGGATGCCGCGACCATCGAACGCCGATCCCGCGGAGGCAGCCGGTGACGACCGCCGCGCCCTTCGACAGCATCGCGGTGGGGACGGACATCCAGCGCCGGATCGGCGTCAAGACCTCACGGGACGAACCGCTCGCGCGCTTCACGACGATGCGGGTGGGCGGGCCGGCAGACCTGTTCGCCACGGTCCACAACGCCTTCGAGCTGCGAGCCCTGGTGCGCTACGCGCGGACCCGCGGTCTGCCGCACCTCGTCCTGGGGCGGGGGAGCGACGTCGTGATCAGCGACCGCGGTGTCCGCGGCCTGGTCATCCAGGTCCGCGCGGAGGGTTCGCGCGTGGATGGGGACCGGTACACGGCGGAGGCCGGCGTCCAGATGGCGCGCGCCGCGACGGAGACCCAGCGAGCGGGCTTGTCCGGGCTGGAGTTCGGCCTGGCCATCCCGGGCACGGTCGGCGGCGCCGTGTGGGCCAATGCCGGGGCCCACGAGGCTGACGTTGCCGGGATTCTCGTGGCGGCGCGGATCCTGGCCAGCGACGGCACAGAATCGGTCGTGTCGGCCGGGGACCTCGGTCTCACCTACCGCGATACGCGCCTCAAGCACCCACCCGCCGATGGGTCGCCGGAGATCGTCATCGATGCCACCTTCGCGCTGACGCCCGCCGATGCGGACACGATCAAGGCGCGGCTGGACGACATCCGGCGCTGGCGGCAGGCGAATCAGCCCATCGGCCTCCCGTCGGCCGGCAGCGTGTTCCGGAACCCGCCGGGCGATTCGGCGGGGCGGCTCATCGACGAGGCCGGCTTGAAGGGCACGCGCATCGGGGGCGCCGTGGTGTCGGAGAAGCATGCCAACTTCATCGTCAACGACCAGAAGGGCACGGCGGCCGATGTCCGCCGTCTGGGCGACCACGTCCGCGCCGTGATGGCGGACCGCCACGGGATCCCCCTCGAATACGAGATCGAGTTCCTCGGCGACTGGGAGGGCTGGCCATGGCCGGCGTGAACCGACCCGTCGTCGTCCTGCTGGGTGGGCCGTCCGCGGAGCACGACGTCTCCATCGTGTCCGGGACGGCCATCGCCGACGCGCTCACGGGCGCCGGTGCCAGCGTGGACCAGGTGCTCATCGACCTCAGCGGCGACTGGTGGTTCCTGCCTCGTGACCACCGTCGCGAGGGCCGGGCCCAGGACGCCTATGACCAGCCCGCGGCTCTCGGCGCCCGCGGACCGGTCCGCATCGGCAGCGCCGTCGCCGAGCTCGCGGATCGGCCGGAGCCGCCGGTCGTGTTCATCGCGCTTCACGGGCCGTTCGGGGAGGACGGCACGATCCAGGCGGTGCTGGAGGCCGCCGGCCTGCCGTACACCGGTTCCGGCGTGGCCGCCTCCGCCCTGGGGATGGACAAGGCGCTGTTCAAGCGGATGTGCCGGGGGCTGGGCCTGCCCGTCGTGGACTGGCGCGAGATCCGAGCCGACCGCTGGGCGCGCGACCGGGACGGTGTCCACGGCGAGCTGGTGGCCTTCGCGAACGGGGCAGGGGACGGGCGCCTCATGATCAAGCCGGCGCGCCTGGGGAGCAGCGTCGGGATGACCCTCGTCCACGACCTCGACGAACTCGATCCGGCGCTCGAGGCGGCGTTCCGCCATGACGACCTCGTCCTCGCCGAGACCTACCTCGCCGGGGCGCGCGACCTTGAGGTATCGGTCATCGGCAACGACCCGGCCAGCCTGGAGCTGTACGGTCCGGGCGAGATCGTCAGCGGTCACGAGTTCTACGACTACGCCGCCAAGTACACGCCGGGCCTGTCCCGGTCGTCGGTCCGCGCGGACGTGAGCGATGCCCAGCGGGTCCTGATGCACAAGCTGTCGCGCGATGTCTATCGGGCCATCGGCGCGGAGGGCTTCGCCCGCATCGACTTCCTGGTCACGGACGATCGGATCGTCGTGTCGGAGATCAACACCATCCCGGGGTTCACCCCGATCAGCCTCTTCCCGACGATGCCGGCGGAGGGCGGCTACTCGTTCACGGACGTCTGCCGGCGGATCATCGGCCTGGCCCTGGAGCGCCACGCGGCGCGGCCACAGACCGCGCTGCGGCCCGCCGACCTGCCCCGATGACCCAGCGTCCATCCGGTCGGCGAGCGACGGCGGCCCGGCCCGCCGTCCGGCGACAGGTGGCCACGACCCCGCTGCGGCGGACCCGTCGTGTGCGCCGGGCCTCCGGGGGTCTCTCGCCGGTGCGGGCCGGCGCGATGCTCGCGCTGCTCCTGTCCGCGGCCGCCATCTATGGCGTGGCGAACTCGTCCGCCTTCACCTACGCCCGGATCCGCGTGGAGGGCGCGACGTTCACCGCGGCCACGGACGTGGAGGCGGCCTTCGCGGCGGTCCGTGGCTCGAACCTGTTCAGCCTTGACACCGGACCGCTGGAAGAGATCCTGCGCGGCATGCGGACGGTGCGTGACGCGAGCGTGAGCGTGCGCCTGCCGGACACGCTCGTGGCCAGCCTCGCGGAACGTGAACCCATCCTCGTCTGGCAGTCCGGTGCTCGCCGCTACCTCGTGGACGCGGACGGCTTCCTGTTCGCCCGCCTCACGGACGACCCGCCGCCGGAGGCCGCGGACCTGCCGGTCGTGGAGGACCGTCGCGCCGTCGCCGCCGGTCTGTCCGTGGGCCGTCACCTGGAGGCCATCGACCTGGACGCGGCCACGCGCCTCGGATCGCTGGTCCCGAGCGACGTGGGCAGCGAAGCGGACGCCCTCCAGGTGTTCGTGAGCGACGCCAATGGTTTCGTCGTCCGCTCGCAGCCGGCCGGGTGGTCGGCGGTCTTCGGCTTCTACACCGCGAGCCTGCGCACCCCGGAACTGATCCCCGGCCAGGTGCGCCTGCTGCGCAGCCTGCTCATCGGACGGGAGCCGCTGGTGGAGCGCATCATCCTCGCCTCCGAGACGGACGGGACGTACATCCCCAGGCCGACCCCCGCGCCGCCGACAGCGGCCCCGTGACGGCTGTGAGCCTTGACTTCCAACGTCGTGTCCGTTTCGCTTGCCGCTCCCAGCGAAGGTCGGGTAGCCTTGCCCAAACCACCTAGACGAGGACCAACACGACGTGCTGTTACCCCTGCTCGGGCTCCTCGTGGGCGTCCTTGCGGGTCTCGTCCTCAACGTCAACGTGGGCTTCGAGCTCAGCCGGTACTCGGCCGTGGCGATCCTCGCCGCGCTCGACTCGGTCCTGGGGGCTGTGCGGGCGGAACTCGACGGTGTCTACGACAATCGCATCTTCATCAGCGGCTTCCTGGTCAACGCGATCATCGCGGTCCTGTTGACGTTCATCGGCGACCGGCTGGGACTGGACCTCTACCTCGTCGCGCTCATCACGTTCGGATTGCGCATCTTCGATAACGTAGCGCTCATCCGGCGCCACTTCCTCTAAGAACGGAGACAGACGATACGGTGGAACGAGAAGCGGTCCTCGTCGGCATCGACGTCGGCACGAGCAAGGTCTGCGCGCTCATCGGTGAGGTGAGTCGCGATGGGCGGCTGACGATCATGGGGCACGGGACCGTCCCCGCCTCCGGGCTCAAGAAGGGCGTCGTCATCAACATCGACCAGACCGTCCGCTCCATCGCGGACGCGGTGGAGCGGGCTGAGCGCCTGTCCGGCTGGAAGATCGACCGCGCCTTCGTCGGCGTCGGCGGCCAGCACGTGGAGAGCCTGAACTCCCCGGGCCAGATCGCGGTCACCGGCCACCACCGCGAAGTGAGCCGCGAGGACATCAACCGCGCGATCGAGGTCGCTCGGGCGGTGCCCATCCCTTCCAACCGCGAGGTCCTCCACGTCGAGCGACGCGGGTTCTCCGTGGACGGCCAGGAGGGTGTCAAGGACCCGCTGGGGATGAGCGCGTTGCGTATCGAGGTGGAGACGCACATCGTCACGGCCGCTGCCACGGCCGTGCAGAACCTGTCCAAGTGCGTGGCCGCGGCCGGCGTCAAGATAGACGAGCTGGTCGTCAACTCGCTGGCCTCCGCGGAAGCGGTCCTCAACGAGACGGAGAAGGAGCTTGGGGTCGCGGTCGCGGACATCGGCGCCGGGACGATCGACCTCGCCCTCTTCCAGGAGGGGTCGCCGTTCCATACCCGGGTCCTCCCGGTCGGCGGCAACAACGTCACCAATGACGTGGCCATCGGCCTCAAGACCTCGCTCCAGGTGGCCGAGGAACTCAAGTGCCGGCACGGGTCGTGCGATCTGCGCACCGTGGGCGACGACGAGGAGATCAGCGTCAGCGTGCTGGGCGATGACGCCGGGCGGACCGTGAGCCGCCTGGAGGTCTGCCAGATCATCGAGGCGCGGATGCGCGAGACGTTCGAGCTGCTGCGCAACGAGATCCGCGCCGGGGGCGTTCGCCAGTTGCCGGCCGGCATCGTCCTCACCGGCGGGGCGTCCCAGCTGTCCGGGATCGCCGAGCTTGGGCGCGAGGTCCTGGAGATGCCCGTCCGGGTGGCGTCGCCGACGGGCATCGGCGGCCTCGTGGACACACTCCTCAACCCGGGCTACAGCACGGGCGTCGGCCTGCTCCAGTGGGGCGCCGCGACCCTCGCCGGCGGTGAGCCGCTGCGCTACGAGTCGGCGCCCGCGGGTGGCGGGATCGGACGCATCCGGGACGCGCTGCGGAGCATCTTCCCGTAGACACGCGGGAGCTCAGCGTCCGGACCGGGACCGCCCGAGGTCTCGCCGACCTGACCGCGGCCTGTGCGGCGTTCCTCGACGACATCGAGGCTGACGACGGGCTGCTGTCCGTGTTCGTGCCGCATGCCACGGCCGGCCTCGTCGTGGTCGAGGTCGGGGCGGGGTCGGATGACGACCTGATGGACGCGCTGGATCGACTTCTTCCGCGCGAGGATCGGCTGTACCGGCATCGCCACGGGTCGCCCGGACATGGCGCCGACCATGTCCTGCCGCTGCTTGCGTCGCCGTCGCTGACGGTACCCGTCTTCGACGGCCGCATGGCGCTTGGGACGTGGCAGTCGGTCTGCCTGCTGGACCCCAACGCGGACAATGCCGCGCGAACGGTGCGCCTCAGTTTCCTCGCCGGCTGACCCCACGACTCGCCGCCACGGCCAGCGCGACCCCGAGGGTCACGAGGGCCGGCCCGGATCCGACCATTGCCGCACCGCCGGGTGCTCGCGATGAGCCGAACGGCCATCCCGTCCAGCGGCGCCCCGGTGGCGCCAGGATCGGTGTCGACGACGCCACGCCGGGATGCTGTCCCGCCCGGCCCTTGTCCCGCCCGGCCCTTGTCCCGCCCGGCCCTTGTCCCGCCCCAGGGCCCTATCGTCGACGGAGCGGCCGGGATGCGGCCTTCCCTCGACGGGTGTCCCGCCCGGCGGGAGGATCAACGACAGAACGGGTCCGGCCGGGCGCCCGTTCGACGATAGGGCCGCCCCATGGGACACGACCGACGCGCGCCTCGGGCGCGAGGCGGGCCGCGACCGTGAGCCTCCAGGTGGTGCCTGGACGCACCACCTGGCCCGCCCCCGCGACCCCGCCCCCCGATTCCGAATGACCGCCCAGGGCACCTCGGCGCTATACTCCCGCCAACCCCTGCCGACCCGGCCGGATGAGCGCCTATCGGGTCGGACCGCACCGTCCGTCCGCCATCGCCACGACCCACCGAGAGGTCACCGGAGGAGTACCCGATGCCGCTGCGATCCGATTCCGAGAACTTCGCGCTGATCCGCGTCATCGGCGTCGGCGGCGGCGGCAGCAACGCCGTCAACCGCATGATCCGGGCGGAGATGATGGGCGTGGAGTTCATCGCCTGCAACACGGACGCGCAGGCGCTCCTCCAGTCGGACGCATCGCACAAGATCCGTATCGGCGACAAGGTCACGCGCGGCCTGGGCGCCGGCGGTGACGCCGGGATCGGGCAGCGCTCGGCGGAAGAGGACTCGGAGAAGATCGTGGCCGCGCTGGTGGACTCGGACATGGTCTTCATCACCGCCGGACTCGGTGGCGGGACGGGATCCGGTGCGGCCCCGGTCGTGGCCCAGATCGCCAAGGAGTCGGGCGCGCTCACCATCGGCGTCGTGACCAAGCCGTTCACCTTCGAGGGCAACAAGCGCAAGCTCGTGGCGGAGAAGGCCGCGGAGGAGCTGAAGTCCCAGGTGGACACGCTCATCACGATCCCGAACGATCGTCTCAAGGACGTCGTGCAGAAGGACACCAGCATCCTGGACGCCTTCCGGGTCGTGGACGACGTGCTCCGCCAGGGTGTGCAGGGCATCAGCGACATCATCACGATGCCAGGACTCATCAACCTCGACTTCGCGGACGTCCGCGCGATCATGCGCGACGCCGGTTCGGCGCTCATGGGCATCGGTCGGGCCAGCGGCGAGAACCGGGCCCTGGAAGCGGCCCGCATGGCCATCGCCAGCCCGCTCCTGGAGGTGGACATCGCCGGGGCGCAGGGGATCCTGTTCAACATCACCGGCTCGTCCAACCTGAGCCTGCACGAGGTGACGGAGGCGGCGGAGGAGATCCGCGGCGCCGCGGATCCGGAGGCCAACATCATCTTCGGCGCGAGCTTCAACGAGCGGCTCGGCGACGAGGTCATGATCACCGTCATCGCCACGGGCTTCGACGGTGGCAAGAAGCGCCACGCCGCTCATCGCGAAGCCACAGGCGTCATGGACTCGACCCTGTCCAACCGAGTCGCGCACGATCGCGACTTCCTGGGCGAGCTGCAGCGCGAGCGCGAGCAGGCCGGGGACACTGGATCGTCCGCGAGCCCCGGACGCGACGATGAGATCGCGGCCCTCGTGACCGCGCCGCGAGTCGAGCGCACGGTCGGGGATGCGGCGGCCCGCCGGCCCACGGCCTACGACGCGGACGACCTGGAGATCCCGAGCTTCCTGCGTCGCAAGTAGCCTCGCCGGGCCTCTTGCCACCGGTGGATGCGCCACCGGATCCTGCCGACGTCGAGTCCCTGGCCCGCGCACGCGCCCACGTCCTCGCGAGGATCGCCGCTGCCTGTGAGCGAGCCGGTCGGTCGCCCGCCGAGGTCACGCTCGTGGCCGTGTCCAAGACCGTTCCCGCTGACCGACTGAGGTCCGCGGTGGCCGCCGGCCTCACCATCCTCGGTGAGAACCGCGTCCAGGAGGGGGAGGACAAACGGCCGGTGGTCCCGGGCGCCACGTGGCATCTCATCGGCCCGCTCCAGTCCAACAAGGTCCGCCGGGCGCTGGAGACCTACGACGTCATCCAGTCCGTCGACTCCGTCAGCCTCGCGCAGCGGCTGGATCGCCTGGTCCGCGATGTTCGCGGCGGCGGCCCGGACGCCCGCTACCCGATCCTGCTCCAGGTCAACGTGGACGACGACCCGGCCAAGGCCGGGTTCGCTCCGGGCGATCTCCCGGCGGCCCTGGCCGCGATGGACGGCCTTGACGCGCTGGAGATCCGGGGCCTCATGACCATCGGGCGGCTGGTGCCGGATGCCGAGGCGGCGCGCCCCACGTTCCGGGCGCTGCGCGAGCTGGCCGGCCGCCTGCGAGCGGAGGGATACAACCTTGGTCCGGACCTGTCCATGGGCATGACGGAAGACTTCGAGGTGGCTGTGGAGGAGGGCGCGACGATGGTCCGGGTGGGTCGAGCCATCTTCGGCGAGCGCCACCACTGACACCGGGGACGGTGGTGGCGCCGACCACCGAGGGTTCGCTGCTAGACTCTCGCCGTGGCTGGCGCGTTTCTCAGCAACTTCCTGCAGTTCCTGTTCATGGCCCTCTGGGCGCTCGTGTTCGGGCGGATGATCATGTCCTGGGTCGACCCGACGGGCCAGAAGCAGGTGTCGGCGTTCCTGTTCCAGGCGACCGAGCCGATCCTCGCCCCGGTTCGCCGGCTGCTGCCCCAGACCGGCATGATCGATTGGTCCGGGTTCATCGTCCTGATCTTCCTGGGCTTCCTGTGGCGCGCCTTCTGAGTCATTGACCGCTCCCGACGCACGCTTCGCCGTCCGTGTCACTCCCCGGGCCTCGAGTGACCGCGTGGACGGCGTCGTGGACGGGACGCTCCGAGCCAGGGTCGGGGCGCCGGCCGTGGAGGGGGCCGCCAACAACGCCCTGATCCGGCTCATCGCGGACGAACTCGGCGTCGCCCGCCGGGACGTCCGGATCGTGGCCGGCGGGTCGGGTCGGCGCAAGCTCGTGGTCGTGGACGGCGTTGCGCCGGAGGCCGTGGCCGCACGGTGGCCGGGGCTGAAGGTCTGACGCCGGTCGGGTATCATCGGCGCTCGCCGTCGCGCTGACGGCGCGGTGGCGTCTGCCACCCCCGGGGCGATTAGCTCAGTTGGTCAGAGCGCACGGTTCACATCCGTGAGGTCACTGGTTCGAGCCCAGTATCGCCCACCACCGGCCCTCCTCGGAGCCCCAGCCGCTACGCCGAGGCGACCGTCAAGTGATGCGGCTCGTCCGGGTTCTCCGCCAGGGACTGGTTGCGCCCCGCCGCCTTGGCCAGGTAAAGAGCCCCGTCAGCGCGCGCGAACCACGCGTCGTCGTCTGTGTCCAGGTCCGCGCGCCCGACCGTGGCGATGCCGACCGAGACCGTCACTCGACGATGTGGGGGATTGCCCGGGTGAGGTAGCCGGAGATCCTCGACGGCGCGACGGATCCGCTCGGCGGCGGCGCGGGCCTCCCGCGGTCCAGCGACCCGGATCACCACGGCGAATTCCTCGCCGCCGTACCGGTACGTGTCGTCCTCCCCGCGTGTCGCGCCGACGATGGCCGTCGCGACCGACTGGAGCACGGCGTCACCCGCGACGTGGCCCAGGCTGTCGTTGACGGTCTTGAAGTGATCCAGGTCAAGCAGAAGGATGCCGTAGCGCTCGCCGTACCGGTCGATCCGCGACCGGATGGAGGCCAGGTCCAGCTTGAGGCTCATCCGGTTCCCGAGGCCGGTGAGGTCGTCCGTGCGTGCCGTCTGGTCGAGGATCCGGTTGAGTCGGTCCAGGCGCTCGTGCGTCCGTCGCGACTCCCGGTTGAGGGCGCGGATGTGCTCCAGCTGGAGGAAAGTCTTGACGCGCGCGCGCAGGCTGTCGAGGTTGCCGAGCTGGCTCACCGTCGCCGAGACGAGCAGGAGTCCGACCCCGCCGATCCGTCCACCCTCCATGATGCCGGAGCCAGCGCCGAAGGCGACGATGTACACGGCCAGGCCCGTGTGCAGCCCGAGCCAGGCGACGTGGATCCGGATCGCCCAGGGCATCGCGAGCGCGACGAGGGGTGGCAGCAACAGGAGATACCCGAGCGCCACCAGCCCGAGACCCTCGTGCTGGATCCCGAGCGCGATGGTCGCGAGGTCGACGACCACGAGGACGGCGGCGACGACGGCTTCGGGCTGCCGGCGTGCCACGGTCGCGAGGGCGAGCGTCCCGATGGCGGCCGCGACGACAACGATGAGGTTGAGCGAGAGGATCAGGTAGGCGGCGTCGGGGTGAAAGGGGACCAGCCACAGGCAGTTGAACGCGGCGGTCGCGATGACGAGCCGCAGACCGCGTCGACTCGAGTCGAGGATCCGGCGGCGCTGGGAGACCCGGAACCGGCGGGTCGCGGCGACGTCGATGACGTCCCGCAGCCCCACGGGCTCGATCCTCCGGATTGGGTCTTCTCGATCTACGCTGAGCTCCGATCCCGGACGAGCACCGAGCCTGTCCGTGCCACCGAAGCGCCACGGAGCGTCATCGGCGGACCCCCGCCATGGGCGGCCGTCCTCCGGAGTGTGGGCCGCCGGATGGGGGTCGTCGATGGGCCGATGGGTCATCCGGCCATACGAAGGTCCTCCCCTTTCGGCGGCATCGAACTACGGTGGATGCCGTAGCGCCCCACATCTCGGGCCCATCCGCCGCGGTCGGTGGTTTGACGGGGAGGGTGACGGCAGCCTCACTGCGGCCGTC
>JBBEBL010000173.1:0-2910 GCA_040882345.1 Chloroflexota bacterium
CGTCGTCGGGATCGGCCAGCGGCATCCCCAGGTCGTTGTCGCCCAGGAACCAGCCCAAGGCCGCTCCATCACCTCCTGCCACCACGGATCCGATAGTCGAGGTCAGCGCGTCCGGCCTTGACCGTCCGATGCCCTCGCTGGTGATCCGCCAGGGGTAGACCAAGAGCAGATGCGTGACCTTGCCTCGACGTATTTCCATCCTCGTCGGATTGGGGCCACCGTATAGGGGCTTGGCCCGAAGGACTTCCCGTCCGGCGTCTGATAGGGCGTGCCGAAAACAACTCGTGTGGGCTTGCCGCTCTCGGCCCTGCCTCCCAGGTGCTTGGGCCATGGTAGCCGCAGTCACCGCGAAGATCGTCACTACCAGCGAGTCCTGGTGGAGCGCGCAAGGTGACCGTGCGGCCGCTGGCGCTCATGCTCCCGGCGCGAAATGGTCTGCCGGAGGCGGGGGGTAACCGCGTAGCTGTTACCCGGCCGACATCTCAGCCGGCGTTCCGAGGGTCCAGTGCCAGCGATCGATACGGGTGAAGGGTGAGTAGTCAGCGAGGACCGCGGGTGGATCACCGATGTTTCCATGGATGGCCCGGATCTCCGAGGGCAACGGCCCGCTGTCGGGAGCAAGCGCGAGGGTGCGCGCGATGCACGCCACCGGCGTGCCTGGACCGGGATGGCTGGCCTTGTAGGCCGCGAGCTGCGCGATTGCTTCAGGGTAGCGTTCGAGGTAGCGGCCAAAGGCGGCTGATATAGAGCGGTCCCCAGAATCGGCGATCCGTCGAGTCAGGAGATCACGACGTCCAGTCGTGCATGGGCCGCTCGGAGCGCCGCCTCCACCGCCGCTGGCGTATCGCCCCTGGCGAACAGAAAGCCCAGGTAGCGATCGCCCTCGGGCAGCGGCACGACCGTGCCCCCGTGCGGGACCGTGATCTCCAGGCCGTCGATGCCCGGGACGGCGCGCGCGTCCGCCATCCCGCGCACGTCGTGCAAGATGCCGGCGTGCGGGATCGGGAGCATCATCACCCCGGCGGCCGCGGCTTCGCGATCGTGGCGCGGGAGCGCCAGGCCCGCGGCGCCGCGCAGAATAAGCTCCTCGAGCGGAAGGCCGGCCCCGAACCGGAGCGTTCTGGCGCACAGCCCGCCGATCGATCGGGCGGCCACCTCGAGGACCCACGGCCCGCCGGCTCCGAGCCGGAACTCGGCGTGGATCGGGCCCTCCGTCAGGCCCAGGGCGCGGACCGCGGCACGCGTGGCCGCCTCCAGGCGGTCAAGGGTCTCGGGCGCGAGCCGAGACGGCGTGACGTAGATCGTCTCCTCGAAGAACGGGCCGTCGAGCGGGTCCGGCTTGTCGAAGACGGCCAGGATCTCGAGCTGGCCGCCGCGGAGTAGCCCCTCCACGGCGACCTCCGGGCCGGGGATGAAACTCTCCACGATGAGCCGCTGCGGAGCCGTCCCGGGCGGACAGACGGCGGGCGAGCGGACGATCGCCGCGACCCGCTCGAAGGCGGCCGCGAAACCCTCGGCGTCGTTGGCCCGGATGACGCCCTGGCTGCCGGACAGGTCGATCGGCTTGATGACGCACGGGAACCGGACGTGGCCCGCGGCGATGATGGCGCGCGGGTCTGCGTCCGCCTCGACCACGAGGTAGTGGGGTGTCGGCAGGCCGGCGGCCGCGAAACCTGCCCGGGCAGCGGCCTTGTCGCGGCTCGCTCGAACCGCATCGAGGTCGTTATGCGGCAGGCCCAGCGCGGCCGCGGCCGCCGCGGCGACGAGCGTCGAGCCGTCGTCGACCCCGACCACCGCATCGAGCGGCCTGTCCCGTGCGTATTCCACGATCGTCGCCGCGCCCCGGGCCGGGTCCCGGAGGTCGACCCGGAGGGTTCGGCCGGCGCTCAGCGCCTCGAGCGCGTTGCGCCGCTCCGAGCCGACGACGACGTCCACACCGAGGCGCGCCGCGGCAGCCATGAAGTCGGCCGTCCGATACGTGCGGGTCGGGACGAGTAGGAGGACGCGGGTCATGGCCCGAGAGTATCGCCTCGTTCGCGTTTTGCGGGCCGTGCGCCGGCCCGGCGTACCATGGAGGCGTGGATCAGCCCCTCCTCAGCGTGACACCTGCGGCGGCGGCCAAGATCGAGGCCGCCCGGCTGAGCGGCCCACGACCGGACGCCTGCCTGCGGATCGCCGTCGTCGGTCGTCGAGCGGGCCGGTTCACGTATGACCTCCGGCTCGTGGTCCCGGCCTCGGCACCCGGATCCGACATCGTCGTGGACACGCCACGCACGCGGGTCTATGTCGACCGAGCGAGCGCGGAGCGGCTCCGCGGAGCAACCGTGGATCTCGACCCATCGGCCTTCGGTGGCGCGATCGCGATCGTCAACCCCAACGACGGCTGGGCGGATCCACTGAGCGCCCGCGTCCAGGACGTTCTCGATCGGCAGGTCAACCCGGGGGTCGCCGCGCACGGCGGCTACGTCGAGCTCATCGAGGTCCGCGAGGGCACGGCGTACATCCAGCTCGGCGGCGGCTGCCAGGGCTGCGCCCAGGTGGACGTGACGCTCGGCCAGGGGATCAGGGTGGCGATCCAATCGGCGGTGCCGGAGGTCCATGCCGTCGTCGACACGACCGACCACGCCGCGGGCACGAACCCGTACTACGAACCCTCGAAGAAGTAGGCCGGTGCCGGGCGCACCCGGGATCTATGACCTTCGACCTGCACCGCCGAACTGCCATTCGCTTCCAACCTCGCGAACTGCGCTCACGGGAGGTGTAGAATCCGCGGGCCCTGCCGGGGTGCCGGCGAGGCAGGTGAGGCAGCCGTGGCAAAGGTTCTCTGTGTCCTGTACGACGATCCCGTTGACGGGTATCCGCGGTCGTACGCTCGAGACGCGATTCCCAGGATCGAGCGCTACTACGACG
>JBBEBL010000174.1:0-2905 GCA_040882345.1 Chloroflexota bacterium
CGCCCGGGACCGCCGGTCTCGACGAAGTCGGCGCGGTCAGCACGATCACCGTCTTTGGCAACGGCATCCCCGGACCCGGCGCGATGGGCTTCCAGCCGGGGATCTTCCGGGAGAAGGCGGGGAATCCGGCCTGGAGTCCGCTGTGGGATCACTTCACGGCTGTCTGGAAGGACCCGACCACGGCGGTCCTGCTCACGAACCAGGCCGACCTGGACGCTCGCGTGGCGGCCGGTGAGATCGAGATCTTCCGGGGTACGCCGGACACGGGCGGCCAGGGGTTCATCGTCAACTGCCCCAGCCCGATCGTCGCCCCGAACGACTTCGAGGTCACGACCTCCTGATCCATCGCCCCGGGTCGCGTCAGGCAGCAGGTCGCATCAGGCAGCGGCGAGCGGTGCGGTCGCGAACAGCACACCAAAGGCCTTGGGTCGCTGACCCGCTCCGTGACTCCAACTGCGAGACGCGGTCTTTCGGCCGCGTCTCGCCATCACGCCGGCTGACGCAGGAAGTCGATCGCCAGCGCGGCGCTCCACGAGAAGTCGTCGGTGCCGTGACCGGTGCCATCGAATGGCTCGAAGTACTCGCGGAATCCGGACCGGGCGACCAGGGCGATGCTGCTGGCCGCGATCTCCTCGGCGAGCCGGAGGCGGCCGTGCAAGCGCAGGCCGTGCCACAGCAGCCAGTTCGTGTTGAGCCACACCGGGCCGCGCCAGTAGCGGCGGACATCGAACCCCGGGCTGCGAACGCTGTAGGTCGGAACGAGGAAGTGACCGAGAGCCTCAGGGTGGAAGCAGATCGACTCGAGACGGTCGCATAACGCATCCACGACGGCCACCGGCAGGGCCGGATCCAGCAGCGGGGCGAAGGACACGATCGTTTCCTCCGGCTGGAGCCGATCCGCGTGGAGGTCACGTGGGTAGAACGCTCCATCGTCGGCATCCCACAGTCGGTCGATGAGCGCCGTGCTGATCCGCGCAGCCGCGATCCGGTGGGGCTCGGGGTCCTGGCCGATGGCGACCGCGATGTCCGCGAGGGCGTGCGTGGACCACAGGTAGATCGCCGAGAACAGTGGCCCGGCGATCAGGAATGGCGCCGAGGTCAGGAGATCCGCGTCGCGATAGTCGCTGTCCCGATATCGTGCTGCAAGGTAGACGAAGGCGTCGTATGTGGCGTTCGTCGGCCGGTCAGCCGGGTCTGCGCGGTCCAGGTCGAACCGCCGATAGGCCAGGACGTCCGCAGGAGCGATGGCCAGTCCGCCCAGGAGCCGATCCCAGGCGGGGGAGTCATCCAATCCGGATTCCCACGGATGGACGATCGCCGGGAGCCCGCTCCCGGTCGGGTCGCGATCACGAGCCAGGTAGTCGTGCTGGGCCACGAGTCTCGGATACATCGTCCGCAGGAACGCCAGGGACCTGTCCACGTCCGTGGCACGCTGATGCATCTCCCAGACGGCCCGTGCATGGATGGGTGGTTGGGTGATGCCGGATGTCCCACCGCGTCGCGGTGCGTGACCAGAACGACCGACGTCCCAGAAGTCCGGTCCCGGGAAGTACGCGTCCGGCGGCGTCGCCCGATCGAACACGATGTGCGGCACCATCCCGTTCGTCCACTGGGCGTCGAACAGGGTCAGGAGTTCCAGGCGGGCGCGGGGCGCATCGAACCACGATCGGCCGATAGAGATGAAGGCCGCGTCCCAGCTCCACTGGTGCGGGTAGAGCGACCGCGACGGGACCGTGGAGGCGCCGACCCAATTGTCCTGGAGCACCTGTTCTGCCGCCCGGATGAGCGACACCCGCTCCTCG
Source organism: Chloroflexota bacterium (assembly GCA_040882345.1). Lineage (GTDB taxonomy): Bacteria > Chloroflexota > Limnocylindria > Limnocylindrales > CSP1-4 > SPCO01. Next base: position 1,803 of record JBBEBL010000174.1, read on the forward strand.
TCGTTCAGACGGGTGTTGTGGCGCCGAACGGATTCACGCGAGTCGCTCATGGGGAACTCCCGGCGGGTTGGTCACGGCATCATCGAACGTCTGGCAACGCCGCACCGTGACGCTGAACACATCGTCCGTGCCCGCCCCGTGGGCGCGTAAGGAAGCTCACGGTCAGACGGCGAGGGTCCCGCTAGCCTTGGAGGATGACGATGCGCATCCCCGCCCTGATGCTGGCTGCCCTCCTTGTCGCCGCCGCGTGCACATCAGGGGGACTCCCTGGCTCGACGGTGCCAGCGGCCGGCTCTGACCCTGGAGCGGCGTGGCGGACGTCGCCCCTGCGGGACAGTCGTACCGGAGCGACGTTCACCATCAACGATCTGAACGGGAAGCTCGTGGCGATCGAGCCGATGGCCGTCTGGTGCAGCAGCTGCAAGATCCAGCAACTGGAGGTGGCATCGGCGCTGGCCCAGCTCAGCGATCCGGACATCGTCTACGTGAGCCTGGGCGTAGATCCCAACGAGCTCGACGAGGACCTTGCGGCGTATGCCGACCAGCTGGGATTCGACTGGGCGTTCGTGGTCGCGGACACTGAGGTGGCACGGTCCCTGGCGGACGACTTCGGTCCACAGGTGCTGTCACCCCCGTCCACGCCCCTGATCATCGTCGCGCCGGACGGGACCGTCGTGCACCAGAGCTTCGGCATCCATGGCGCCGACGACATCCTGGACCTGTTCGCCCAGTACCGGACCTGACCGTGTCTGGCCGCGGAGTCCTCTGACCAGCCATGGATACCTACGTCGCGTCGTTCCTGCTCGGGATCGGGACCGCGGCGAGCCCGTGCCTCCTGCCGCTCTACCCGGGCTTCATCGCGTACCTGGCAGGGAACGGTGCCACCTCGACATCGAGCCGATCGTCCGCGCTGCTCGGCCTCGCGGTGGTGGCCGGCGTGCTCACCGCCGTCATCGCGGTCGGGGTCGTCGTCTCCATCCTCGCCGTGCCGCTTTCCGGCCTGCTGGAGATCCTCGTGCCACTGACCACGGTCGTCCTGGTGGGACTCGGCCTGCTGCTGCTGTCCGGCCGGAACCCATTCGCCCGTCTGGCATCGGTCCGCG
>JBBEBL010000175.1:0-3263 GCA_040882345.1 Chloroflexota bacterium
CCGGCTACCGGGCGATGCTCGCCGACGGGTCGGAGGACGGCGAGGAGCGCTGGGCCAACCTGCTGGAGCTGCGTTCCGTCACGACCCGCTACAGCGACCTGGAGGCGGAGGATGCGCTGGACCGGCTGCTGGAGGAGACCGCCCTCGTCGCGGACCAGGACTCGTACGAGGGTGAGGCGGACGCGGTCACGCTCATCACCCTCCACGCCGCCAAGGGCCTCGAGTTCCCGGTCGTCTTCATCGCGGGGCTGGAGGAGGGTCTCTTCCCGCACAACCGCGCGCTGGACGACGAGCGCCAGCTGGAGGAGGAGCGCCGGCTCGCCTACGTCGGTATCACCCGGGCCAAGCGCCGTCTCTTCCTGTCCCACGCCTGGCGCCGCGCCACGTGGGGGATGGGCCAGGCCGCCGTCCCGTCGCGGTTCCTCATGGAGATCCCGGCGGAGCTGATGGTCGGCCCGCGACTGGGCGGGCTGGACGAGCCGGACCGCGACCTGGACCTTGACCTCGTCTTCGGGGCGCGCCGGACCAGCCGGTTCGGGACCCCGGTCCGGAACGGGGGCGCGGGCGGTGCGGCGTACCGGCAGGGAAGCGGCCGTCCGGGTGCCCCACGGCCCGGCGAGACCTTCCGGCCGTCGCGCGACCTCGCCGCGAAGCGCGAGGCGTTCGAGGCGGGCGCGCCGTCAGGGTCCCTCGGGCCGACGGCGACCCCCGCGGCCGCGCCGCACCAGGGCACCGCGGCACGTCCCGTCATCCCGGGCGAGCGTCAGTTTCGTGATGGGGACCGCGTGCGCCACGCCCGGTGGGGCGCCGGTGTCGTGGTGACCTCCAAGCTGACCCGCAGTGACGAAGAGGTCACCGTCGCGTTCAAGGACGCGGGTGTCGGACGCAAGACCATGCTGGCGAGCCTCGCCAACCTCGAGATCATCGGGTAGCGGCCGTGGGTCGGTCATGAGCGCCCTCGACCTCGAGCGTGTCGTCACACTCGCCGACTTCGAAGCGCGAGCGCGCGGGGTCATGGAGCCCGCGGCGTTCGACTACGTCGCCGGCGGTGCCTTCGACGAGGTCACGCTCGCGGAGAACGAGGCCGCATGGCGACGCTACCGATTCCGGCCGCGCGTGCTCGTTGACGTGGGCCACGTGGACCCCGGCGCGACGATGCTCGGCCACCCGGTCGCCATGCCCGTCGCCATCGCCCCGATGGCAGCCCACGGGCTTGCCCACCCGGACGGCGAGGTCGCGACGGCTCGTGCGGCCGCCGCGGCAGGGGTGCCGTTCACGTTGTCGACCATGTCGTCGCGGTCCATCGAGGAGGTCGCGGCCGCGGCCCCGACCGGGACGAACTGGTTCCAGCTCTACACCCAGGCGGACCCCGGACGCAGCCGAGAGCTCGTGGAGCGGGCCGCGCACGCCGGCTACGTCGCGCTCATCCTGACCGTCGACCTGCCGCGTCTCGGCTATCGAGACCGCGACCGGCGCTCCGGATTCGACCTCCCGCCGCTCGGCAACTTCCCGGCGGACGTGCCCACCCACCGCCCGGACATGGACCGCCTGGCTCGCCTCGAGACGATCGGGCACAGCCTGACCTGGGCGGATCTCGCCACGATCCGTGCCTGGTCCCCACTCCCCCTCGTGCTCAAGGGGATCATGACGCCGGAGGACGCCCTGATCGCGCAGGACCACGGCGTGGACGCGATCGTCGTGAGCAACCACGGCGCCCGTCAGCTCGACCGGGTCCCGGCGCCGGTGGACGTCCTGTCGGACATCATCGGCGCGGTCGCCGGCCGATGCGAGGTCTGGGTGGATGGTGGCGTCCGGCGGGGCCTGGATGTCGTCGCGGCCGTCGCCCTTGGCGCGCGCGGGGTGCTGTTGGGTCGACCGGCCGTCTGGGCCCTCGCGGCCGGCGGCCAGGCCGGCGTCGAGCGGATGCTGGCGATCCTGCGCGACGAGACGGAGATCGCGCTCGCCCTGCTCGGCGCGCCCACGCCAGGCGATCTGCGCCGCGACCATCTGGTGCGCTGAGCGACCCCCAAGCGGAACCTGGGCGATACCCAGCGGCCGCCGACACGGGGCCTGTCGGCGTGGCAGGGTGAAGGTCGATCGGAAGGGCCGCCGCCTGGGCGGATGGACCGCCGATCGCCCCCTTTGACCAACCCTTTGAGGTTCTTGCCATGTATGACCGTGCACGCGCGCTCGACCTGATCGACCGCGCCATCGATGCCGATCCCTACTGTCCCCTGTGCGGGGCGCCGACCGAGATCGCCGAGGCGGACGGCGTTATCGTCCTTCGTTGCCGGGCGGCAGCCGCGCCGAACGGCGTGCTCGGCCGCGTCTCGGCGGCCGTCCTTCCGCATCTGCGGTCCCGGGTCGTGGACCTGTCGGACGGCGTCGCGGCCTGACCCGCGGTACTCTCCGGGCGTGACGTCCGCGCTCCCTCCGGTCGATCTAGCCAGGCGGCACGCCGACCTGATAGCTCGCATCGAGCGGGCGAACTACCTCTACCACGTGGAGGACGCTCCGGAGATCAGCGACGCCGAGTACGACCAGCTGTTCCGGCAGCTCGTCGCGCTCGAGGCGGCCCACCCCGGGCTCGTCACGCCCGAGTCGCCGACCCAGCGCGTGGGTGGCACGCCGACGGGGGAGGTCTTCTCCGAGGTCCGCCACCGCCGGCCCATGCTCAGCCTCGCGAATGCCTTCAGCCACGATGAGCTGCGTGCCTTCGATGCCCGCGTTCGGCGGGGCCTCGGCCTGCCGGTCGCGCCGGAACCGGCCGACGACCTGCGCTACGTCGCCGAGCTCAAGATCGACGGACTGGCGATCACGCTGCGCTACGAGCGCGGGCGCTTCGTCAAGGGGGCCACGCGCGGGGACGGGACGACCGGGGAAGACGTGACCGCCAATCTGCAGACCATCGCCGCGGTCCCGGCCGTCCTCACCGAACCGGTCACGGCGGACGTTCGCGGTGAGGTCTTCATGCCCAAGGCCGAGTTCGCCCGGATCAACGCCGAGCGCGAGGAGGCGGGCCTGCCGCTGTACGCGAATCCGCGGAATTCCGGCGCGGGGTCGCTGCGTCAGAAGGACCCGGCGATCACCGCCGCGCGGCTCCTGTCGGCCTGGACGTACCAGTTGCTGGGCGAGGCTGACACCGCCGGCGCGGCGCAGTCGGCGGCGCAGTCCGCGGCGCTGGACCGGCTGGCGTCCCTGGGGCTGCCCGTGAACCCGGACCACGAGGCCGGCCTGGACATCGAGGGGGTCATCGCGTTCAC
>JBBEBL010000175.1:3363-6937 GCA_040882345.1 Chloroflexota bacterium
CTCCACAACCTTGACGAGATCGCCCGCAAGGACATCCGGATCGGCGACCGGGTCGTGCTCCAGAAGGCGGGCGACGTCATCCCCGAGGTCGTCCGTCCGCTGGTGGAGCGGCGGGACGGATCGGAGCGCACCTTCGTCATGCCGACCGACTGTCCGGTGTGCGGCACGCCGGTGGTGCGTGACGAGGGCGCCGTCCGCGTGTACTGCCCCAACCCGGCCTGTCCGGCCCGCGTCGGCCAGGAGTTCGCCCACTTCGCGGGTCGTGGCGGGATGGATATCGAGGGAGCGGGCTGGAAGGTCCTTGAGCAGTTGCTGGCCCGCGGGCTGATCCGGCGTCGCGGGGACTTCTACCGGCTGTCCGTGGCGGACCTGGAGTCGCTGGAGCGGTTCGGTCGCAAGAGCGCGGAGAACCTGCACGCCGCGATCCAGCGGTCGCGCCGTCGGCCGCTGGCGCGGATCCTTGCCGCGCTCGGGATCCCCCAGGTCGGCTGGACGACGGCCATCGAGCTGGCCCGCTGGCTGGCCGGCGAGGTCCCCCCAGGCGATGGCTGGCTGGCCCGGGCCGGCGAGCGCCTGCGCGACGTCGCCGCGGCGAGCCCGGAGCGATTCGAGGAGATCGAGGGGATCGGGCCCACGGTGGGCACCGCGATCGCGGCGTTCTTCGGTGACGTCGGTCCGGGCGCCGGCGTCCTCGCCGACCTCGACCATGCCGGCGTGGAGGCCGAGCTCCCGGAGCCGCGGATGGCGGCGGCGGCGGGGCCGCTCGCCGGCAAGTCCGTCGTGGTGACCGGCACGCTTACGGGCCTCAGCCGACAGGAGGCCGAGGAGGCGATCCGCGCGGCCGGCGGCAAGCCCGCGGGTTCCGTGTCGAAGAAGACGGACTACGTCGTGGCCGGCGAGAGCGCCGGATCCAAGCTCACGAAGGCGCAGGAACTCGGAGTGCCGGTGCTGGACGAAGACGGCTTCCGCCGGATCCTCGGCGAGGGGACGGGCGGACCGTAGCCGGTCGGTCACCGGGTGGCCGGTATGCGGCCGTCGGTCACCGGGTGGCTGAACGGACGACGGAACCAGTGGGGTCCGCCCCGAAAACGCCCCTCCTCCGTCCGTTCGATCACCGGATGACCGACCCGACGACGGACGGGCCCCTCAGGCGAAAGGGCCGGCGGTTCCTCCGTCCGGTCGACCACGGGGTGACCGGCGGACCGATCCCGCGGGAGCGGCGGACCGATCCGGCGGGAGCCGGGCGGACCCTAGCGGCGACCGGCCGCGTAGCGCTCCATGAGCTCGGACACGGCCTGGCGAGCGGCCTGCCATTCCGGCTGGTCGCCCAGGATCACGCCCTCTGGTCCCCAGCGCCGGAGCTGGGTCATCGCGGTCACGATCAGGTCGTGGGCCAGTTGGCGGTTGCGGCCCGCATCCACCTGGCCGGTCACGAGGTATCGACGGACCGTCTCGAAGGGGGCGGACCACTGGCCCAGGCGCAGTCGCTCGCCCTCGCGGAGTGTCTCCAGCCACTCGTCGTCGCCGACCGGGTGCCGGTCGTGCTCCACCATGTGTCGGCGCAGGTCCACCCGCAGCCCCGGGACGTCCAGGCTCGGCGTGCGACCGTCATCGTCGACCGTCAGGTAGCAGATCGGGCACTGCGGCAGCTCGGCGTTCGCCCGTGGGGCGTCGCCGTAGGGCAGGCCGCAGCGGCGGCAGAAGGTCGCATCGGTACGGGCCGCGGGGGTTCCGCACTGGAGACAGCTCATACGCTCACCGGGCGAACGCCGAGCTCCTGGCGGCATGGCGGATCGCCTCGCCGATGGACGGGTCGACGTTCGTGAGGCGGACCTGCCAGGCCTCCGGCGTGGTCAGCCCTGGCGGTCGCCGGGTGACCCTCGGGCGTCCGCTGCCGCCCATGCGGACCACGGCGGCCTCCAGGGCCGTCTCCAGCCGGGCGGGCGTGTCCGGCCGGCTGGTCGTCGGCCCCAACAGGCCCTGCAGCGCGATCCCCAGGCGGTCCAGCTCCGGACGCCCCATGGTCAGCACGACGTCGTCGGCCGGTGGCGGAGGCTCGTCGCCTGGGTCGCCGACGGCCATCGGGGCGGCCGGCACCTCGAAGAGACGCCGCAGTCGGTGTCGCGTGCGGTCTAGGCTGGTCCACATGCCGTGGTCATGGCTCCGGACTGTGTGATGGGGCTGACGAGATGAGGATGGCGCGTTCGGGGCGAGACGGCCATGACCCCATAGGTCCGGGACCCTTCAGGCCCATCGGGCCACGCGCGATGGGCCGTACGTCGTAGGCGACCGTCGCGCGGGGCGGCACGGCCGCTGACAGGGATCGCTAGCCGAGCGCATGGTTGAACTGACCCCAGATCGCCGCCGGATCCCAGTCCAGCGGCTCACCGCGCTCCATGCGCGGTGCTCGCCAGGCCTCCGTCCAGCCGTCGGCCGCGAGGCGAGCGAAGCCGTCCTGGTTATCGGCGAGGATCCCGGCGCGGACCCGTCGGTCCGCCGGGTACCGGTCGCGACGCGCGTCCAGCAGGGCGAGCGCATCCGCCGGGTCGGGGGCGATCGTCGCACCGCCGCCCCACGGAGCGCGGACCATGAAGCCCCTGGGCAGGTCGTCCGCGCCGGTCACCACCCAGGTCGATGCGGGATCCGCGAAGGCGGCCAGCAGGTGGGATCGGTCCTCGCCGGTCGTCGCCGCATCCAGTCGCGCCATCGTGTCGAGATCCTGGGCACGGAACGGGCGCACGCGCGGCGCCCCGTGCGGCGGCGTTGCCGGATCCGCGCCCCGTCGTCCCGGCGCCTCCACGGTGACGTACCACGTCCGGATCTGGAACCCCAGCCGCTCGTACAGGGGCCGCCCCGCTGCCGTCGCCACGAGGACGAGCGTCCGGCAGCCGGCCGCCTCGGCGGCGTCGATGGTCGCCAGCGTCAGGTCGCGACCCAGTCCGTGGCCCCGCCAGCGGGACGCGACCCAGATCGTCCCGATCCAGCCCACTGCGCCGATACGGGTCGTGACCCCGGTGCCGACCACCTCGCCGTCCACGTCCGCGACCACGACGTCGCACTGCGGATGGCCGACCGCGAACTCGAACCACGCCAGGCGATCGCCCCAGTCGTCCGCGATGATCGCGGCGCTGGCCGGGGCGACGTCGTCGGCGGTCATGGGGCGAAGGCGCGGCGTCGGCATGTCCCGGCTATCATCGGCCCCGTGGCCACCCTCTCGCGCGCCGATGTCGAACACGTCGCCCATCTCGCCCGGCTCGGCCTGACGAACGAGGAGTTGGGCCGGCTGGAGGGGCAGCTCAACCACATCCTGGACCAGTACGCGATCCTGGCGACGGTCCCGACCGACCACATCGCGCCGACCGCGCAGACCATCCAGCTCGAGAACATCCTGCGCGACGATGTGGCGCAGCCCGGCCTCGACCGGGAGGATGTCCTCGCCAATGCCGCGGAGCGGGACGGGGACTTCATCGTCGTGCCGGCCATCCTCGCCGAGCGCGACTGACGTGGTCGACCTCACTCGGCTCCGTGCCCACGAGATGGCCGCCCGGCTGCGCGCCGGCGACGTGACAGCCCG
>JBBEBL010000175.1:7037-8925 GCA_040882345.1 Chloroflexota bacterium
GGCTCCGTGCCCACGAGATGGCCGCCCGGCTGCGCGCCGGCGACGTGACAGCCCGCGAACTCGCGAGCGCGCACCTGGATCTCGCCGAACGCCAGGACCGCGGCCTCAATGCCTGGCTGACGATCGACCGCGAGCGAGCCCTCGCAGAGGCCGACGCGGCTGACGCGCGACTCGACGCGGCACGTGGGGAGGGCGGGGGAGCGGTGGAGCGACTCCATCCACTGCTGGGCATCCCGATCGCGCTCAAGGACCTCGTGTCCGTGCGCGGCGGTCAGTGCACCGCCGGGTCGCGGATCCTGGAGGGGTATCGCGCGCCGTACGACGCCCACATCACGGAACGCCTGCGCGATGTCGGCGCGGTCATCCTGGGCAAGACCAACATGGATGAGTTCGCGATGGGCTCGTCAACGGAACACTCCGCCTTCGGGCCCACGGCCAATCCCTGGGACCTTGGGCGAGTGCCCGGTGGGAGCAGCGGAGGATCGGCCGCCGCAGTGGCGGCGTTCCACAGCCCGCTCGCCATCGGGACGGACACCGGCGGTTCCATCCGCCAGCCGGCGGCGCTCACCGGCGTCGTCGGACTGAAGCCGACGTACGGTCGGGTGAGCCGCTACGGCATCGTCGCGTTCGCCAGTTCGCTGGACCAGATCGGGCCGATCGCCCGGGACGCCCGGGATGCGGCGGCGCTGCTGCATGCCGTCGCCGGCCGTGACGTCCGCGACTCCACGTCGTCGCCGACGCCGGTGCCGCCGTCGCTGTTGCACCTACCCACGAGCGACGACGAGGCGGCGAGTCACCTCCGGGGCAAGCGCCTGGGCCTGCCGCGCGAGTACTTCGTCGCCGGGATGGAACCTGGCGTGGAGGCCCGGGTCCGTGAGGCCGTGGTCGCGCTCGAGGCGGCCGGAGCGATCGTGGAGGAGGTCAGCCTGCCGCACACGGAGTACGGCCTCGCGACGTACTACATCGTGGCCCCCGCGGAGGCCTCGGCCAACCTCGCCCGCTATGACGGGATCCGCTACGGACCCCGCCGCGGTGAGGGCCGGGACGTTCTCGCCGACTACCTCGCGACGCGCGGCGAGGGATTCGGGGCGGAGGTCAAGCGGCGGATCATGCTCGGGACCTACGCGCTCTCGGCCGGCTACTACGACGCCTACTACCTCAAGGCCCAGAAGGTCCGCACCCTGATCAAGGGCGACTTCGATGCGTTGTGGGCACAGGGGTTCGACGCCCTGGTCGCCCCCACCTCACCCACGGTGGCGTTCCGGTTCGGAGCCCGGATGGCGGACCCGGTGGCGATGTACCTCTCCGACGCCTGCACCCTGCCCGTGAACATGGCCGGACTGCCGGGCGTGTCCATCCCGGCCGGCCTGTCGGACGGACTGCCGGTGGGCCTGCAGTTCATCGGCGCGCCCTGGTCGGAGCCGGAGCTGCTGACGCTCGCCCGCGGCCACGAGGCGATCACCGCGGACGCGGAGTGGCGCACGCTCGAGCCGGCCGGCCTGGCCGATCTCGACGACCCCGCCACGACCGCCCCTGGGGCTTCGCGGTAGTCTCTGGCGATGCCGACCGCTCCCGCGCCCCTCCGGCCGCCGACCACCTACGAGGCCGTCATCGGCGTCGAGGTCCACTGCCAGCTGCGGACCGCGTCCAAGATGTTCTGCTCCTGCTCCACGGCCTACGACGGTGCCGCGCCGAACACGCACGTGTGCCCGGTCTGCCTGGGTCTGCCGGGAGCCCTGCCGGTCATCAACCGGCGCGCCGTGGAACTCGTGCTGCTGACGGGCCTGGCCATCGGGGCGACGACGCCCGCGGCCACGCGCTGGGACCGCAAGAACTACTTCTACCCGGACCTGCCCAAGGGTTACCAGATCAGCCAGTACGACCTGCC
>JBBEBL010000175.1:9025-18775 GCA_040882345.1 Chloroflexota bacterium
TGCTGCGCACGATCGGGGCCAGCGACGCGGACATGGAGCGCGGCCAGATGCGGGTGGAAGCCAACGTCTCTCTCCGACCGCGTGGCGCGGAGGCGTTCGGGACGCGGGTCGAGGTCAAGAACATGAACTCGTTTCGCTCCGTGGAGCGCGCCATCGACTACGAGATCGCGCGCCAGGCGGTGGCACTGGACGCCGGCGAGCCGCTCCGCATGGAGACGCGCGGCTGGTCCGACGATCGCGGCGAGACCTACCACATGCGGTCCAAGGAGACGTCGGACGACTACCGCTACTTCCCGGAGCCGGACCTGCCGCCGCTCCACGTGGACCCGGCATGGCTCATCCAGCTTCGCGCGGCCATGCCGGAGCTGCCCGCAGCACGGCGCGCGCGCTACGAGACCGCGCTTGGGCTGTCCGGATACGACGCCCGCGTCCTCGCCGCCGATCCCGATGCCACCGCCCTGTTCGAGGCGACCATGGCGGCCGATACGGCCGTGACCGCCAAGTCCGCCGCGAACTGGGTCACCGGGGAGTACCTGCGCCTGCGCAAGGCCGCCACGGACGACGCGCCGATCGGCGTGGATGCCCGCCAACTCGCGGCGATCATCCGGGCCGTGGAGGACGGCGAGATCTCGCGAGCCAACGGGAAGGAGGTCCTCGACGCCCACGCCACGAGTGGCGCTGCGGCCTCTGCCATCATCGCCGAGCGCGGCTTCCGCCAGATCAGCGATGTCGGGGCCCTCATGACGGCCGTGGACGAGGTCCTGGCCGCCCATCCCGCGGCCGTGGCGGACTACGGGGCCGGGAAGCAGCAGGCGATCGGGTTCCTCGTCGGCCAGGTGATGAAGGCGACGCGCGGCCAGGCCAACGCCGCGATGGTCCAGTCGGCCGTTCGCGAACGTCTCGACGCAGCGGAGTAGGGGAGCGCCGGCGAGCCATGGGACCGCTCAATCTCGCGCTGCTGGTGGTTGGCGTCGCGCTGGTCGCCGTGGGCTACACCCGCGCCCGCGGCCCGTGGTCCCGCTACCAGGCGTTGCGCGAGCAGGACGCCAACGTCGCCCGCTACGAAGCCTGGCGCGGCGGCCTCCGTGGCGGCGACGAGACCACGGGCGCGTCCGTCGCCATGGCCATCCTGCGCCGGCAGGCGCGGACCGCCGGCGTCATCGCGATCGTCGGGGTCGCGCTCATCATCCTGGGGTTCTTCATCGGGTCGTGACCCGCGCCCCCCATCGTTGGATCCCATACCGCACTGGAGTGTCCGCATGAGCATCGTCGACAAGAGCAGCATGGGGATCGGTGGCCGACAGTTCCACGTCGGCGTCGCGCCGGGTGAGGTCAGCACCATCGTCCTGATGCCGGGTGACCCGTTCCGCGTCCCGCTCGTGGCGGAGTACCTGGACCAACCGAGGGACATCGCCCACAAGCGCGAGCACCGCACGATGATGGGCTCCTACAAGGGACGCGACATCACCGTCACGTCCACCGGGATGGGCTGTCCGTCCACGGCCATCGCCGTGGAGGAGATGGCTCGGGTCGGCGTGACCAGCTTCATCCGGGTCGGCAGCACGGCCGCCCTCCAGGAGGGCATGGAACCGGGCGACCTCGTCATCAGCCAGGGGTCGTTCCGCAACGATGGCACGACGGACATGTACGTGCCCAAGGGCTATCCGGCCGTACCGGACTTCGAGATCACCATGGAACTGGAGCGTGTCGCCCGCGAGCGGGCCCCGTCGCACGGCCTCGGCGTCCACGTCGGCCTCAACTGCACGGACGATGCGTTCTACGCGGAATCACCCGAGTGGACGCGCCAGATGTCCAGCTACGGCCTCATCAACGTGGAGATGGAATCGTCCGCGATGTTCGTCGTCGCGCGTCAGCGGGGCCTTCGCGCCGCGATGATCTGCGCGGTATCGAGCAACCTCGTGGCGGGCACGAGCGTGTACGCGGAGACGGCCCACGAGCGGCTCGCGGTCGGCTGGCGGGCGAGCATCGAGACGGCCCTCGAAACCGCCGTCCGGCTGTCCCTGTGACCCGCGCGATCGGACGGGTGCGATGGGCCTGAACCTGCACACGCATCTGGAGGGCTGGGTTCGGCCGGCCACCGCGGCGGACCTCGCGCGTGACGCCGGAGTCCCGGCACCGGATGGGGGGTGGGAGCGCGCTTTGCGCATGGACGCTCCGGCCGACCTGACGGTCTACCTTGGTCACGTGGCCGCGGCCTACCCCGTCCTGGGATCGGAGCACGGACTGCGGCGGGTCGCTCGCGAGGCCGTGGAGGATGCAGCCGCCGACGGTTGCGACTACCTGGAGATGCGCTTCGGGCCGTCCACGCACCGGCGCCACGGATTCGACCTGGGTGCGGTGATCGGGGCCGCCTGCGACGGTCTCGCGGAGGGAAGCCGCGCCACCGGCCTGCCAAGCGGCCTCGTCGTATGCCTGCTCCGGCACGACGACGACGAGACGAACATGGCGGTCGCCCGCGCGGCCGCCGCCCGGGCCGGTGCCGGCGTCGTGGGCCTGGACGTGGCCGGTGACGAACTGATCCATCCGTCCATCGCTCCCTACCGGGCTGCGTACGAGGTCGCCGCCGCGGCCGGCCTGGGACTCACCGCCCATGCCGCGGAGGCCGGTCCCGCGAGCAGCGTCACGGATGCCGTGGAGGGCCTGGGCGTGACGCGTATCGGACACGGGTCAGCTGCCGCGGACGACCCGGGGATCCTCGCCTATGCGCGCGACCTGGGGATCGCGTTCGAGGTGTGCCCCACGTCCAACGTGCTGACCGGCGCGGCCCGCTCGCTCGCTGAGCACCCCATGCATCGCATGCTCGGCGCGGGCTGTCGTGTCGTGCTGGGCGATGACGATCCGGTCACCACCGGTCAGACGCTCGGGGCGGAGGAGCGCCTCCTCGTCGAGTCCGGGACGCTCACCGCCGAGGAGCTGCGCGAGCTGCATCGGACGGCCGTCGAGGTGGCGTTCATGGACGCCGCCACGCGTGACGACCTGCGAAAGCGCTTCGCCTGAGGATCAGGCCTTCGGCCTCCCGGGCTACCCCGCTCGACCGATCCGTCGCCACTCGATGGCCGTGCAGCGGTCCATGACGACGGACAGGCCGGCCTCGGCGGCGATCCGCGCGGCCTCCCAGTTGACGACGCCAAGCTGCAGCCACAGGCATCGGGCCCCCGCTGCCACGGCCTCGCGCGCGTGCGCGACGCACAGGTCCGAGCGGCGGAAGACGTCCACGACGTCGAACGGCCCGGTCGCCGCGACCGCTTCCTCGAGCGTGCGGAAGGCCGGCACGCCCATCACGTCCCGGACGTTGGGGTTCACCGGGATGCAGTCGATGCCCTGGTGCAGCAGATAGCGGAAGACCGCGAACGATGGTCGCGACGGGTCGGACGATGCGCCGACGACGGCGATCCGTCGGGTGGTGCGCACGATGGCCTCGATGCCGTCGTCATCCAGGACGTGGACGGACCCACGACCTTCATGCAGGTCCACGAGGTCCCGAGCCCGGTCCCGTTCCCGGGTGCGCCGAACGAGCTCGTCGGTCAGGTGATTCCTTCCTTCGTATACGGTCTGCCCACCGCCGCCGGGGCGATGCTCCGACCAACGACGCCCGCCAGCACGATCATCGTCAGCAGGTACGGCAGGGCCCCGAAGACGTTGTTGTAGATGCTCGGGAAGTCGGCCTGGATCCCGGACAGGAAGACGCCCAGCTCGCCGGCCGGCGGGTTGGAGCGGATGGCGATCCCGAGCGCCTCGCTGAACATGAACAGGAGGCCGCCGCCGAAGGCGCCGATGGGGGTCCACCGGCCGAAGATCACCGCGGCAAGGGCGATGAACCCGCGGTTGGCGGTCATCCCGTTCTGGAAGGAGGCGTTGAACTCGAGGGTCAGCCACGCGCCCGCGAGCCCGGCGAAGATCCCGCCCAGGATGACGTTCTTGTAGCGCAGCCGGATGACGTCGATGCCGACGGTGTCCACGGCGCGCGGATGCTCGCCGACGGCTCGGGTGCGCAGACCCCATCGAGAGCGGAAGAGCAAGACCTGCATGACGATGACCAGGACGATGACGGACATCGAGATCGGGCCGACCGACAGGAACATGTTCAGCAGCCAGCCGATGAGCGGCAGATCCGTGATGGCGTCGGGCGGGCGGAACGAGTCGAACGTGCCGGCACTGCCGCTGGGCCGGATCAGGCGATTCAGGTACCCCGTGAGCCCCAGCGCGACGATGTTGATGACCGTGCCGCTGATGATGTGATCGGCGCGAACGCTGATACACAGCCACGCGTGCAGAGCCGAGACCAGCATCCCGGCTCCCACCGCGGCCAGGACGCCGATGATGAGCGCGGGGGTGACGCCGAAGAACGCGCTCGGCGACGTCGGCATCGCCTCGTGGACGAGGACCGCCACCATGAACCCGACGAACGCGGCGGTCAGCATCATCCCCTCGATGCCGATGTTCACGATGCCGCTGCGCTCGTTCATCACCCCGCACAGCGCCCCGAGGGCGATGGGCGTGGCCAACTGCAAGGTCAGCGGGGCGAGACTCGTCGTTGTCACGGCGTTGACCAGGTAGGCCAGGAACTGGAACACGAAGCCAAGGACCGGCAGGTCGAACAGGAACTCCATCAGAGCTTCCCTCCGCCGTACCCGGCCGTGGCGGTCCCGAGCTCACCCGGGGTGACCCGCTCCGCCTGGACTTTGAACAGCTGGCGGACCACGGTCTCGGCGGCCAGGAACAGCAGGATGAGGCCCTGGATGACGTCGATGATCTCGATCGGGATGGCGGCGTTGATCTGCATCGATGGCGCGCCGGCGCGCATGCCCCCAAGGAGCAGGGCCGCCAGCACGATCCCCGCGGGATGGGCTCGTCCCAGGAGAGCGACGGTGATCCCGGCGAAGCCGATGCCGGTCCCGAACACCGCGGGGTAGTAGCCGAGGTTGAGGATCTCGATGCTGCCGGCGAGACCGGCGAACATGCCGCACAGGCTCATGGTCAGGATGATCAGTCGCCTGGGGCCCATGCCCGCATAGCGGGCGGCGCTCGGATTCGCGCCGGTCGTGCGGATCTCGAAGCCCAGCGTGGTGCGGTAGATGAGCAGATAGGCGAGGACCACGACGACGAGGGCGATCACGACCCCCAGACTGCCATTCCGTCCGAACAGGATCGGCAGGGCGGCGTTGCCGACCTCCGCGGTCCGGGCGAAGGTAGGCCCCTGGATCTTGAAGACGTCGTTGACGAGGCCCACGATCGCGAACGCCGCAAGCGAGTTCAGCATGATCGTGGACACCACCTCGTGGGCCCCCGTGAACGCCTTGAGTGCCCCCGGGATGAACCCGTAGAAGGCGCCTCCCAGGGCGCCCGCACCGACCGCCAGCGTGACCGCGATCGGTACGGGCTGGTCAGCGACGGCTGCGCCGACCATCGCCGCGCAGAACCCGCCGACCAGGACCTGGCCCGTCCCGCCGATGTTGAACAGGCCGGCCTTGAACCCGACGCCTACCGCGAGGCCGGTCAGGATGAGTGGCGTCGCGGCCGCGACCGAGCTGGTCAGGGCGCGAGCCGCGCGTTCCGGGTCGATCGAAAAGGCGAGGGATGCGCCGCCGCCGCCGGTGGGATCGAGGAACGACAGGCCCGTCGCGCCCTCCAGCAGGCTCTCGTAGGCGATGAGGGGGAGGAGCAGGTTGAGCCGACCGCCGTTGGCCAGGCTGGACAGGACGATCAGCACGGATCCGACCAGCAGGGCGAGGGCGATGGAGACGAGCGGGATGGCGGCCAGGGCCCAGAAGCGCCGCAGCAGCGTCATGTGCTGGCTCCGTCGTCGTCACCGGTCGCGTCGGCCACATCGGCCACATCGGCCGGCTGTGCCGGCGTCCGGCGACCCGCGGCCATCAGGAGGCCGATCTGCTCGCGCTCGGCCGTCGGGCCGTCGACGAGCGCGACGACCTCGCCCCGGTACATGACCGCGACGCGGTCGCTGAGCTCGAGGACCTCGTCGAGCTCAGCCGACACCAGCAGGACTGCCGCCCCGGCGTCCCGCTTGGCGATGACCTGGCGGTGGATGAACTCGATGCTGCCGACGTCCAGGCCGCGGGTCGGCTGGTCCAGGATCAGCGCCGTCAGGTCACGACTGAACTCACGGGCGACGATGGCTTTCTGCTGGTTGCCGCCGGACAGGGTGCCGGCGCTGACCGTGGTCGATGGTGTCCGGATGTCGTACTGCTCCACTGCCCGCATGGCCCACTCGTGGATCGCGCTGTCGTTCCGCCACATCCCGCGCGCGTACGGCGCCTCGTCGTACTGGGTGAGGACCAGGTTGTCCTCCAGGGAGAACGACAACACCAGACCGAAGCGCTGGCGATCGCCGGGGACGAACGACATCCCCGCTCGCTGCAGGCCACGGGGGCCGAGCCCCGTCACGTCCCGGTCTCCGAGCGTGACCGTCCCCGACGTCGGCTTTCGAAGGCCCGTGAGCGCCTCGACGAGCTCCCCCTGGCCGTTCCCGGCCACCCCGGCGACGCCGAGGATCTCCCCGGCTCGAACCTCGAAGCTGACGCCCTTGACGGCCTCATGGCCGCGGTCGTCCGTGACCCGCAGGTCGGAGATGGTCAGGACCGGACCGGCCGGATGGGATTCCCCGCGATCCACCACGAGCTGCACGTTGCGACCGACCATGAGCTCCGCCAGGTCGTCCTCGTCGGTCTCGTTCGGCAGCCGCGTCCCGACGACGCGGCCACGCCGGATCACCGTGATCCGGTCGGCGATCTCCAGGACCTCGTACAACTTGTGGCTGATGAAGATGATGGAGTGTCCCTCATCGGCGAGGCGCCGCAGGACCGCGAAGATCTCCTTCGTCTCCTGTGGCGTGAGGACGGACGTCGGTTCGTCCAGGACGAGGATCCGGGCCTCCCGATAGAGCGCCTTCAGGATCTCCACCCGCTGCTGCCACCCGACCGAAAGGGCCTCGATCTTGGTCTCCGGATCGATCTCGAAACCGAAGCGCTGGCCGAGCTCCACGATCCGCCGGTGGGCTTCCTTGCGGTCCAGGAAGATCGGGTTGGCCATGGTCTCTTCGCCGAGCAGGATGTTGTCGGCGACGGACAGGACCGGAACGAGCATGAAGTGCTGGTGGACCATGCTGATGCCGCGCCGGATGGCGTCCGCCGGGCCATCGATCCGGACCGGCATCCCGTCCAGTCGGATCTCGCCCTCGTCCGGTGTCGCCAGGCCGTACAGGATGTTCATCAGCGTGGATTTGCCCGCGCCGTTCTCGCCCAGCAGTGCGTGGATCTCGCCCGGGCGGATCTCGAGGTCGATCCGGTCGTTGGCAACGACGCCCGGATAGCGCTTGGTGATCCCGCTCATCTCCAGGGCGGGGGCGCTGACGGTCTGGGTCACGGCTGCCTCGAGCTGAGGGTCGGGCTCAGGGATTGCGGTGCATTCTAATCGGCCGTGAAAAGGCCCGAGAGACGGTCCTGCGACCGCCTCTCGGGCTCGTGCTGCGATGGATGGGCGAGAGGACTAGTTCCCGCCCACGGTGCACTTGATGGGCGCGCACGGGTCCAGCGTCCCCGCCTCGAGCCCGGCCAGCGCCTCGTCGACCTTCGCCTGGATCTCAGCGGTGATGAGCGACGCGTTGTCGTGGTAGGCCGACAGGCCGACCGCGGGCGGATCCGACGCGGCGTTGTAGACGACCGTACCGGCCTGGAACGTGTCGTCAGCCGTGCTCAGCACGACGGCCTTGACCGTGTCGACCAGCTTCTTCTCGGCACTGGTGACGATGCAGCTGGCGAGGTTCGGGAGGCTGACCGCCTGGTCGACGTCCACGCCGATGCCGTACACGTCGGCATCGCACGCCGCCTCGAGGCTGCCCTGGCCCGTGAGGCCGGCGATCTGGAAGATCACGTCGGCGCCCTGCCCGATGAACGAGTCCGCGATGGCTCGGCCCTTGGACGGATCATTGAAGCCCTTGGCGGGATCCGGATCCGTCTCCTGGTAGAGGACGTTGACGCTGGGATTGACGGACTTCGCGCCGTTCTCATAGCCGCGCCAGTAATTGACGACGGCCGGGACGTTCGTCCCGCCGACGGCGCCGATGGTGCCGGACTCGGTGATGCTACCGGCGACGATGCCGGCGAGATACCCGGGCTCCGCCTCAGCGAAGATGATCCCCTGGTAGTTCGGGATCAAGGCCGCGGCGTCGCCGGCGCAGGTGAACGTCGGGTCGGGATCGCCGGCCTCGTCGATGCAGATGCCCTGGTCGACGCCGATGAACTTGATGTCCGGATTGGCCTTCGCGGCGAGCGTCGTGTCCGTCCCGATGAGGAATCCGACGGTCACGATGACGTCGAAGTCCTGGTCGACGAGCGTCTGGATGTTGGTCGCGTAGTCAGAGATCGCCTGGGTGACGATCACGGTGTGCGTTCCGCCAGCCTCATCCGCAGCGGCCTTCGCCCCTTCGTTCGACGACTGGTTGAACGACTTGTCCTCCAGCTGGCCGACGTCGGTGATGACACCGACCTTGATCGGCTTGAGGCCCGATGTGGGGGCGGCGGTCGCTCCGCCGTCGCCGCCACAGGCGGCGACGATGATGGCCAGCCCGGCGAACAGGCTCAGGCCTAGGCGCTTGTGCATTCGATCTCCTCCAAACGTACCCCTCAACGCCACGGTCGGCGCTGGATAGTGCGGGGATCGAGCCGGCCGCATTTCCCCGGACGGCTCCGATGGTCCATCGTAACGCATGCACGCGGCACGGCATACTCCGGACGATGCACCTTCGCTACGTTGCGCTTGGCGACTCGTTCACGATCGGCACTGCCGTGGCACGCGCCGAGCGATTCCCCGACCAGCTGGTCGCGAGGCTGGGACCGGGTCCACAGGCCCTCCGGCTCGTGGCGAATCTCGGTGTGGACGGGGCCACCTCGGATGACCTCATCAGCGACCAGCTCCCGGCATCTCGCCGGCTCGATCCCGCGTTCGCCACGCTCCTGATCGGCGTCAATGATGTGGTCAAGGGGGTCGCCCTGGAGCGCTACGAGGCGAACGCGGCGGTGATCCTGGCGGCCATCTCGGCGCAGATGCCCGTCGACCGGATCGTGACGATCTCCATCCCGGACTACACCGTCACGCCGGCGGGCTCCGACTACGGCGATCCCGTCGCCCGGAGCGCAGCGATCGATGCGAACAACGATGTCATGCGGCGCCTCAGCAAGGTCCGGGGCATCACCTGGGTGGATATCACGGACATCTCCCGGGAGGCCGCCGCTGACCGGTCTCTCGTCGCGGACGACGGCCTTCACCCAAGTGGTGAGCAATACCGCCGGTGGGTCTCGCGCCTCGCCCCCGTCGTCGCCCGCCTCATCGCGCGGTAGCGACGCCCCCGGGGTCAGCGCCCGCTTCGCAGCTCCGCCAGGCGGGCATCGCTGATCCCGAAGTGGTGGGCGATCTCGTGGTAGACCGTGTCCGTGACCCCGGCCGCGAGTCGCTCCGGCGTCCGGTGGGCGCGGGTGAGGGGGCCGCGGAACAGGGTGATCTTGCTCGGAACAGCCGCCTGGTCGGCCGCCCACGCGGTCCGGGGCACGCCCTGGTACAGGCCGAACAGCCCGCGCGCACCGACCGACGCCAGCTGGGCCGCTGTCGGTTCGTCCTCGACGACGATCGCCACGCTGCCGAGCCGCTCCCGGAACGGAACCGGCAGCTGGTCGAGTGCCGCGATGACGAGCGCCTCGAAGTCCGTCTCTGTCGGCG
>JBBEBL010000176.1:0-2879 GCA_040882345.1 Chloroflexota bacterium
CCAGCCGGACCTCCGTCTCGAGGTCCAGCCCGTAGCCGGACTTGGCCTCTATCGTGGTCACGCCATGGCCCAGCATCTCGTCCATCCACCGGCGACCGTGGGCCAGCAGCTCCCCTTCCGATGCGGCGCGCGTCGCGGCGACCGTGGACAGGATCCCGCCCCCACCGGCCAGGATGTCCAGGTATGACGCCCCCTGCTGACGCAACTCCAGCTCTCGCTCGCGGGAGCCGGCGAAGAGCAGGTGGGTATGCGGGTCTACGAGCCCGGGCGTGACGGCCCCGCCGGCCGCATCCACGCGGGCGAAGCGCCCCAGCGGGTACCCGCCGGCCTCCAGCGATGCCTCCACCGCGGCCCGCGGGCCGACGGCCAGGATGCGGCCCTCCCAGCAGGCGACGATCGGCGCGTCCGGCCCGGCGGGGTCATCGGCGCGCATCCGGGCGACCTCACCCTGGGTGGGTCCGCGACGGACACCGCCGATGAGCGTCACGACCTCAGCCGCCCCGACGATCAACAGGCCCGGCGTCGGTTCCCCGGTCCGGCCGCCTTCGATGACCCGGAACGTGCCCCCGGCCGTCACGATCCGGGCCCGGGGCCCCTGGCCGCCTCGAGCCGGAGTTCCAGGGCCTGGAGCGGGGAGAAGTCACGGAGCCGCAGGTACGCCGCGGCGGCGGCGAGTCGCGCCTCCATGGGGTCGTCCGGGTTCGCCCCGGCGTGGTCTGCCACCGCCAGGAAGGCCGCCCGGGGCGCGAGGCCGATGAGCTCCGACTCGTCCAGCATGACCCCGTCCTCCGCGGCGAGGTCGCGGACGGAGTCCCAGGCCAGCCACAGGGGCGTGACGGAGAAGTCGAGCAGATTCATGGACACCTGGGCACGGAGCGGATGGCCACGCTCCGGCTCGCGGACCTCGAATCCGTTCGCCTGCAGACGGGGAAGCCCGCCGCCCGATTCACGCACCCGCCGCGCGATGCGCTTCGCCAGTTCGACATCGTCGGAAGCGAGGTTGATGTTGTAGGCGATGAGGAATGGCCGAGCGCCGACGGCCGTCGCGCCGGCCGATGGATGGATCGTCGAAGGGCCGACGTCCGGCTCTCGGCCGTTCTGGCCGATCTCCGCCTTCAGGCCCTCGTACTGGCCGCGGCGCACATCGGCGAGCTTCTCGCGGTCACTGCGACGTGCCGCGCGGGCATAGAAGTAGACGGGAAGGTCGAAGCGGACGGCGATCCGCTCTCCGAACGCGTGGGCGAGGGCCACGCAGTCGTCCATCGTGGTGTCCCCGAGTGGGATGAACGGGATGACATCCACGGCGCCGATCCGCGGGTGCTCCCCGTCGTGGGCGTCCATGTCGATCTCGTGGACGGCGACCGCGACCAGGCCCTCCAGCGCGTCCATCACCGCCTCGTGCTCACCGGCCAGCGTGAACACGGACCGGTTGTGGCTTGCGTCGCTCGTCCGGTCCAGGAGGTAGACCCCCAGGACCGCGGTGATCGCCTGGGCCATCCGCTCGACGACGTCAAGGCGACGACCCTCGGAGACGTTGGGGACGGATTCGACCAGCACGAGATCGATGCTAGCGGCCCGTGACTGGCCCCGCCGGCCCGCCCGGCATCATGACCGCGGCATCGGGATGTGGACCCCGCGCTCGCCGGCCACCTCGATCGCCCGGTCGTACCCCGCGTCCACGTGCCGCAGCACGCCCATCGCCGGGTCCGTCGTGAGCACGCGCTCCAGCTTCTGGGCCGCGAGCGGCGTCCCGTCCGCGACCACGACCATCCCGGCGTGCTGTGAGTAGCCGATGCCCACGCCGCCCCCGTGATGGATGCTCACCCACGAGGCACCCGCGGCCGTGTTGACCAGCGCGTTGAGCAGGGGCCAGTCGGCCACCGCGTCGGACCCGTCGCGCATCGACTCCGTCTCGCGGTTGGGCGAGGCCACGGAACCGGCGTCCAGGTGGTCCCGCCCGATGACGATCGGCGCGCTCACCTCGCCCGTCCGCACCAGCTCGTTGAACGCGAGACCGGCCCGCGCCCGCTCCCCGTAGCCCAGCCAGCAGATGCGCGCCGGCAACCCCTGGAACGGGACTCGCTCCTGGGCCATCTCGATCCACCGCCGCAGGCCCGCATCGTCGGGGAAGAGCTCCAGGATGGCCCGGTCAGTGCGCAGGATGTCGGCCGGATCCCCGGACAGGGCCGCCCAGCGGAACGGTCCTCGACCCTCGCAGAACTGGGGCCGGATGAACGCCGGCACGAACCCGGGGTAGTCGAACGCGTCCGCCACGCCCGCCTCGTGAGCCTGGGCCCGCAGGTTGTTGCCGTAGTCGAACACGACCGCGCCGGCGCGCTGGAACGCGAGCATCGCCCGGACGTGCGCCGCCATCGAGTCGCGCGAGCGGCGTTCGTAGACGTCGGGCTGGGTGGCCCGCAACGACGCCGCGTCCGCGAGGGTCATCTCCGCCGGCACGTAGCCCGCCAGGGCGTCGTGCGCGGACGTCTGGTCCGTGACGAGGTCGAACCGCTCGCCGGCCGCCGCCCAGGCGGGTTCGATCTCCGCCGCGTTGCCGACCAGCGCGATGGAGGTGGCCTCTGCCGCGGCGGCCGCGGCTCGCGCCCAGGTGAGCGCCTCCGCGGGATCGTGCGTGAGCCGGTCAACGTAGCGGATCTCCAGGCGCCGTCGAGCGCGTGCCTCGTCCACCTCGATGGCCAGGCAGACGCCCTCGTTCATCGCCACGGCCAGCGGCTGCGCGCCGCCCATCCCGCCAAGGCCCGCAGTCAGCGTGACGGTCCCGCGAAGGGTGCCGCCGAAATGCTGCCGCGCCGCCTCCGCGAACGTCTCGTACGTGCCCTGCAGGATGCCCTGGGTCCCGATGTAGATCCACGAGCCGG
>JBBEBL010000177.1:0-18573 GCA_040882345.1 Chloroflexota bacterium
GCCAAGTCGACCGCCAAGTCGACCGCCAAGTCGACCGCCAAGTCGGCGGACAAGCCGGCCGCCCGGTCCGCCGACAAGGCCGAGGCGAAGCCGGCCACGACCAGGAAGACCACGGCCAAGGCCGCGGACGCCGGCGATGGTGGCGAGGCCGAGGCCGCGCCGAAGAAGAGCGCCCCGAAGCGCGCCACGAAGAAGGACGAGTAGACGAGATGGCCCACAAGAAGGCTGGCGGCAGCGTCAAGAACGGTCGCGACAGCGCCGGCCAGCGCCTGGGCGTGAAGGCCGGCGACGGCCAGCTCGTACCGGCTGGGTCGATCATCGTGCGCCAGCGCGGGATGACCTTCCTGTCCGGTCCGGGAACAGGACTCGGCCGCGATTACACCGTGTTCGCGACCGTGAACGGCCGAGTCCGGTTCGAGCACGCGACCAAGAGCAAGAAGCGCATCCGGGTCGAGGCGGTCGACACCGCCGGCGCCACCGGCGCGGCCTGACGGCCGCCGGGACCCACCGGACGTAGCCGGCGATCACCGGCGGGGCGATGGCCCTGCGCGGACGACGTCGGAGGAGAGATATCCCGTGAAGGCCGACATCCATCCCAAGTACCACGAGGCCAAGGTCCACTGCGGCTCCTGCGGCCGCGAATGGACGGTGGGATCCACGCGCCCGGAGCTGCGAGTGGACGTGTGCAGCAACTGCCACCCGTTCTTCACGGGCACGCAGAACATCATCGACACGGCCGGCCAGGTCGAGCGCTTCCAGAAGCGCCTGGAGCGCCAGGCCCGCAGCTAGTCGCGGACCGGGCGCAGGCCCGCATCCAGGGCAGCTTCTTGCGTTTAGCAGCCCTGCCTCTACGGAGGTGCCGCGCTGGGCTCGCCGAGGCGCTCGAGGGCCGCGGATCGACCTTCCCAGAGCTGTGAGCTCTAAACGCGCGCCGACCCGGTTCGAGCGCGCGTCCCGTAGAGCTGACCGCTCTATACGCCACAGTTCGGGGGTGATGGGGCCAGGACCGGAGCGCTGGCGGCCCAGGCGGCCCGGGCGCCCACCCGCGCCCACCGCGCCCACCCGCGGAGACTCGCAGCGACTCGCGGAGGCCGCGCTGAGCGACGGCCGGTAGACTTGCCGCGATGTCAGACCTCGCGCCCGCCACGTCCGCCACGTCCGCCATGTCCGCCGCGCCTGCCGCGCCGATCCGCCCGCGCTTCGCCTACGGTGGCCAGGCCCTCATGGAGGGCGTGCTCATGCGCGGCAAGGACGCGATCGCGGTCGCGTTGCGTCACCCGGACGGCCGAATCGTCACGGCCACGGAACGGCTGGATTCCGGCGTCCACGGCAAGCGCTACTCCACGTGGCCGTTCATCCGCGGCCTCGTGGTCCTGTACGAGACGCTCGTCATCGGGACGCGCTGGCTGATCCGCAGCGCCAACGTCCAGGCGGAGGAAGATGACGTCGAGCTCGGCAAGGGCTCCGTCATCCTCATGCTGGTCGTCACGTTCGGCGTCGCGATCGCGATCTTCTCCCTGCTGCCGCTGTTCATCTCCAGCGTCGCGACGGAAGGCGCGGAACAGCGTTGGGCGCAGCCGGCCCTGGAGGGCGTGATCCAGGTGGGCATCTTCCTTGGCTACCTGACGCTCGTGTCGCGAACGCCGGACATCCACCGCGTTTTCCAGTACCACGGCGCGGAGCACATGACGATCCACGCGCTGGAGAACGGCGATCCGCTCACGGTGGACGAGGTCCGCAAGTACCCGACCGCGCACCACCGCTGTGGGACGGAGTTCCTCGTGGTTCTCGTGATGCTCTCCATCTTCACGTTCTCGCTGGTGGGCCGGCAGGAGCCGCTGGTCATGATCGGGAGTCGGCTGGCCCTCATCCCGGTCCTCGCCGCGGTGGGCTATGAGATCCTCCGACTCGGCGCGCGTCACCGCCGGAACCCGATCATCAAGGTGATCATGTACCCGGGCATCCTCGTCCAGATGATCACGACCAAGCGCCCGGAAGACGACATGATCGAGGTGGCGATCACGTCGATGCAGGAAGCGCTCGTGGCGGACGGCAACGAGGTCCCGACCGGTTCCACGATCTTCGATCGCGAACCGATGGACCTCGCCAAACCCGCGACGACCGCGACGACCGCGACGACCAGTGACACCGCTGAGCCCGCGCCCGTCGTCGCGCCCGTCACGGCCGACGTCGGCGAGTCGCCGCCCCTGGCATGAGCGACCTCGACGCCACGCTGGCGGAGGTGGCCCAGCAGTACGACGAGGTCCAGGCCCAGCTGGGTCGCCCGGAGATCACCTCCGACCCGGGCGAGATCCGCCGTCTCGGCCAGGAGCTGTCCCGCCTGGAACCCACCGTCGAGGCGTACCGGCGCCTGACCGCGACCCGCGAGGAGCTGGCTGGCGCCCGCGAACTGCGCGACGCCCACGACGGCGACGACGAGATGCGGACGATGGCCCGCGAGGAGATCGACCGCCTGGAGGCCGACGAGGCGCGACTCCTGGATGAGCTCAAGGTCCTGCTGCTGCCGCGCGATCCCAATGACGGCCGCGACGTCATCCTGGAGGTCCGCGCGGGGGCCGGCGGCGACGAGGCGGCCCTGTTCGCCGCGGAGCTGTTGCGGATGTACCTCCGCTACGCCGCCGACCATCGCTTCGCGACGGAGGTCCTGACCGTCAATGAGACCGGCATCGACGGCATCAAGGAGGCGATCGTCCAGGTCCGCGGCGACGGCGCGTACAGCCGGCTCAAGTTCGAGGGTGGCGTGCACCGCGTCCAGCGCATCCCGGCCACTGAGTCGAGCGGGCGCATCCACACGAGCACGGTCACGGTCGTGGTCATGCCGGAGGCCGACGAAGTCGAGGTCGAGATCGACGAGGAGCGTGACATCCGGATCGATATCAAGCGCTCGTCCGGGCCGGGAGGCCAGTCCGTCAACACGACCGACTCCGCCGTGCGCATCACCCACTTCCCGTCTGGCCTGGTCGTGGAGATCCAGGACGAGAAGAGCCAGCACAAGAACAAGGCCAAGGCGATGGCCGTGCTGCGCTCGCGCCTGCTGGACCTGGAGATCCAGAAGCAGCGGGCCGCCGACTCTGCCGCCAGAAAGTCCATGGTCGGGAGCGGCGACCGGAGCGACAAGGTGCGGACCTACAACTTCCCGCAGGACCGGGTCACGGACCACCGCATCGGCAAGACCGTGCACAACCTGCCGAACGTGATGGCCGGAGACCTGGACGACCTCATCGACGCGCTGGTGATGGCCGACCAGGCGGACCGGCTCTCCGCCGTGACCGGGGCCGCGTCGTGACCGTCCGATACTTCCCGGCGCGGGAGATGCCGGTCGTCAGGGCCACGGACCTGGGCTCCGTGCAGGTCCTGAAGCATGGCGTCCGCTACCTGCTGACGGACGCGTTCGGCGACATCCATCCCGACACTCGCGGCCTGGGCCTGTACGAGGGCGATACGCGCCTCCTGTCGGTCTGCATCGTCCGCGTGGGGGGTGAACGGCCGGTGCTCCTCCAGGCGTCCATCGGTGCCAACTACCGGGGCGGGATCCAGTTGACCAACCCAAGCGTGGACCGCAATCCGGACGCCAAGGTCAACCCGCTGGACGAGTTGGTGGGACGCACCGTGGGGATCTCCCGTTCGCGGCTCATCGGCGATCACGGCGTGGAGGAGCGCCTGCGCATCGTGAACCACGGGGCCCACGTCCTCCGCATCCCCGTGGAGCTGGGCCTGGGAATGGACGGCGCGGACATCTTCGAAGTGCGCGGCTACCCACGGCCCGACCGGGGTCACCTGCTCCCCGTGGCCGTCATGGACCGCCGCGTCACGTTCCGCTACGACGGCCTGGACGGGGTCCGGCGGCTGGTCCACGTCGCCCTGTCGAAGGCGCCCGACCGGGTGGGACCCGGCACCGAGCCCGCCGTGGCTGCGGACGGCACGGTCCGTCCCGACGACGGTGCCACCATCCGCCTCGGCTGGGACCTGTCCATGGGTCCAGGCGAGCAGCGTGACCTGTCGTGGACGTTCTGGTCCACGAAGATCCCGGTGGAGGCCGATCCGGATGGACAGGCGGACGGACCGGAGGACGACGCAGCGGAGCTCTTCCCGACGGAGCCGACCATCTCGGACGACGACGGGGCGGACGCGTACCGGGAGTGGGAGCGGGTCACCACCACGGTCGCCAGCGATCACGAGCTGTTCAACCTGGTGATCAAGCGCTCCGTCAGCGACCTCCGACTGCTCATGAACGATGGCCCCGGCCCGGGTCAGCGTTACGTGGCCGCGGGCGTGCCGTGGTTCGTCACGCTCTTCGGGCGCGACGCCATCATCACCGCTATCCAGTCGCTCGCGGCGCACCCGCGGCTGGCCGTCGAGACGCTGACCGTCCTCGCCGCCTACCAGGCCACGGAGACGGACCCATGGCGCGACGCGGAGCCAGGGAAGATCCTGCACGAACTGCGGACCGGTGAGATGGCGGGAGCGGGGGAGCTGCCGCACACGCCGTACTACGGCTCGGTGGACTCGACGCCCCTCTGGCTCATCCTGCTGGGCGCCACGTTCGACTGGACCGGCGATCGCGCCCTCGTGGATCGTCTGTGGCCCAATGCCCTCGCGGCGCTCGACTGGATCGACCGGCACGGCGACATGGATGGCGATGGCTTCGTGGAGTACCAGCGCCACTCTGAGCGCGGCCTCCTCAACCAGGGCTGGAAGGACTCCAGCGACGCCATCCGCGACCGCTCCGGGCGGGAGGTGGTCGGCCCCATCGCCCTGGTGGAAGTCCAGGGCTACGTGTACGACGCGAAGCGTCGGATGGCAGGGCTCGCCCGGATCCGCGGCGATGAAGCGCTGGCGACCCGGCTCGAATCGGACGCCGAGACCCTCCGCGCGCGGTTCGAGGCCGCGTTCTGGGTGGACGACCAGCATTACTACGCGATGGCCCTGGACGGCCAGAAGCGACCCGCGGACGCCATCGCGTCCAACCCCGGGCACGGCCTGTGGACCGGGATCGTCAGCCCGGACCGCGCCCGGGACGTCATCGACCGGCTGCTCCGCCCGGACATGTTCTCCGGCTGGGGCGTCCGGACGTACGCGAGCGGCCAGCCCGGCTACAACCCCATCGGCTACCACACGGGCTCCGTCTGGCCGCACGACACGGCGATCATCGCCGCCGGCCTGAAGCGCTACGGCTTCCATGAGGCCTCCAACCGTCTCGCGGGCCAGATGTTGGACGCGGCGCAGCGCTTCCCTGACCATCGGCTCCCCGAGCTGTTCTGCGGCTTCGACAGCGCGGAATCGCCAGCGCCGGTGCCATACCCGGTCGCGTGCTCCCCGCAGGCATGGTCGGCCGGCTCATCCTTCCTGTTCCTGGAGGCGATGCTGGGCCTGCGTGCGCACGCCGCCGGGCGCGAACTGGAGTTGTCGCACCCGCACCTGCCGGACTGGCTGACCAAGGTCACATTGACGGACCTCCGGATCGGCGAGGCGTCTGTTGACCTGCTCTTCCACCGTTGGCGCGGCACGACCAGCGCGGAGGTGCTGCGCAAGGACGGCGACCTCGCCGTGACCATCCGCCTGTAGGTGATGGCGACCAGGTGATGGCGACCACCCGCGAGCTCCTTGAGGCCGGGATCGCTCGACTCCGTGATGCCGGCAGCGAGACGCCTCGACTGGATGCCGAACTCCTGCTCGCCCACGCCAACCACGTGGACCGGACGGCGATCCTGGCCCACGCCGACGCCCCGGTGGGGACGGGTCCGACCGCAGCCTACGACGAGTACCTGGAGCGCCGCGCCGCGGGTGAGCCCGTCGCCTACATCCGGGGTATCAAGGAGTTCCACGGCCTCGCGTTCGCAGTCGATCGCCGCGCGCTCATCCCGCGTCCGGAAACGGAGCTGCTGGTGGACCTCGCGCTCCGCGAGGTGATGCGACGCCTGACCGGCGGCGGTCGGTCGCCGGTCCAGGTGGTGGACGTGGGCACCGGCAGCGGCGCCATCGCGATCGCCCTGGCCGCCGCGCTGCGATCCCGGCGCGTCGCGCCGGACGAGGTCTCCATCGTCGCCACGGACATCTGTCCGGAGGCGCTTGACCTGGCTCGCGACAACGCGGTGGGCCACGCGGTGGGTGACCGTCTGCGGTTCGTGGGTGGCGATCTCCTGCCACCGGGCACGACCGCGTGGGACGTCGTGCTCGCGAACCTGCCGTATGTCCGCTCCGGTGCCATGGCCGGGCTCCCGGTGGCGACGAGCTTCGAGCCGGTACTCGCCCTGGATGGCGGCCCGGACGGCCTGGCCATGATCACCCGTCTCGTGGAGCGGCTGCCTGCCGCGCTGGCCCGGGACGGGGTGGCCATGCTGGAGATCGGCGCGGACCAGGAGGCGGACGTCCTCGCCCTGCTCGCGGATAGCCCGGGCGGCTGGGCGTGCAACGTGGAGCGGGATCTGGGCGGTCTGCCGCGCGTGGCCGTGGTCCGCGCGTCGTGAGCGCGCCCGCGTTCCCCATCCGGCTCATCGCCCTCGACATCGACGGGACCATCATCGACGACGGCCTGGAGATCGGCCCACGGACTCGGCGGGCGGTGACGGCGGCGATGGAGCGCGATGTCGCCGTCTCCCTGGTCACCGGTCGGATGGTCTCGTCCGCCCTCCGGTTCGCACGGGAGCTGGGCCTGACCGGGCCGGTCGTCGGCTACCAGGGCGGCCTCATCCGCGCCATGCCGGCCGACGGCTCAGCGCGCCTGGGCAAGCTCCTGATGCACACGCCGCTCCCGGCGGATGCCGCCCGCGAGATCATCCTCTGGACGCGAGCCCACGGCATGGACCCGCACGTCAACCATCTGGAGCGGTTCATCCTCCGGGCGGACGACCCGCGGGCGGACGACTACTCGCAGTTCATGGGGGCGCAGGCGGAACTCGTGCAGGACCTCGTGGCGGCCGTCCGTCATCCGGTCACGAAGGTCCTGGCCGTCGGCGAGCCCCCCATTCCGTCCGAGATCGCGTCACTGGCCCGCGCCCACTTCCTGGGCACGGCCGACGTGACCATCTCGCACCCGCGGTTCCTGGAGTTCGTGGCACCCGGCGTGTCCAAGGGCCGGGCGGTCCGCTGGCTTGCCCGTCGCTTGCGTGTCCCGCTGACGGCCACGCTCGCGATCGGCGACCAGTGGAATGACCTGGAGATGCTCGCCGAGGTGGGCCACGGGGCGGCCATGCCATCGGCTCCGGCCGCCGTCCGGGCGGTCGCCCGATACGTGGCCCCGCCGGTGTCCGACGAGGGCGTTGCGACGCTGATCGAGCAGCTCGTGCTCGTCTCGCCCGCGGACGCGATGGCCGCCTCGCGCCGGCTGGCGGAGGAGGCGCTCGCGCACGGGTCCGCCGGAGCGCCCGCATGAGTGCCCGCGTGGTCCCGGACGACGAGGTCGGGCGAGCCCTGGCGGTGGACGTGCTGCGTGCCGGTGGCATCGTCGCCCTGCCGACGGACACGGTCTACGGGATCGCCGCGGCCCTCGCGACGCCGGGCGGCATAGAGCGCCTGTTCGCCGCCAAACGCCGGCCTCCGGACAAGGGGGTCATGATGCTCCTGGACGACGCGGCCCAGGCAGACGAGATCGGCGTCATGACCCCGGCCGCCCGTGCCCTCGCCGATGCCGGCTGGCCCGGCGGGTTGACGGTCGTCGTGCCTCAGCGACCGGACGTCCCGCTCCCGACCGTGCTCACGGGCGGCGCGGCCACGATCGGGCTGCGCGCCCCCGCACACGACGCGCCACGGACCCTGGCCCGTGCCGTCGGGCCGCTGCCGGTCACCTCGGCCAACGTCTCCGGTGTGGCGGAGGCGGCGGATGCGGCGGGGATCGTGGAGCAGCTCGGCGATGCCGTGGACCTCATCCTGGACGGTGGACCCGCGCACGGCGGTCCGGCCTCGACGGTCGTGGACTGCACGGGGGAGCTGCCCATCGTCCTGCGGGTGGGGGCGCTGCCACTGGATCGCGTGGTCGCCATCCTGGACGCCGCCGGCGTCGCGCACGACCTCGGCGCCGTGGGAAGATAGCCCGCGAGCGTGCCGGCGACGGGGAGGGAGTCGCCAGCCCCAGGGGCGCGCGTCGGACGATGAAGGAGTCGGCGGCCATGACGATCTCGGATGCACGCGGACAGGCGCCCGGCCTGGCGATGGAGTCGATCGCGGAGGTGGACCCCGTCCTGTGGGAGGCCATGCAGGGGGAGCATCGCCGCCAGCACGAGAAGATCGAGCTCATCGCCAGCGAGAATTACGTGTCCGCCGCGGTCATGGAGGCGCAGGGCAGCTGGCTGACCAACAAGTACGCGGAAGGGCTGCCCGGCAAGCGCTATTACGGCGGCTGCGAGTTCGTCGACGTCGCGGAACGGCTGGCACAGGAGCGGGCTCTGGCCCTGTTTCCCGGCGCCGAGCACGTCAACGTCCAGCCGCACAGCGGCGCTCAGGCCAACATGGTGGCCTACTTCACCGTCCTGCGCCCCGGCGACCGGATCCTGGGCATGAACCTGGCCCACGGCGGGCACCTGACCCACGGCATGGCCCTCAACTTCAGCGGCAAGCTGTACGAGGTCCACGCCTACGGCGTCCGCCAGGACACGGAGACCATCGACTACGACGCGATGGAGGCGCAGGCCCGGGAGATCCGCCCCAAGCTCATCGTGGGCGGGGCGAGTGCCTATCCGCGCATTTGGGACTTCCAGCGGATGGCGGATATCGCCCACAGCGTGGGGGCGATCCTGTTCGTGGACATGGCCCACGTCGCGGGCCTGGTGGCAGCCGGCGTCCACCCGAGCCCCTTCCCGCACGCCGACATCGTCACGACCACCACCCACAAGACCCTGCGCGGTCCGCGCGGCGGCCTCATCTTCTCCCGTTCGGAACTCCCCCCGATGCTGGATCCGGCCGACTTCCCCGCGCTCAAGGGCTCGCTGGGTGCGGCCGTGGACAAGACCGTCTTCCCGGGCGTCCAGGGCGGGCCGCTGATGCAGGTCATCGCCGGCAAGGCCGTCGCCTTCAAGCTGGCCGCGGAGGAGGACTTCCGCGAGGCCCAGCGCCGGACCGTGGCCAACGCGCAGGTCCTCGCGGCCACGCTGGCGGACCAGGGGGCGCGGGTCGTCTCCGGTGGGACGGACAACCATTTGATGCTCGTGGATGTGACGCCGCTCGGGGTCACCGGCAAGGAGGCGGAACACCTCCTCGACGAGATCGGCATCACCGTCAACAAGAACGGCATCCCGTTCGACCAGCACCCGCCCAACACGGCCAGTGGCATCCGCCTGGGCACGCCGGCCACCACGTCCCGCGGGTTCGGGGAGGACGAGATGCGCGCCATCGGCCGCATCATCGTGGAGGCCATCCGCTCCCGCGACGACGAGGCCACCCAGCGTCGAATCGCCGGCGAGGTGGCGGACATCGTCGCGCGCTTCCCGGTCCCCGGCCTGACCCCGAGCCTCACCGCCGCGTGACCCCCCACGTGCCGTGACGTTCATCGAGAACGCGGACCGGAGCTTCGTTCCGATCCTCGTCGTCTTCATCGCCGCGGCGCTCATCGCCCTCGTCGTCACGCCACTCGTCCGGCGGGTCGTCCTGCGCCTGGGCATCGTGGATCGGCCGGACGCCCGCCGCGTCAACACGACACCCGTGCCGCGTGCCGGCGGCGTGGCCATCGGGGCCGCGTTCGTGATCGTGGGCGCCGGGTTCGTCATCCTCAACGAGCGAGCCGGCTGGGTGCCGGAGGTCCTGACCATCGCGGACATGGACATGATCGCCCTGTTCCTCGGCGGGGCCGTGGCCGCGGCCGTGGGCGCGATCGACGACCTTCTCAACCTCCGTGCCCGCTGGCAGCTGGCGGGCCAGCTGGGCCTCGCCGGGGTCGCGATCCTGCTCGGTATCGGCGTGGACGTCATCGCAAACCCGTTCGGGGCCGGCGTGATCCGGTTCAGCGAGCCATTCTCCGTCGGGTTCACGGTCTTCTGGATCGTGGGCATGATGAACAGCATCAACTGGATCGACGGGCTGGACGGGTTGTCCACGGGGATCGCCCTCATCGCCGCGGTGACGCTGGGCGTCATCAGCCTCACCACGCAGGTCAGCCAGCCGCTCATCGCCGTGCTGTGCTTCGCCCTTGCCGGGGCGTTGGCCGGGTTCCTGCGCTGGAACTTCCACCCGGCCACGATCTTCTCCGGCACCAGCGGCGTCCAGTTCGTGGGCTACACGCTGGCGGTGCTGTCCATCCTTGGATCGGCCAAGGTCGCCGTCGCGTTGCTGGTCCTGGGCGTCCCCATCATCGACACGTTCTGGATCATCGTCCGGCGCGTGATGGACGGCAGCTCACCGTTCAGTCCAGACCGCCGGCACATCCATCACCGGCTCCTGGACCTGGGGCTCTCGCACCGGGACACGGTCCTCGTCATCTACGCGATCTGTGGCGTGCTGGGCCTCATCGCTCTCGTCCTCTCGGAGGTCAGCCAGCTGTATGCCTTCCTGGGCGTGTTCGTGGTCTCCGGGCTCATCCTGTTCGGCCCCACGCGCGGCGCGTTCAGGCGCCCGGAGGAACTTGAGGCGGAGGCCTACGAGACGGAGCCGTGAACCGGGGCGCATGCCCGTCCGCGTTCTGCCAGGCACGCCGGGCGATGTCCGCGTACCATACCCCTCGGGAGTATCGATACCGCCGCCCGAGAGGATGAGATCGTGACTGGAAACCGACCTGAGCGTGTGCTCGACCCGGTCTGCGGGATGACCGTGGACGTTGCCCGGGCCGAGGCCGACGGCCTGACGATGGACGTCGAGGGACGCACCTACGCCTTCTGCCGCAGCGGGTGCCTGCGGGCCTTCCGCGAGGAGCCCGACGTGTACGCGGGCAAGGCCGAGCAGGCCCACGAGGCGATCAGCGTTCCCCCGGCGATGGGGCTGCCCGTGATCGACGAAGGTATGCGGCTCTGGTACGAGTCCTGCTCGTGCTGCCTGTCGGACGCCTTTCCTGAGGTGAAGGCGGCGCTGGATGCTGAGCGCGCCGCGTCCGCCGCGACGCCGGTGGATGCCGGGATCTGCGAGGTCGCCGAAGCTCAGGAGGTCGCCGCGCCCTGAGGATCCGGACGGGTCAGGAGCTACGGATCCTTCCGTACCGAACGCTCGCCGGCCGCGGCGTGATGGGCGGTCGCGGCATGCGGGTCGATCCCGTCATGGCCACATGGATCGACATGGACGAGGACGGTGTCGAGCCCACGGATGTCGTGCAACAGATCGTGACGGACCGCCTCGGCGATGGAGTGACCGGTCGATACCGTTGCCTCGCAGTCCACCGCGGCGTGCAGACTGGCCTCCAGTCGATGGCCGATCCAGCGAACACGGACGCCGTCGATGGCCTGGACTCCGGCGACGCGCGACGCGACACGCTCGATGTCGTCGACGATCGACGGGTCCACGGCGTCCATCAGCCGGCTGGATACCTGCCTGGTCGCCCCGACCAGGATGACCACGATCATGCCCGCGATGATGAGTCCGATGATCGGGTCGGCCTGCGGGAAGCCCAGGGCGACGCCGATCCCGCCGATGACGACACCGAGCGAGGTGAATCCGTCGGTCCGGGCGTGGTAGCCATCCGCGATGAGCGCGGCTGACTGGATCTCCCGACCAACCCGGATCCGATACAGGGCGATCGCCTCGTTCCCGGCGAACCCGACGATCCCGGCGGCGATGACGACCGGCAGGTAGGAGATCTCGACCGGGCTGACCAGGCGCCCGATCGACTCAAGGAACACCCAGATCGCCGACAGGCCGATCATGACCACGATGAACAGGCCCGCCAGATCCTCGGCCCGTCGGTAGCCGAACGTGAAGCGGCGATCCGCCGACCGGCGCCCGATGACGAACGCCATCCAGAGCGGGATGGAGGTCAGGGCGTCACCGAAGTTGTGGATCGTGTCGGCGAGCAGGGCGACCGAGTTCGTGACGTACACGAGACCGAGCTGGATGATGGCGGTGGCTGCCAAGATGACGAGGCTGATCTTCGTCGCCCGGATGCCTTTGGCGCTCGATTCGAGGGCCGTGTCGATCTGGTCAGCCACGTCGTGGCTGTGGGGCATGAACAGTGACTGGACGAAGCCGATCACGCCACCGCGGTGGTCATGATCGTCGTGATCGTGATCGTGATCGTGATCCGCCACCGCGGGAGCGCCTCCCCTTGCCAGTCGAGATGGATACAGGCACCGTGCAGGTCGAGCACTTGCCGGGCGTCACCAACGATAGCGACGCGCCCTCAACGTCGCCAACCGGCCAGCGTGAACCGTACTGAGCTACCGTGCGTCGCCATGGGTCGCCAGCGGCTGGGCGCCAGTGGCCGAGTGCTAGCATCCGGGCTCATGCCGACGGAACTCATCGTCCTCGCAGTCATCGCGATCACCGTGATCGTCGTCGGGGTCATCGCGCTCGGGCGCGTCGGCCGGGCCGATGAGGCGCACCCGCGCGGGCCGCTCGCGGCGCTCGGGGCGATGCTGGACGCGTCCATCGCGATGTACCTCATCCGCCGACTGACGGGCGGCTCTACGGTGACCCGCGCGGAGCGGGCGGCAGCCCGCCTGCGGGAGGAGGCGGACGCCCTGGCGGTCGCGGACATGGACCACGGACGCGGGGTCTCAACCCGGCCCATCGCGGCCGTGCCGTCGCGGATCGTCGTCGTGGGCGCGGCGGACGCGGTTGCGGAACGCTCCGGCGTGCGTGATGAGCGTGGCAAGCGGACCATGCTGTGGCGCGACAGCGCGATCGCCATGCTCGGGCTGGCGGCGGTGCTGATGGTGGCGATGGCCGTTCTGCCGACCGGCGAGGGCGATGGAGGTGTACTTGGGGCGACGGGGATGCCCGATCACTCGGGGTCGCCGTCCCGCTCGTCGGGGGCGTCGGGAGACCCGACGGTCGCCGAAACGATCCCACCGGTCGCACCGAGCGGGCCACCCATCGGGTCGCTCCAGCCGGCGCTCACCGCGTCGTCGACCGCGACCGCGAACACCGGCCCCGGACCGACGACCAGACCGACGACCGTCCCGACCAGGGGACCGACCACCGCCCCGACAGGGTCACCGTCCGCGTCACCGGCTCCGACCTCGACACCGACACCGGGGCCGACCCCCACGCCGATCCCCACGTTGACCCCAACCCCGACCCCGACCCCGACCCCGGACCCGACCCCGACCCCTGCGCCGACACCAGACCCGGACCCGATACCCACGCCGACACCGGACCCGACCCCGGAGCCATAGCTGACCCATCGGCCGGTGGCTCGCGCCGGCCCTGGGCCGCTGTCCTTCACCGTCAACGAACCGCGGCGCTTCGCCGGGCCGCGCCAACGCGAGCCTTCACCGGCTGTGAACCCTGACGTGTCGAAGCGGCCTCCATCACCCACTCCAAGCGGGATCATGCCCGCTACGCCGCACCGCCTTCGCCGCAGGCGAACATCCAGGTGGCGCGTGACCCGTCGACCCGGCTCCGGCGCGCTTCGCCCCGCCAACGTTCACTCACAGCGAGGGCAGGTGCGGTCGTGGGCGCCGTGTGGCCGACCACCTCCACGCGCTTCGTCCACGGTGAACGCCGGCGAAGGAACGTCGGCGAAGGAACGTCGGCGAAGGAGCGCCCCGCGAAGCAGCGCCCCGCGCGAGGGATGCCTCCCTGGCGTCCACCGCCACCGCCCCCGCCCCCCGAGCCGCCCCGCACCGCCCTCGTCCCCGCTCCAACAAGCGACCCCACCATCGACCCCACGTTGGCGAGTCCCGATACGCCTCTGCTACACTACGGCCGCCTCGAGGGGGTCGCCCATGAGCGAGTCCGGACCGGGTCTTGGCTACCTGGTCCTGTTCACGGAGATCGGTGTCACCCTCCTGGTGACGACCCTACTGGGGGTGCTTGCCGGCTACTGGCTGGATGGGCGACTCGGGACCCTTCCGCTCTTCGCGATCAGCGGCTTCCTCGCCGGTGCGGGAACGGGGGCCTACGGGATCTACAAACTGGTCGGACGCTTCCTGGCGACGATCGAATGACGACCGGCCGGTGAGGCGAGACGCCGCCGGCCCCGAAGGGAACGAGCGCGGCGAAAGGCCGCGCTCCTGTGTGTGGAGCGACCGTGTCGAGCGAGCAACAAGCGACCGCTGAGACCGCGACCGCTGAGACCGCGACCGCTGCGACCGCTGAGACCGCGACCGCTGCGACCGCTGAGACCGCGACCGCAGGGGGTAACCGCAGGCGGAACTGGCTCCTGTTCCTCGGCGCGATCCTGGCGCTGAACGTCCTGGCCGTGATGTTCGTGGCTCCGTTCCCGCGCGGCGGATCGCTGGGTGACGCGTGCGCCTACCCGGCCTGCTTCATCGAGGGCAGCCTGGAGTTCCCGCAGCCGTACGTCGTCCTGGACCTGGATCCGGCCAACGCGCCGGAGGGCCTGCCGATCATCCAGTTCCACCCCAGCATCACCTCGTCCATCCTCACGATGTGGATCGTCATGGCGATCCTCCTCGTCGTCCTGATCTCCATCTCGCGCCGCCTGACGACCATCCCGGGCACGGCCCAGAACGTCGTGGAAGCCATCTACGAGGGCCTGTCCGACTTCGCCACGTCCCTTGGCGGCCCGGCGGCCAAGAAGTACGTCCCGCTGTTCGTGGGCCTGTTCCTGCTCATCGTGACCATGAACTGGAGCGGTCTCCTGCCGTTCGTGGGGCGGATCCACGAGTTCCGCGCCCCAACGAGCGACGTGAACACGACCATCGGCATGGCCCTCGTGTCCTTCGCCCTGTTCCATATCGAGGGCATCCGTGCCCTGGGTATCCGCGGCTACCTGTCCAAGTTCTTCCCGGTCGGGGAGTTCCGCAACGGTGTGGGTGCGGGCGTCATCGCGATGTTCGTCGGCCTCATCGAACTCCTGCTCGAGTTCGTCAAGCCGCTCACCCTGAGTATGCGACTCTTCGGCAACATCTACGGTGGGGAAGTCGCCCTCGGCGTCATCTTCGCCCTGACCATCGCCATCATCCCCGTCGCCCTCGTGGGCCTCGAGGTGATGCTCAACCTGGTCCAGGCCCTCATCTTCAGCGTCCTCACGCTCATGTTCATCCTCGCCGCGATCGAGGGCCATCACGAGGAGCACGAGGCGCACCAGGAGGAGCCCGTCGCCACGCCCGTCGGTCCAGACACGATGGACCAGGTCGCGGCGCCGGCCCACTGAACCGACCGACCCAGCCCACTGATCCACCAACCACGGTCCCAATGATCTCGGGGCACCACCCCGGGGAGTAGGAGGAACATCTCGAATGGAGAACATCGGCGCAGGCCTTGCCGCTCTCGGCGTCCTTGGCCCGGGCATCGGCATCGGCATCCTGGGCGGCATGTCGGCGAGCGCCATCGGGCGCAACCCGGATGCGGCCGGCCAGATCCGCGGCCTCGCGATCATCCTCGCGGCGTTCGCGGAGGGCCTCGGCGTCCTCGCGGTCGTCGTCGGCCTGCTGGCGATCTTCCTCGGCGGCGGCGCGTAGTCCATGGACATCCTGGCCGTCGCCGCCGGTGCGGCCGGCGAGGTCCTGGCCCTCACCGCGGAAGAGGGTGAGCAGGCGGGCCTGACGATCAACCTGTTCTGGGTCATCGTCAGCGCCCTCAACCTGACCGTCTTCCTGGCGCTCGTCTGGACGTTCGCGTTCAAGCCGCTGGCCCGCTCGCTGGATGACCGCAAGGCCGCCATAGAGCAAGGGCTGAAGGACGCCGAGCAGGCTCGCCGCGATCGCGAGAGCGCGGAGGCTGAGCGCGTGGCCACCCTGGCCGAGGCGCGCCGCGAGGCGAACGACATCCTTGCCCGGGCCCAGAAGGTCGCCCAGGAAAGCCGGGACACGGACATCGCCGCCACCCGCGAGGAGCTGGAGCGCATGCGCGTCCGGGCGACCGCGGAGATCGAGGCGGAGAAGACACGCGCCATCGCGGACCTGCGCGGTGAGGTCGCCGACCTGGCGCTCCTCGCGGCGGGTCGGGTGGTTGGCGAGACCATGTCGGACGACCGGCAGCGGCGTCTCGTCACGGACTTCCTCGCGACCACGAACCCCGCTGGCGACGGGACGCAGAACTGATGGCACGACGGGACTCGGGCGCGCGGCGCTACGCGGAGGCGGCCTTCGAGGTCGGCCTGCGCGATGGCACCGTGGAGCGTTGGCGCACGGAGCTGGAGGCGGCCGCGTCTGTCGTCGGCGACGAGCGGGCGCTCCGCGCGCTCGCCAACCCGTCCATCCCCTTCGACCAGCGATCCGTCGCCGTGGCGGCCCTGCTCAAGGGCATCGCCTCCGACCAGGCCCAGAACCTCGTCCAACTGCTGCTCCGCCGTGGCCGCATCGAGGAGCTCCCGCGGGTCGCCGCGGAGTTCCGCCGACTCGACGACCGCCGGCAGGGCATCACCCACGCCACCGCCACGAGCGCCAGCGAGCTCACGCCGGACGAGGTCCGCGCGCTGACCCAGCGGCTGGAGCAGTCCACCGGCGGTCGCATCGCCCTCGATGTCCAGGTCGATCCCAGTTTGCTGGGTGGCCTCGTCGTGCGCGTCGGCGACCGCCTGATCGATGGGAGCGTCCGAGGTCGCCTGGAGCGACTCCGGAACCAGCTCATCTCGGGCGCCCTCTAGGAGATCCCAACGCATGGCCATCCGTTCCGACGAGATCACCAGCATCATCAAGTCCGCCATCGATTCGTTCGATACCGGCGTCGAGACGCGCAGCGTCGGCACCGTCGTCGAAGTCGGTGACGGCATCGCCCAGATCTACGGCCTCGACGGCGCGCTCGCGTCGGAGATGCTGGAGTTCCCGAACGGGGTGATGGGCCTGGCCCTGAACCTGCTCGAGGAGACGGTCGGCGCGGTCATCCTGGGCAACGCCGACGCCATCAAGGAAGGCGACACGGTCAAGACCACGGGCCGCGTCGTCGAGGTCCCCGTTGGCGCCGCCCTGCTGGGACGGGTCGTTGACCCCCTGGGCCGCCCGTTGGACGACAAGGGCCCCATCGCCGCGACCGCCCACCGCCCCGTGGAGCGCATCGCCCCCGGCGTCATCGTGCGCAAGTCCGTGGACACGCCGGTCCAGACCGGCATCAAGGCGATCGACGCGCTGATCCCGATCGGCCGCGGCCAGCGCGAGCTGATCATCGGCGACCGCCAGACCGGCAAGACGGCCATCGCCATCGACGCGATCATCAACCAGAAGGGCAAGGGCCTCGTCTGCATCTACGTGGCCATCGGCCAGAAGCTGTCAACGGTCGCGAACACCGTCGCGATCCTGGAGCAGTACGGCGCCATGGACCACACCATCGTCGTGGTCGCCGGCGCGGATGACCCCGCCCCGCTCCAGTACCTCGCCCCGTACAGCGGCGTGGCCATGGGCGAGGAGGTCATGGAGAACGGCGTCGAGGTGGCCGGGCAGGGCCTCGTCAAGGACGCGCTGTGCGTCTACGACGACCTGTCCAAGCACGCCTGGGCGTACCGCGAGATGGCCCTGCTGCTGCGCCGCCCGCCCGGCCGCGAGGCGTACCCGGGTGACGTCTTCTACCTGCACAGCCGGCTCCTGGAGCGCGCCGCGCGGCTCAACGATGAGAACGGCGGCGGGTCGCTGACGGCCCTGCCGATCATCGAGACGCAGGCCGGCGACGTGTCCGCGTACATCCCCACCAACGTCATCTCCATCACGGACGGCCAGATCTTCCTGGAGACGGACCTGTTCAACGCCGGCCAGCGGCCCGCGCTGAACATCGGCATCTCCGTCTCCCGCGTGGGCTCTGCGGCCCAGACCAAGGCGATGAAGAAGGTCGCGGCCCCGCTCAAGCTGGACCTCGCCCAGTACCGCGCGCTGGCCGCCTTCGCGCAGTTCGCGTCTGACCTGGACAAGGCCACCCGCGACCAGCTGACCCGCGGCGAGAAGCTCAGCGAGATCGTCAAGCAGCCGCAGTACCAGCCACTCCCCGTGGAGAAGCAGGTGGCGATCCTGTACACCGCGACGACCGGCAAGCTGGACGACGTCCCGACCCCGCGCGTCAAGGAATTCGAGACCCAGTTCTACCGCTTCCTGGAGACGGAGCGTCCCAAGATCCTGGAGGAGCTGGGCGCCACCAACGCCCTGACGGACGAACTGGCCGCCGCCCTGGACGAGGCCATCGACGCCTTCCGCACGTCGTTCCTGGCCTGACTTGATGCCCGTCAACGTGGTGACCATGCTGCCGACCAGGGGCGCGAGGCCCCTGCTGGTCGGTGCGGCTTGGCAGGCCTCGCCGGCCACCTGGTACACGCCGGCCACCTGGTACACGCCGGCCACCTGGTCCATCTATGGACCAATCGATGTCCGGCGCGCCCCCGACCGGGCGCTGCGTCGTCGCATGGCGCGCCTATCGACCGATCAGCGGCCCCTGCGTCCAGGATGGCGGCTCACGCCGGCCTTCCGCACCGTCCGGGCCGCATCCATCGGTCGGATGGTCGATCCGTGGACCACGGACGCGTGGACCACGGACGCGTGGACCACGGACGCGTGGACCACGGACGCGTGGACCAGCGGCCCCGAGACCAGC
>JBBEBL010000178.1:0-2820 GCA_040882345.1 Chloroflexota bacterium
GGCCATCAAGTCGCTGCGCAAGCAGCAGGTCCAGGGGTTGTCGCGTCGCCAGCTGATGCGCACCGCCCTGGGAACCGGCGTCGGATTGTGGCTGCTGGAGATCAGCGCCGGGACGATCGGCTTCATCTGGCCCAACCTGTCCGGCGGCTTCGGGAGCAAGCTCGCGATCGGCACGCTCGAGGACGTCAAGACCCAGAACACGTCGCTGCCCATCGACGAGGGGTTCCCGGCCTACTTCGCCTTCGCCCGCGCCTTCGTGATGCTCGTGGACCCCGCCCAGCAGCGCTTCGTGCCGGGCGAGGACACGACCGGCGACGGCACGGCGCTCAACGTCCGGGCGCTCTACCAGCGCTGCCCGCACCTGGGCTGCAAGCCGAACCCCTGCGAGAAGAACTTCTGGCTGGAGTGCCCGTGCCACGGCTCGCGCTTTGACCGCCTGGGGATCAAGGCCGACGGCGCCCAGTACGGCCCGGCGCCGCGCAGCATGGACCGGTTCTCGGTCAGCGTGGACGCCGCGGGCGTGCTGACCATCGATACCGGCAAGATCACGCTGGGGCCACTGCCCGTGGCCCTCGGCCAGCCGGGCATCATCCCGCCGCGCACACCCACCGGCTGCATCTGACGGGCAGCACCTCGGGACCCGGCCGTCGCGCCGTCCGCGCCAGGCTCAGACCGTCAACAGGATCGCGAAGCCGAGCGCCAAGGTCACCATCGCCAGGACAACCTTGGTACCGCCGGCATGTTCCAGGTGCCAGCGGTTGATGACTCGGATCAGGCGAGGCCGGCTGGCCAGCACGAGCAAGGCCACGAGCGGCGTGATGTAGGCCACGTTGTACAGGGCGAGGCCGCCAAGGCCGGCGGTCATGGTTCCGCTGGCGCCGAGCATCGCGACGACCCCCAGGTACACCGCCCCACTGCACGGCACGGTGCACAGGCCGATGAGGATCCCGCCGCCGAACAGCGCGATGGGCGAACTGGTCCGGGCCCAGTCGCGCATGCGACCGTGCATGGCATGCGGGGCCTCCAGCTTCCACGATGCGCCCGGCAGCAGGATGTCGCGG
Organism: Chloroflexota bacterium; assembly: GCA_040882345.1. Lineage (GTDB taxonomy): Bacteria > Chloroflexota > Limnocylindria > Limnocylindrales > CSP1-4 > SPCO01. The sequence continues at coordinate 1,062 of JBBEBL010000178.1, forward strand.
ATCATCCACAGTCCCAGACCGATGGCGATCAGAGCCGCGATCCTGCTCGGTAGATGGTTGGCCCCGAAGTCCGCCAGGGAGCTGATGGTGGTCAGGAGCCCCAGCCCGAGCAGGAAGTACGTCACGAGGACGCCAAGCACGAAGAAGATCCCCAGGCCCAGCACCGCGCGGCTGGCAGCCCGGGTGTCCGGTGACCCGCCCGGCCCGGCCGCCGCGAGCGACTGGCGGGCAGCCAGGCCGAGAGCGAAGGTGGCGAACAAGATCAGGACGCCGAATGCGCAGGGATTGAAACCATCCAGGAATCCCGCGGTGAGGATGACCGGGAGGCTGAGGTCGGTCAGGGTCGCGTGGCCGTCGGCGCTCGGGCTCGTGAAGAAGACGGCCAGGGCCGACGCCGTCAGGACGCCGGCGACGATCAGCAGGAGCAGTCGGGGGCGAGCGACCGTGACGCCCTCCGACGACATCATGCGCTCACCGTGAGCTCACCCCGCATCGTCGGATTCTCCTTGCCGCCGCAGCAGATGTCGCAGTAGAAGGTGAACGTGCCGGGCGTCGTCGGAGCGGTGAACTCGAACACCTCGCTGCTCTCCGGGCCGACCTTCCAGTCGATCCCGAGCTCGTCGATCGCGAACTGGTGCCAGCCACCGCCATCGCTGTGGAACTGCGTGTCCATGCTGCTGAATTCGACCTTCAAGGTGTCCCCGGCCTTGACGCTCAGGGTCGCTGGATCGAACCCACCCATGCTGGCGTGGACCTGCGCCGCGGTCACGTCCGTCGCGGCAGGCGGCAGGAGGCGACCGACAACGAGCGACAGCGCCAGCGCACCCACACCAAGAGCGATCACGGCGAACGCGGCGATGCGCAGTCGCCTTCCGGGGCGCCGCTCGTCCGCGGCGGGTCGCCTGCTCGAAGCGCCATTGGATGGTCGCCTTGCGGCGTGCGATCGGTCGTGCTGACGAGTCATGCGATGGGTCCTTTCGCTGGGTCCGGTAGGAGAGGGTTCGGCCGTGGACCGCGGTGCCGTCTGGCAGGTGAGATCGATCGCCCGATGGCGGTCCAGAGCAGGGCGTCGACTTCGTGCCAATCGATATCCGGCGGCAGGCAGTCCTGTAGCTCGTGCTCGACCAGGCGGACCAGCAACGAGTCGATGGATCCCCGAGCGGCCAACAGCTGCTGCGCCACCGATCCGAACGGTTGGTCGTCCGCAAGGAGGTGGACGAGCGCGCCGATCTGCCCATCGAGTCGGCGGGCATGGCTGACCAGCGCGGCCCGATCCGGGACGCCGGACGAGGTCTTCATGGGGTGACGAAAACCGCACCGGTCATCCCGGCGACCGCGTGGCCCGGCAGGGAGCAGATGAAGTTATGTGTCCCGGGTTCCGGGAATGTCAGGGTGATCGTCCGGGTCTCACCGGGCTCCAGGATCGACTCCACTCCCTCCAGGCCCGGCATGTGGAGCGACGGGAAGTTGAGGTCGTGACGCTCTGTCCCGTTGTTGGTGAGGCGCACCGTCATGGGGACGCCGACCTTTGCGTCGAGCCGGCTCGGGACGAAGCGCATGTCCTCGAGGACGATGACGCCCGATCGTCCGGCGCCGTCGGCGTCGTCGGCGTCGTCTTGCCGCGTCGCGGCGATGGCGACCGCCAGCAGGATCACGCCAGCGGCCGCGATGACGATCCGGGTGCTGGTCTTCATCTACATGACGGTAGGAGGCATGCCTGAACGACGACTGAGTCCCGTCTGAGCGCCACCTGAGAGAA
>JBBEBL010000179.1:0-18156 GCA_040882345.1 Chloroflexota bacterium
CGGCACGACGGGCGGCACGACCGGCCGTGACTGCGAGTCACGGTTTCGTCAAGGCCGTGCAGGGCTGATGGGCGGATCCGACGGTCGGTGCCGTGATCCGGGACCAGCCCCGCTCGACCTTCCGCCAACCGTGACGGACGGTCACGACGGGCCGCTCAGGCTCAGCGGTCGAACGTCGCCACGGCGAACAGGTGGCTGAACTGCTTGCACCAGATGAGGGCGCTCCGGTAGCGGTCCGGATCCGTCCCGTCCGGGAGGTCGTAGCCGAACGACCCATCGGTGGCCTTGAGGACGCCGATCTCCACGGCCGCGTCCTCGTAGCCGTCGGGATCCGGGGAGAGGTAGACGTACAGGTCGGGACCGTTGCGGACGCTGAAGTCGTCCAGGCGCAGGTGGTAGCGCCCCGGAGCGATCTCCACGATGGAGGCTGTGCCGCTGCCGAAGTGGAACTCGTCCGTCCCGACGAACTCACCGCTGGCCACGGTCGCGGGGACGAAGGGCGTCGGCGTTGGCGGCGACGACGGCGCGGTCGGAGCGCCTGTAGCGGAAGGGGCGGCCGTGGAGTCAGGCGATGGCGACGCGACCGGGGCCGGCGAGACCGTCGGCAGGTCCTCCACGAGGGACGTCCGGATGAAGATCGGCGAACCCAAGTACCAGCCGGTCGGCAGCGCGATGGCCAGGGCGACCACCAGCGCGACCGCACTGCGGCCCGGGTGTCGCCGAGCCGCGGCGATCCAGCCCAGGCGATGGGCGGCAGCCGCCAGGGCGATCGCGAGGGCCACGGAGGCGATGGCGACCGGGATGCGGACCTCGTACAGGGTCCGCGCGATGTCGTTGGCGATGTCACCGATGGAGGGCATGCGCGCAGGGTGCCGCCCTCCGATGACGGGCCGATGACGCGGCGTCAGTCCGGAGGCGCCACCGCGAATTCGCGCGTGGCGCTGGCGACGTAGGCGTCGGCCTCCAGCGCGCGCCGGGTCTCGCCCCAGCCGAGGTCGCCGGCCATGATCTCCGCGACTCGCGGCGCGATGGCGGCACCCCGGTCGGGGAGCTCCGGGCTGAGCCGAAGGCGACGCGACAGCATGTCGTCCACGGACAGCGCGAGCTCGTGGCGGACCCCCCAGGCGACCTCCGCCTCCAGGAACGGGCGCCCGGGGACGAGTGGCCGCAGCAGGTCCAGCTCGCCGCCGAGCGCGACGACCGCGGGAGCCTGGGTCCCGTGCCGCGCGACGAGACGCGCCGCGGCATCCGGGTGCGCGGCGGCCAGGCCCGGGACCGTGCCGAGTTCCGTGGCCAGGCGGTCCAGGGCTGGGCGCTCGGCGGCGCCGATGAGCCGCCACTCCGCGGTCGCGCTCGGCCGTCGCCTCGCCTCTGCCTGGCCGATGGCCGCGTCGATCACATCGCGGGCCATGACCCGATACGTCGTGTACTTGCCGCCGCCGATCCGCACCACGCCGTTCGACTCCGCCGTGACGCGGTGCTCGCGCGACGCCTTGACGGTGCTTCCCCCGGACGGGGCGATGAGCGGCCGCAGGCCGGCGAACGTACCGACCACATCGTCCCGGGTCAGGCGCACGTCCATCGTGGCGTTGACCGTGGCCAGGAGCTTGTCCACCTCCCAGCCCGCGGCGGCCGGGCGGGACGCCGGACCGTCGTACGGCGCGTCCGTCGTGCCGATGAGCCAGTGGTCCGGCCATGGCACGAGGAACACGATCTTGCCCGGCACGCGGATGGTGATCCCCGCCGTGGACGGGATCCGGGACCGTGGGACGACGAGGTGCGCTCCCCGGCTCGGCAGGATGCGCATGGCGGGGCTCGCGAAGGGATGGTCGGCGTCGGCGGCCCAGACCCCGGTGGCGTCCACGACGGCGCGTGTCCGGATCTCCAGATCCGTGCCCGTCAGCTCGTCCCGGGCCAGCACACCGAACAGCACGCCGGATCCCGGGTCCGTCTGCAGACCGGTGGCACGGACGCGCGTGACGGCGACGGGCGCGGCGTCGGAAGCAAGCGCCGTGCGCAGGACCGACAGGGTGAACCGCGCGTCGTCCTCCATGCCGTCGTGATACAGGAGCGCGCCCCGCAGGCCCTCGCGTCGAAGCGACGGGGCGATGGCCAGCGCGTCACGCGCGGTCAGGCGGCGGTGCCATCCGCCGTCGTGGCGGGCGCCGAGGATGTCGTAGAGCGTGAGACCGGCGTCGTAGAACGCCTTGGACAGGTACGGGATCCCGTAGATGGGGAACAGCAGAGGCTCCAGGGACACGAGGTGGGGTGCCAGGCGGAGCAGTCGCCGGCGCTCCGCCAGAGCCTCACGGACCAGCGGGATGTGGAACTGCTCCAGGTAGCGCAGGCCGCCGTGGATCAACCGGGACGAGCGTGACGACGTCCCGGCGGCGATGTCCTCCTGCTCCACGAGGGCGACCCGCAGCCCTCGAGAGGCGGCGTCAAGGAGCGCCCCGGCGCCGACGATGCCGCCGCCGACGATGACCAGGTCCCACGACTCGGACCCGAGGCGTGCGACATCGTCCCGGCGTTTGTCGAGGGGAACGTGGGCGGGGATCACGCGCCGGGTCGCCCACGGGAGACCCGCCACAGGACCCACGCGGTCCCGACCACGAGGATCGCGATGAGGACCGGGCCGTGGAAGATGAGGCGCTGCACCTCGGTCGGCAGCAGGCTCGTCCCGGCGGCCGCGCCGAGCACCGCGACGACCACGACAGCGGCGACGACGATGACCTGGCCCCACCCAGGCTCGGCCCGCTGCTCAACCACGGTCGGCCTCCGGGGGGATCCCGATCGGCGCGACCAGCACCCGGCCGGCATGCGCTGCCCCGCGTCGGGTCAGGAGTCCCGCCTTGGGTCGATGGAAGGTCACGGTCAGGTCGGCGCGGACGGCCGGATCGGACGGTTCGCCGCTGGTCAGATCCACCGCGGTGGGGGTGTCAACGGCGACGACCGGGATCCCCGTGGCGCGGGCTCGCACGATGAGCTCCACGGCAGACCGGATGGGCTCTCGGAGAGCGCCGCGGACTCCCGTCCCGAGGAGCGCGTCCACGATCACGGCCGCCTTCTCGATCCCCTGGCCGAACACGTGGACGTCGCGGGCCACCGGGGCGTGGACCTTGGCGATCCCGACGTCCGAGGCGATCCGGTCCCAGTTGCGCGCGGACGTGGGACCGGCGGGCCTGGCCTCGCCGGCGACGACCGCCACGACCACGTGGGCCCCGGCGAGGGCGAGTCGCCGCGGGGCGACGAATCCGTCACCGCCATTGTTGCCTGGACCGCACAGGATCACGATGGGTCCCGCCCCCCAGCGGTCCGTGTCCACGGCCAGAGCCCTGATAGCCGCGGCCACGGCCGTGCCCGCGTGCTCCATCAGCCGGTCTTCAGTCACGCCGAGGGCCTGCGCCCGCCGGTCGGCCCCGGTCATCGCCTCCGCGCCGATCGGGGGCAGCGCGGCCCGATCCGCCCAGTGCCGACGCAGGCCGCGGAGGTCCATGGCGAAGATGGCCGGGTCATCGGCCGGGAGCGGCGTGCGGCCGGACCGGTCGGCGCCGTGGCTGGTCGGGACGGGGATCGCTGGCATCACTGCAAGCGTAGCGGGTCGGGGCCGGCGTATCAGGCGAGCGGAAGCCGCGCGCGGACCGCCACGCCGGCGCCGGGCGCGAGCTCGATCAGGCCGTCCCCGGCGAGCTGCCGGGCGGCGCGCCGCACGGCCGCACGGGGGTGCACGCCGATGGGTCCGTCCAGCGCCACCCAGGCCCCATCCGGTTGAGCCCGCAGCCGATCCAGGATCCGGCCGCGCAGCCATCGATTCGTGGTCGTGAACGGGGCGGCCGGCTCGCGCGCCGCCCTCGCTCGGGGCGGAGCGACCACCTTCGATCCGCGCTCATCCGCGGACCGGCACCAGGCCGCGGCAGGGCACCGTTCACAGTCCGGCGTCCGCGGCTTGCAGACCGTCGCGCCGATGTCCATGAGGGCGTGCGTCCACGCCCCCGGCGCGTCTGGTGGGACGACGCGGTCGGCCAGCACCTGCGTCTGCGCGGGCGTGAGGGCATCTACCGAGCCCGCCACGATCCGTCCCAGCACCCGCCGGACATTGACGTCCACCGCACCGACCGGGACGCCGTAGGCAAGGGCCGCGACGGCTCTCGCCGTGTACGGCCCCACGCCGGGCAACGCGTGGAGAGCCGCGACCGTGTCCGGCACGCGCCCCTGATGCTCGCCGACGATGACCCGGGCGGCGCGCCACAGCGCCAGTGCTCGCCGGTCATAGCCAAGGCCGGCCCACGCCCGGAGCACGTCCGCCGGCGACGCCGCGGCAAGATCGCCGACCGTCGGGAACCGGACCATGAACCGCTCCCAGAACACGGCCGCCCGCGCGGCCTGGGTCTGCTGGGCCATCGCCTCCGACACGAGGATCGCATACGGGTCGTCCGTGGATCGGAAGGCGAGCGGTCGGCCGCGCTGGGCGTACCAGGCGAGGATGGCGGCCCTGGCCGCCGGGGGAAGCGCGGCGGGTGGCGGCATCTGCCGAAGGATAGCGCCGGCGGTCAGGAGCGCAGCGTCGCGGCGGTCCGTCGTACGACCGTCGCGAGGGCGTCGATGAGGCCGGGATCGTCGTTGAGCGACTCGATCCGGGCGAACGTCAGCCCGGCCTCCTCCGCCTGCTCGCGGGCGCCGATCTCCACGTCGTACAGGATCTCCAGATGGTCCGCGAGGAACTGGACCGGAGCGACCAGGACCCGCTCGCGCCCGGCCGCCGCGAGCTCCGGCATGAGGTCGGCGAAGTCCGGCTTCATCCACTCCCCGGGCTCATGGCCGGCGCTCTGCCAGCAGAACGTCCACTGACCGGGCGCCAGGCCGGCGGCCGCCGCGACCAGGTCGGCCGTCTCCGATAGCTGTGCCAGGTAGGCCGGCTCTCGCTCGGCGACCTCCTTCGGCAGGCTGTGGGCCGTCAGGAGGACCGGCACATCGCGGGCCACCCCGCCCGACCTCGCGAGGCCGCCGCGGATCCGGCGGCCCAGGGCGGCGATGAACGCCGGCTCGCGATACCACGGGTCGGCGAACGTGACCATCGGCGCCTGATCGCCGATAGCCGTCCTCGCGGTGGCCACATCCCGCTCGTAGCCGCCCATCAGCAGCGGCGAGTATTGCGGTGACAGGATGATCCCGACGACGTCGCGGACACCACGGCCGGCGAACATCCGAAGTCCCGCCTGGATGGACGGCTCCGAGAACCGCATCGCGGCCGCGGCGAACCAGCCAGAGCCCAGTCGCGCCTCCAGGGACGCCGCCTGCTGCATGGTTCGCTCGATGAGCGGCGAGCCGCCGATGACCTCGTAGCGACGGCGGAACTCGACGAGGAGCTCATCCGTGGGACGTCGGCCACCGCGGACGGCGGTCAGGTACCGCTCCACGTCGTCCAGCGAATCCGGTGACCCGTAGGTCATGAGCAGGACGCCCCGAGGCGCCGTCGGTGCGGTCATGCGGGTACTCCCTTGGCGGACGCCTGGCCGGCGGTCCGATCGTGGACGTGGCGGACGACGGCGGCCATCGTGGCTGGATACGTGTCCAGCGGGACGGCGTGGCCGGTGTTGAAGACGTGACCCATCCGACCCGCGTTGGCGTCCAGGACCGCGTCCACGGCGTCCGCGAGCACGGGCCATGGGGCTGCCAATCGGGCCGGGTCCAGGTTGCCCTGGACGGGGACCGGACCCAGCCTTCGCCGGGCCGTACCCAGCGACTGGGCGCCATCGATGCCCACGACGTCCGCGTCCACGGCCAGGGCGTGGATGAGGTTCGCGCCGGATGCGGCGAAGTGGATGACCGGCACATGGGCCGCCCGGACGGCGCGCAGGATCCGTCGGGACCACGGCGCGACGAGCCGTTCGTAGTCGAAGGCGGACAGGGCACCCGCCCAGGAATCGAAGACCTGGACGACCTGTGCTCCGGCTCGCGCCTGCGCGGACACGTAATCCACGGTCACGTCCGTGATCCGGTCCAGGAGCGCCTCCCAGATATCCGGCCGCGCATGAGCCAGGCGGCGGGCGACGAGTCGGTCGCGCGAGGGTCCGCCCTCGATCAGGTAGGCCGCGATCGTGAACGGGCCACCCGCGAGGCCGATGACGGCCGCGCGGTCCCCCAGCGCGGCCCTGGTCAGGCGGATCGCCTCCGCGACGAAGCCGAGGTCCGCCTCCACGACCACGGGACGGAGGCGCAGCACATCGTCCATGGATCGGATGGGTCGATCCAGGATGGGGCCGTCCGCGGTCAGCGTGAGCGCGACACCCATCGCCTGGACCGGCAGCATCACGTCGGCGAACAGGATCGCGCCGTCCGTTCCGAGCGTGCTCGCCGCCCCGGCTGTCACCTCGGCACACAGGTCGGGGTTCCGCGCGATGTCGATGACCTCGTGGGTGCGCCGCAATTCCAGGTAGCGCGGCATGGATCCGCCCGCCTGGCGCATGAACCAGACCGGCGTGGCGTCCACCGGCTCACCGCGGCATGCGGCCACCAGCCGCTCCGCGCCGGTCACGCGGGCGTCTCGTGGACGAGGTCGACCAGGCGCCGCAGATGGTCCGGGTCCGTCGACGGCAGGACGCCGTGACCCAGGTTGAAGACATGGCCAGAGCGCCCCCCGGCGCGGGTCATGACCCAGCCAGCCTGTTCCGCTGCGGACTCCCAGGGTCCCAGCAGGGCCTGCGGATCCAGGTTTCCCTGGACGGCGCGCTCACCGACCCGGGCCCAGGCATCGGCCAGGTCCACGCGCCAGTCGAGGCCGATGGCGTCGCCGCCGGCCTCCGCCATGACCTCCAGCAGCCCCGCCGTTCCTGTCCCGAAGTGGATCGTGGGTGCCCCGGTCCCTGTGAGACCATCGAACAGGCGGGCCATGTGCGGAAGCACGTACGTGCGATAGTCGAACGGCGACAGCTGGCCGACCCACGAATCGAAGACCTGGACGACCTGGGCGCCGGCCACCACCTGGGCGCGAAGGTAGGCGAGGCTCATGTCCACGAGCCGCGTCATCAGCCCATCCCACGTCGTCGGGTCGCCATGCATCAGCCGCTTCGTCCGCTCGAGCTCGCGCGGGGAGCGGCCCTCGACGAGGTACGCCGCCAGCGTGAACGGCGCACCGGCGAAGCCGATGACGGGCACCGGCGATTCCCGGCGCAGGATCGCGATGGCCTCCAGCAGCGAGCCGATGGAGGCGTCGGCAGCGAAGGGTCGCAGGCGCCTCAGATCGGCATGGTCGCGGATGGGTCGCTCGATGACCGGACCGACTCCCTCCACGATCTCGACGTCCACGCCGACGCCCGGGAGCGGAGTGGTGATATCGGCGAACACGATCGCCGCATCCACGCCCAATCGGTCCACCGGCTGGAGGCTGACTTCTGCGCACAGCGCGCTGTCCGCGACGATGTCGGCCAGCGTGGCGCGCTCTCGGATCCGGCGGTATTCCGGCAGGGACCGACCGGCCTGGCGCATGAACCAGACCGGGGTGGCGTCGACCGGCTCACGACGCAGGGCACGCATCAGCCGGTCGTGCCGCCCTTCGTCGGTCATGTCCGGAACGCCCGCGCCGCGGATGCGACGGTGGCCTCGACTTCCGTTTCGCGGTGGGCCGTGGAGACGAACCAGGCCTCGAACGGCGACGGCGGCAGCAGGATCCCGTCGTCCAGCATCGTTCCGAAGAACCTCGCGTATGCCGCGCGGTCTGACGACAACGCCTCGGCGGCGTCCACCGGGACACCGTCCCGGAAGTAGACCGTCAGGAGCGAGCCGATCCGCTCGATGGCCACCGCGCGCCCGGCCTGGGTCGCCGCGGCGCGAAGGCCCCTTTCGAGGTCGGCGCCGGTCCCCTCGAGGGCGAGGTAGGCGGCGTCGTCGAGCTGGTCCAGCGTGGCGATCCCCGCCGCCATCGAGAGGGCGTGACCGGACAGCGTCCCGGCCTGGTAGACGGGTCCATCCGGAGCGATCAACCGCATGAGGTCGGCACGTCCGCCATAGGCTCCGATGGGCATCCCGCCGCCGATGATCTTGCCGAGCGTGGTGAGGTCCGGCCGTATCCCGAACCGTGCCTGCGCCCCGCCAGGCCCGACGCGGAAGCCGGTGATCACCTCGTCGAAGATGAGCAGGGCGTCGTCGTTCCTGGTCAGGGCACGCAGGTCCTCCAGGAAGCCTGCCTCCGGCCGGATGACCCCGACGTTGGCCGCGACCGGCTCCACGATCACCGCCGCGATCCGGCCGGCGTGCTGGGCGAAGGCGTACGCGGCTGCGGTCCGGTCGTTGTAGGGCAGGACGATCGTGGCTGCGGCGGCCGCGGCGGTGACCCCGGCACTCCCCGGGATGGCGAGGGTGGCCACGCCGGATCCGGCCTCCGCCAGGAGCCCATCGCTGTGACCGTGGTAGCCCCCGGCGAACTTGACGATGAGGTCCCGACCGGTGGCGGCCCGAGCCAGGCGGACGGCGCTCATGACGGCCTCCGTACCCGACGAGGTGAACCGGAGGCGCTCCAGGGACGGCATGCGAGCCCTGATGCGCTCGGCGAGACCCACCTCCAGCGGGCCGGTGGCGCCCAGCGCGAACCCGTGCACCGCGGCCGCCCGGATCGCATCGACGACGGATGGGTGGGCATGGCCCAGGATCGCCGGACCCCAGCCACCGACGTAATCGAGGTAGCGACGCCCATCGACGTCACGGACCCACGCGCCGGACCCTGACGCGAGGATCAGCGGCTCACGCCCCACGGCGGCGAATGCCCGGACCGGGCTGTTGACACCGCCCGGGAACAGGTCGCGGGCTCGCCGCCGGATGCCTGCCTGATCCGTATCGCCGGGAGCGGCTCCGGTCACGAGGTCCATGGGGGGCCGCCGAGCAGCTCGATGCACTCGCCGAGGTCGTGGCGGATCCCGACGAGGACGGGTCGGTCGTTGACCGTGGAGCGCCGGCTCTCCGTACCGCGCAGTTCACGTACGAGTTCCCCGAAAGCCGCGAGGTCGTCCGTGTCGTACGCGACCAGGAAGTCGCCGTCGTCCAGGCCGAACGAGTACGCCAGCAACTGGCGCACCGTGGGATAGCCGCGACCGACGCGCATGTGCTCGTTCATGACGCCCTGGCGGGCCTCCCGGCTGAGGAGGTACCAGTCGGCGGACTTCGTGAAGGGATAGACGATCAGGTAGCGCTTGGGGGTGCCGTCGAGGACGGACCGCTCCTGGTCCGTGGGCTTGGTGACGTACTGCGACTCGGCGATCCGGCCGAGGAGGCTGTGCCGGACGGCGAGCCACCCGCCCAGGCCGCTGCGAGCCGACCGGGCGCCCGCCGTCTCGAGGGCCTCGAAGGACGGCGCCAGCCGCAACAGGAGCAGATCCACACCGGGCTCCAGGCCGATGCACGAGTAGACCAGGGTCCGGACGCCGGTCCGGGTGGTCTCTGCCTCCGCCTGCATCAGCGCCGTGGCGTCGCGCGCCCGTTCCTCGTCGGACCGACGCCGCCAGACAGGGTCCAGCCCAAGCGCGACGGCCTGGACGAAGGTCTCGGCGCGGTGCCCTTCGGCGGTCACGCGGTCACCTCCGTCGACGCGGACGCACGTTCCTCGGCGATCCAGCGCGCCAGGTCGGCGGCACCGTAGGTGATGACGATGTCCGCGCCCGCCCGGACGATGGATGTCACGCTCTCCTGGAGGACCCGGCGACCATCGATCCAGCCGCGCTCGGCGGCCGCCGCGATCATCGCGTACTCGCCGCTCACCTGGTACGCGGCGACCGGCAGGTCGAAGGCGGCGCGCGCCGCGACGATGTGATCCAGGCACGGCAGGCCGGGCTTGATGAGCAGGATGTCCGCGCCTTCCGCCACGTCCTGGCGGAGTTCGCGCAGGGCCTCGCGGCCGTTGGCCGGGTCCATCTGGTAGCCGCGGCGATCCCCGAAGGCCGGCGTGCTGCCGGCGGCCTCCCGGAACGGCCCGTAGAACGCGGAGGCGGTCTTGGCCGCATAGGCCATGATCGCCGTGTCGCCGTGTCCTGCCTCGTCAAGGGCGTCCCGGATCGCGCCGACCTGTCCGTCCATCATGGCGGATGGGGCCACGATGTCGGCACCGGCGGCCGCCTGGCTGATCGCCGCGCTTGCGAGCGCCGCGAGCGCCGCGTCGTTGTCCACCACCCCGCCCTGGCCGAGGGGGCCGCAATGGCCGTGATCCGTGTACTCGCACAGACAGGTGTCGGCGATGGTCACGATGGGCAGGGCTCGGTCCCGGATACGCCGCAACGCCTCCTGCACGACGCCGTCCCGGGCCCAAGCACCCGAGCCCGCCGGGTCCTTGTCGTCTGGCACGCCGAACAGCAGCGCACCGCCGATACCCAGGGCCGCCAGCGCCTCCACCTCGCGGACCGCCTCGTCCGGGGACAGGCGCACGACGCCGGGCATGGAGGCGATCGGCTCCCGCACGGCGTGGCCCGAGCGGATGAAGAGCGGCGCCACGAGCATGGATGGGTCCAGCCTGGTCTCCCGGACCAGCGACCGGAGGGCCGCTGTCCGGCGCAGGCGGCGACCGCGGTCCCGCGGTCGCGATGTGGCTTCCATCCCTGTCTCGATCCGCGGCGTGGGGCCGGTCACGGCTGGTGATGCGGTCATTTGGTCTCCTCGGGGGCGTGGAACGATGACCGCACCGCCTCGGCGATGTCGGCGGGACGCGGGGTCGCGGCCTGGGCGACGACTCGGAGGTCGTGCTCCCGAGCCGCCGCTGCCGAAGTCGGCCCGATGGCGACGACGTCGATGGCACGGGCTTCCGCCTCCGCCCCGATGTCCCGAGCCAGCTGCAGCCAGCCACGGACCGTGGACGGGCTGGTCATGACGACGGCGCGCGGCCTGGCGGTCAGTGCCGCACGCAAGAGGTCGCGCGATCCGGCCGGGGCCTCCGTGGTGCGGTAGACGACCGCCGAGTGGACCACCGCCCCGCGTCCCGTGAGACGTCTCGGGAGGTCGTCGTCCGCGAGATCGCCGCGCACCAGCAACACGGTCTCACCGGGAAGGACCGGCAGGGTGTCGCCGAGGTCGACCGCCGTCTCCCGGTCCGGGCGGTACGAGACGACCACCCCGGCCGAGCGCAGGGCCTGGGCGGTCGTTGCGCCGACCGCCGCCCAGCGGCTCCCGGCGGCAGCGAGGGCGAAGCCGTCGCGAGCCGGGGCCGTGATCAGGGCCTCCACCGCGGCCACGCTGGTGACGACGACCCAGGCGGCGGCGGTCAGTCGCTGCATCACCCCATCCAGGGCGGACCCGTGGACGGTCTCGATGTCGATCGTCGGGACCACCAGCGGGCTGAAGCCACGGTCGATGAGGGCGAGGGTCAGGGCGGCGGAACGCTCCGGGACGCGGGCGACGACGACGCGCGGTCGGTCGGAGTCGGCCACCGCTGCCGCCGACTCCATGGCCCGCTTCGCGAGGCGCTCCAGCGCCACCCGGACCACGGTCGAGGTCGCGTCGCCATCGGCCGACGCGAGCGCGGCGACTTGTCCGTCCGTCGTGGCATACCCGACGCGGAGCCGCAGCCGACCGTCGACGATCGTGCCCAGCGCGCCGAGCGACGCGCGACAGCCGCCGCCCGCGGCCGCGAGGACCGCTCGTTCTGCCTCCACGGCGCGGCGCGTGCTCCCGTCATCCAGGGTGGCGAGCATCCGGCGCAGGCCACCATCGTCAGCGCGGACCTGCATGGCCAGGGCGCCCTGTCCCGGTGCCGGCGGGATCGTCTCGAACGGCAGCACGGCGGAGATCCGGTCCTCCCGACCCAGGCGCCGCAGGCCCGCCGCTGCCAGCACGAGGGCGTCCGTCTCCCCGGCATCCAGGCGCCGGAGGCGCGTGTCCACGTTGCCGTGCAGCGGGTGGACGACGAGGTCTGGTCGGGCGGCCCGGAGGAACGCCGTTCGTCGCGGACTGTCCGTCCCCACCCGTGTGCCGGCTGGCAGGTCGACAAGCGCCGAGGCCGAATGTCCCGCGGGCATGACCAGGACGTCATCCACCTGAGCCCGAGGCAGGTAAGCGGCGATGGCGAGGCCCGGGTCCTGGTCTACGGGGAGGTCCTTGGCGCTGTGAACGGCGACGTCCACCCGACCGTCGCGCAGCGCCTGCTCGATGGCGGTGACGAAGGCCCCATCACCCCACGTCGTGTCCGGGGTCCGCCGGTCCCCATCGGTCGCGATCGTCTCGACCTGGACGGTCGCCCCGGCTTCACGGAGAGCGGCGGCCGCCAGCGCGGCCTGGACCAGGGCAAGGGTGCTGCCGCGGGTCCCGACGCGGACCACCCCACGGGCGACCATCGTCATCAGCCGAAGAGCTCGTCGGCGGCACGCCGGCGCCGGCCGTCGGGGTCGTGCGCGAGACGTTCGAGCGGCACACGGAACAGGCGGTCCGCAAGGTCGCGGGTCACCGAGTCGAGAAGGCGGCGAGCGTCGTGGTCCAGATCCGGACGCTCGCGCAACCACGCCTCGAGTTGGCGGGTCCGCTGCGCTTCGATCCGCTCGGCCAGACGATCCGCCCCGGACCGAGCGCGACTCGCCTGCATGCTCACGTACTCGTCGAGCATCTGTCCGGCGAGGGCGACGAGGCGGCGCCGGTAGCGCGCCTGCCGGTCGGTCTCAGCTGTGCCACCGGCCAGGCCGTCGATGTCGATGAGACGGTCTCCGAGCCGTTCAGGGAGGCCGGCCGGGAGTGACGGCGGCATGGACAGGTCCACCACGATCGGCCGACTGGCGACGATATCCTGCGACGCGGTCGCGATCTGCCAGGGTCCCGCCAGTGCGACGACCACGGCGTCCAGGCTCGCCATGGCCTCGCCCGGGTCGATCGGGCTGAGCGTGGCGCCGTGGAGATCGGCGACTTCGCGGGCGTGTTCCGTGGACACCGAAGCGATGCGAACGATCGCCCCCGCCCCGGTGGCCGCCGCAACGGCATCCTGTCCCATCGGTCCGGCGCCCACCACGAGGATCCGGGCGCCCCGGAGCGAACCGAGCGCGGACCGGACACGATCGATCGCCAGCCTGCCCATCGATGCCGCCGGGTCCGACCGTGACGCGGGGCGCCATGATCGGCCGGCCCTGCCGGCCCGGAGCGCGACGTCCGCGAGACGGTCCAGGTCCACCCCCAGCGGACCGTTGCGACGGGCGTCGATGACCGCGCGGCGGACCTGGTGCAGGATCTGGTCCTCGGCGAGGACCGCGGAACGCAGACCCAGGGCCAGCTCCACGAGGTGACGCGCCGCGTCGGGTCCTTCGAGTCGGTCGGCCCCGTTCCGGATCAGGGGCGCCACCTCGTCGTGGGAGATGGCGGGCTCGCCGACGAACAGCTCCACGCGGTGGCAGGTCGCCACCAGGACGCGCCCCGGGGTGGTCGCGAGGCGCGCCATGACCTCGAGCAGGCGGACCCGCGTCACGGCGTCGACTCCGGGGGCCGCGGCGACGAACGCGGAGACCCGCGGGCCCAGCTCGTCGCTCAACGAGGCGTGTCCGCGCGTGGCCGTGTCGGCGACACGATCCGTGCGCCGACTCGGAGACTGTGCCCGGACATGGTGGCCACCAGCAGGCGATCCAGCGCGCGATCGGCATCAACGTGGAGATCGGCCACCTCGGCTGCATCGAAGCCGCGCCGGGCCGCCGCGATCCCGACCTCGGCCAGGAACGGTCGACGAAATGCGAGGAAACCCTCGACCACATCACTCATCGGCAGGCCAAGGCCGGCGCCCAACCTCCCGTACTCGGCGGCGATGGCCGTGGCCTCCGCCAGATGGTGCTGGCGCGATTCCCGGTCCGTCGCGTCGAGGTGTGCGACGAGTTCCCAGGCAAGCCGGCGTCCAAGATCGCGGAACGTCTGCCGGTCGTCGCCGGCCAGGGTGGCGATCCATGCGACCTGGTGGGTGACCGGTGCCGCATCGCGCCGGTAGGCCTGTCGCAGCCGCGCCGGCGTGAGTCCCGCGCCAAGCTCTGGCCGTCGGCTCCGCTCTGTGGGAAGCATCCCCTCCAGCGTTGCGCGGCTGAAGCGACGGTGGCCTCCGGGGGTCGTGAACGGCTTGAGCCGGCCGGCATCCGCCCAGCGCCGGACCGTGGCCGTGGACACGCCCAGCAGGCGGCTGGCATCCCCGAGGGAGATCCACTGCGGGTCCGTTCGACCCTGGCGACGTTCGCGAGGCATGTCGTTCACCCAAGAAATCTACGCAAATCTGTGCAAATCAGTCGAATCGTCGCCAAGCATACCGCCTCGAAACCCCGCCCGCAGCGCAGGGTGCGACATGTCGTCCCGCCGGTGTGGTCGCGGCTACCATCCTGTGATGCGATTCGGCGCTGCCTTCTGGATCAACCGGACCACCTGGCCGGACCTGCGCCACGCGTGCCTGGCCGCCGAGCACGTGGGGTGGGATTCGGTCTGGATCGACGATCACCTGCTCGCCGACGAGGGTGATCCGACGGACGGCAAGATGGAAGGCTGGACGACGCTGGCGGCCCTCGCGGTCCTGACCACCAACGTCCGGCTGGGCCTCCTCGTGGCGGCCAACACGTTCCGCCCGCCAGGACTCACGGCCAAGCTCGCGACCACCTTGGACCACCTCAGCGCGGGTCGCGCGGTGCTGGGGATCGGTGGTGGCTGGTTCCAGCGCGAGCACGACGCCTTCGGGATCCCGTTCGGAAGCGGGTTCGGGGAGCGGCTGGACAAGCTGGACGAGGCCGTCGCGCTGATCCGGCGGCTGCTGGACGGCGAGACGATCACCCACGAAGGGCGGTTCTACCGGATGGACGAGGCCGTCTGCGCGCCGCGGCCGGTGCAGGCTCGCCTGCCCATCCTCATCGGCGGCTCGGGCCCGAACAAGACCCTGCGCACGACCGCCCGCTACGCGGACCTGTGGAACGGCTACGGCACGCCTGAACGCATCGCCGAGGTGTCGGACGTCCTGCGCACCCGCTGTGAGGAGATCGGCCGCCCGTTCGAGGCCATCGAGCGAACGGTGACGGTACACGCCGTCATCCGCGACACCGCCGACGCCGCCGTCGCGGCGTGGGACGACATCGTCAGACGCCACGGCCTGGAGGACGACGTCGGGTCGGACGACTCGGACCGTGGCCTCACGGTGGGTGGGTCACCCGCGGACGTCGCGGCCTTCGTCGATGGCTACCGGCGGCTCGGCGTCGGTGAGGTCATCTTCACCTTCCGCGACCCGTTCGATGTCGAGTCGATCGAGCGCATCGGGGAGGTCCGGCGGGCGCTCGACGGCTGAGGCAGGCCCGCCGATCGGGAACATCACCGTCTCGATCTCGCGCATCCGGAGCGTGACCGCGTCGCCCAGCCGGAGTCGCCGCACGGCGTGGCCCGCCTCCACCCAGATGCGGGCGTCGTCCGCGGCGGCGACCTCGTACAGGATCTCCGTGCCCGTGAAGCGACGACGCAGCACCCGCCAGGCGGCGGGATCCGCCGGCCCGTCCGGCGCCTCGCGTACGTCCAGGTGTTCCGGGCGCAGGACCACGAGGCCGCGCGCCGGCGCCGCGCCACGCGACCGGCCCACGATCCTCGCCGCCCCGAACCGGGTCACGGCGAACCCATCGCGGTATTCCCCGTGGACGAGGTTCGATGTGCCCACGAAGGTCGCGACGAAGGGCGTCGCGGGCTCTCCGTAGACCACTTCCGGCGGGGCAACCTGCTCCACGCGACCGCGGACCATGACCGCCATCCGATCGCCGAGGGTGAGGGCCTCATCCTGGTCGTGGGTCACGAACACGGCCGCCGTGCCGGCCGAGCGGAGGATCTCCCGAACGTCACCGCGCAGCTGCGTCCGCAGCGCGGCGTCCAGCGACGAGAAGGGCTCATCCAGCAGGACGACCTCGGGTCGCGGTGCGAGCGCCCGGGCGACGGCCACGCGCTGCTGCATCCCGCCGCTCAATTGGTGCGGCATCCGGTCAGCGGCATCCGGCAGGTCGATGAGGTCCAGCAGTTCGCGGACGCGCACCTCCCGATCCGGGTCACGCCGCAGGCCATAGCCGACGTTGTCGCGCACGGACAGGTGCGGGAAGAGGGCCACGTCCTGGAAGACCATGCCCACCCGGCGGCGCTCCGGCGGGACGGACGCGCCGCCGCCACTGACGCGCCGACCGCCGATGTCTATCGTCCCTGCGTCTGGTCGGTCCAGGCCGGCGATGAGGCGCAGGACCGTGGTCTTGCCACAGCCCGACGGGCCGAGGACGGTGAGCATCTCGCCTGGTCGCACGTCCAGGGACACGTCGTCCACGGCCACCACGTCGCCGAAGACCCGACGCAGGCCGTGGACACGGACGGCCAGCGGTTCCGTCATCGGTCCCGCTCGTCCGTGCGCAGGAGGAGCGCGACGGTCCCGATGGAGATCACCAGCAGGAGGGCCGCCGGGCCGGCAGCCCGAGCGTAGAACCCGGATGATGCCGCATCCCAGATCTCCGTCGCGAGCGTATCGAAGCCGATCGGGGCGAGCAGCAGCGCGAGCGGTAGTTCCTTCACGACCGTGAGGAAGACGAGCGCGGCCCCGGTCACGAGCGCCGGCCGCAGGTACGGGATGGTCACCATGGCGAAGGCCCGCACGGGGCCGTCGCCAAGGACGCGTCCGGCTTCCTCCAGTCGAGGCCCCGCCGTACCCAGGGACGCGCGCAGGCCGCCGATGGCCTGGGGCATGAACCGCAGACCGTAGACGAGGATGAGGAGCGCGAGGGTCTGGTACAGGGCGGGGACCGTCCGGGTGGCGAGGAAGACCATGGCGAGGGCCACGACGATACCCGGCAGCGCGTATCCGGCGTACGCGGAGGTCTCGACCGCGCTGCTGAGCCGGGACCGGTGGCGCGCCGCGAGCAGGGCCACCGGGATGGCGAGCGCGACCGCCAGGAGCGCCGCGGCGGCTCCGACGACGAAGGAGTCGGCCGCCACGTCAACGACCAGACGAAGCGGCTCACCCTGCGCCAGGCCACGAACGAGCCACCACCCGACGGTCCCGACCGGGATGGCCAGCGCCAGGCCGACGACGATCGTCAGGAACGTGATCGACGGCCATCGCCATCTCCCCAGGCGGACGATGGATGGCGGCCGTCGACGGGGCGACGCCGCGTAGACGCCGGCCCGCGAGCGCAACCTCCCCTCCCCCCACGTGATGACCAGGGTCATCGCGACGAGGACCAGGGCGAGGACAGCCGCGAGGGACCGGTCGAACGATGCACCGTACTGGAGGTAGATGGCCCGCGACAGGCTGTCGAACTGGAGCAGCGACACCGCCCCGAAGTCCGACAGGGCATACAGCACGGCCAGCAGCGCCCCGGCCGCGACCGCCGGGACCAGCACGGGCAGGGTGACCCGCCGGAAGACCGTCATCCGGCGATCGCCCAGGAGGCGCGCCGACTCCTCGACGGACGGGTCCAAACGCAGCAGCGCCGCCCGGGCGGCGAGGGTGACGTACGGGAACGTGACCAGCGTCAGGACGAGCGTTGCGCCGAACAGGCCACCGATGGATGGCAGCCGCTCCACGCCGAGCGGGGCCAGCAAACCCTGGAGCGTGCCGCGTGGCCCGAAGAACGCGAGGAACGCGAAGCCGACGACGTACGACGGGAGCGCCAGCGGTATGGCCGTCAGGACCGCCCACATGCGCCGGCCCGGAAGGTCCGTGCGCGTCGTCAGCCATGCGACGGGGACCCCGACCGCGACCGTCCCGATCCCGACCAGGAGCGCCAGGCCCAGGGTGGAGGCCACCACGCCCACCGTCCGCGGCCGGAGCAGGAACCCGAGCGCCTCCGATTCCGCGCCGAGGGCGCGGATGACGAGGTAGACCAGCGGCAGCAGGGCGAACCCGGCGATGACGACACCGACCACGGCGAGCGGCCACGGCGGTCGTCCGGCGCCGGCGGACGCGCGCGCCCGGGCCGCGCGGGAGAACGGCCGCAACGGGAGCCGGGCGCGACCGACCGATGTCATCGGGGGCTTCGGCTGGTGTGACCGCGTCCCCTAGAGGACGCCGGCCTCCTGGAGCAGCCGCAGCGTCCCGTCCAGATCGTCGAGATCGGACAGGTCGATGTCGGGGCTGGCGATGTCGGCCAGGGCCGGCAGTCTCGGATCCGCGGTGACGCCATCGATGAGCGGGTACTCGTGGGTCTGCTCGGCGAAGTACGCCTGGCTCTC
>JBBEBL010000180.1:0-13119 GCA_040882345.1 Chloroflexota bacterium
GCACGATCCCTGCTAGACTGCGCGGACCGCACCGGTGTCGCCGGACGGGAACAGCGCCAGGGAGGCCGGCTTGGGCCAGTTCGATCGGGTGGACCGCCGCAGGGTCGCCGTCGTCGTGACGACGGACGGTCGCCGAGTGCACATGCCCATCGATGACGAGCCGCTCGCCAACGTATCGCTCCTCGCGCTTCTTCGCTCGCTCCTGAGCCTTGATGGCCTTCTTGGGCTCATTACCGGCTCCCGGCGGGAGAACGGAGGAACGCGGAGGGACGAGCGCTAGGCGCCACGACCACCGCAGACCGAAGGGACCCTCGCCGGGAAGGCGAGGGTCTTTTACTTGTCCGACCCGACACGACATGACCGACAGGACAGCAAGAGGGCTTCGAGGATGACGACCAGGACCCAGGCAGCACGACCGCCCAGTACCGGCGCGCCGGAGCGGCGCAGCCACGTGCCCGCCGACGGTACGGCCCAGGCCGCCGCCGTCGAGAAGGCACGCAAGGCGATGCTCCATGAGGCGCGCGACCTCAAGCGCACCCGGATCGGGGCGGACGTCCTGTGCGAGGCACTGCTCCGCCAGGGCGTGAACGTCTTCTTCAGCTACCCGGGCGGCGTCATCCTGCCGCTCTACGACGTCCTGGGCGACTACCCGGAGCTGCGCCACGTCCTGGTACGCCACGAGCAGGGCGGCGCCCACGCGGCCGATGGCTACGCCCGGGTGACCGGCACGGTCGGGGTGTGCATGGGCACGTCCGGGCCGGGCGCGACCAACCTCGTCACCGGGATCGGGACCGCGCTCCTGGATTCCGTGCCGATGGTCGCGATCACCGGCAACGTCCCGTCCGCCCTGATCGGCAAGGACGCCTTCCAGGAGATCGACATCAACGGCATCACGCTGCCGATGACGAAGCACAACTACCTGGTCCGCGACGCGGACGACCTCCCCAGGGTCATCGCCGAGGCCTTCCACATCGCGAGGTCCGGTCGCCCTGGGCCCGTCCACGTGGACATCACCAAGGACGCGCTCCAGCAGGAGACCCGGGCCGAGCATCCGTCAGAGGCCGAGGTCGTCGCAGGGCTGCCGGGGTTCCGCCCCAACATGGACGGCCACGGTCGCCAGCTGAAGCTTGCCGCCCAGGAGATCGCCGCGGCGAAGCGACCGGTCATCCTTGCCGGTCACGGCGTCCTGCACGCGGAGGCCTGGGACGAC
The DNA here is from genome assembly GCA_040882345.1 of Chloroflexota bacterium. Lineage (GTDB taxonomy): Bacteria > Chloroflexota > Limnocylindria > Limnocylindrales > CSP1-4 > SPCO01. The sequence continues at coordinate 1,211 of JBBEBL010000180.1, forward strand.
CTGCGCGCCTTCGCGGAGAAGGCCAGCATCCCGGTCGCGTGGACGCTGCTCGGGATCGGCGTCATGGACGAGACCCACCCGCTCGCCTACGGCTATATGGGTATGCACGGCTGGAAGCACGTCAATCGCGCGATCCAGAGCGCGGACCTGCTCATCGCCATCGGCATGCGCTTCGACGACCGGGTGACCGGCAACGTCCGGACGTACGCACCGTACGCCCGGATCATCCACGTGGACATCGACCCGGCGGAGATCGGCAAGAACGTGGCCGTGGAAGTCCCCATCGTGGGTGATGCCGGCCGCGTCCTGCGGTCTCTGCTCCCGATGGTCCCTGAGGTCTCCATGGACGAGCGCCGCGAGTACCTGGACCAGCTGGCCGAGTGGAAACGCGACTCGGAGGCATCCTCGTGGCACGGCTCCGGGGCGTGGCGGGACGGCCTCCTGTCTGCCGACTACGTCGTGGAGCGGATCGGCGAGCTGACCGATCACGAGGCGACCTATGTCGCCGATGTCGGCCAGAACCAGATGTGGCTGGCCCGCTACACCGGCTTCCGGAACCCCAACTCGCACGTCAGCTCCGGAGGCCTGGGCACGATGGGCTTCAGCGTCCCGGCGGCGATGGGCGCGGCGCTGGGCCGGCCCGACCGCGAGACGTGGGCGATCACCGGCGACGGCGGCTTCCAGATGACGTTCCAGGAGCTGATGACCCTCGTCGCCGACCACATCCCGGTCAAGATCGCGCTCCTGGATAACAAGAAGCTCGGGATGATCCGCCAGTGGCAGGAGATCATCTACGCGGGGAACTACCACTCGTCCAACCTGCCCGGCCCCGACTTCGCGAAGCTTGCCGACGCGTTCGGTGTCCCGGCGTTCCGGGCCAGGACCCCGGCCGAGGTGGATGACGCGATCCGCGGCGCCCAGGCGGTGGACGGGCCGGCGCTCATCTGGTTCGAGATCGCCGAGGAGCAGAACGTCTTCCCGATGATGCCAGCGGGTAAAGGCCTGTCAGACCTCATCGAGAAGTGGGGCGGGGCTGACGAATGAGCGGCGACCCTTCCAGCAACGGGGCGACTCCGCCATCGCGTTCCCTGCCGGGCGGTGGCGAGCTCCGACGGCACGTGCTCGTGGCCATCGTCATGGACCGGCCCGGCGTCCTCAACCGCGTGTCCAGCCTCATGCGAGCGCGCAACTTCAACATCGACTCGCTGGCCGTCAGTCGTACGGACCGCGAGGACACGAGCCGGATGACCATCACACTGCACGGCGACGACGTCGCGGTGGAGCAGGCGGCCAAGCAGCTGTACCGGCTCATCGACGTGCTCAAGGTCCAGGACGTCACGTCCGAACCCACGGTGGAGCACGAGCTCGCGTTCGTGAAGATCCGCGCGACGGACTCCACCCGGGCGGAGATCCTCCGGCTCGTGGAGCTGTCGCGGGGGAGGGTCGTTGACCTGTCCGATGGGTCGGTCATCGTGGAGGTGACCGGCACGGAGACCGAGATCGACGCCTTCGTGGCGCTCGTCCGCACCTATGGCATCAAGGAATTGGTCCGTACCGGCGCCGTCGTGATGGCGAGGGGATCCGGGTCCATCGAGGAGGCGATCAAGCGATGACGGCGAAGATGTACTACGACAACGATGCGGACCCCTCGGCGCTGGCCGGGCAGACCGTCGCGATCATCGGCTACGGCAGCCAGGGCCACGCCCACGCCCTGAACCTGCACGAGAGCGGGGTGGATGTCGTCGTCGGGCTGGCTCCGGGCTCCAAGAGCCGTGCCCACGCCCAGGACGCGGGCCTGCGGGTGATGGACGTCGCGGACGCGGTCAGGGCGGCAGACGTCATCATGATCGCCGTCCCGGACACGGGCCAAAAGGCGGTCTACGACGCGGAGATCGGGCCCAACCTGCGGCCCGGCCACCTGCTGCTGTTCGCCCACGGCTTCAACCTGCGCTTCGGGCGCATCGCGCCGCCGGACACGGTGGACGTCGGGATGGTGGCGCCCAAGGGTCCCGGGCACCTGGTCCGGTCCGTCTACCAGGCGGGTGGCGGCGTGCCCGCGCTGTTCGCCGTGGAGCAGGATCCGTCCGGGACCGGCCGCGCCCGCGTGCTGGCCTACGCCCGCGCTCTCGGCTGCACGCGCGCCGGCGTGCTGGAGACGACATTCAAGGAGGAGACCGAGACCGACCTGTTCGGCGAGCAGGCGGTCCTCTGCGGCGGCACGGCGGCCCTCGTCAAGATGGCCTTCGAGACGCTGGTGGAGGCCGGCTACCAGCCGGAGCTCGCCTACTTCGAGACGATGCATGAGCTGAAGCTCATCGTGGACCTGATGTACCGCGGCGGCCTCAACTTCATGCGCTTCAGCGTCAGCGACACGGCCGAGTACGGCGACTACGTTTCCGGTCCCCGGCTGATCGACGAGAGTGTCCGCGAGCGCATGCGCGCGGTCCTGGGCGACATCCAGGACGGCACCTTCGCCGACCGCTGGATCGCCGAGAACGACAGCGGCCGCGCCGAGTTCGAGCGCCTGCGCGCCGCCGACCGCGACCACCAGGTCGAGCAGGTCGGGGCCACGCTCCGGGCCCAGATGCCGTTCCTGAACCCGGTGGAGGTCAAGGCCGGACAGGCCCAGGCGTCCGCGACGACGCCCGGGGCGGCGCGATGAGCGCCGCGCCCGTACCCCGGCCGGGCGGGCCGTTCGTGGCCGCCGGCAGCGTCCGCATCTTCGACACCACGCTGCGCGACGGGGAGCAGGCACCCGGCGCCGGCCTGACCGCGGCCGAGAAGCTGGAGGTCGCCCGCCAGCTCGCTCGCCTGAAGGTGGACGTCATCGAGGCCGGGTTCCCGGCCGCATCCCCCGGCGACTTCGAGGCGGTCCGCCGGATCGCCCAGGAGACACCGCAGGACATCGCGGTGGCGGCGCTCGCGCGCTGCAAGGACGGCGACCCGCAGCGAGCCATCGAGGCGATCAAGGTCGCGCACAAGCCACACCTCCACGTGTTCATCGCCACGAGCGACATCCATCTCAAGCACAAGCTCCGGATCGACCGCGACCAGGCCCTCGCGGAGGCCGTGCGCTGGGTCCGCTACGGGCGCCAGCAGCTGGGTCGAGACGCCGAGATCGAGTTCAGCGCGGAGGACGCGTCCCGCACGGACATCGACTATCTGCTCAAGGTCTACGAGGCGGTCGTCGAAGCCGGTGCCTCCACCGTCAACATCCCCGACACCGTCGGCTACGCCATCCCGTCCGAGTTCGGCGATCTCGTGGGGAGGGTCGTGGCGCTGGTCGGCGACCAGGCCACGGTCAGCGTCCACTGCCACAACGACCTGGGACTGGCCACGGCCAACACCCTGGCCGCCGTTCAGGCGGGGGCGCGCCAGGTGGAGGTCACCATCAACGGCCTGGGCGAGCGCGCCGGCAACGCCTCCCTGGAAGAGGTCGTCATGGCGCTGCGCACCCGGCCGACGCAGTTCCCGGACCTCGGTTCGGGCGTCCAGACGGAGCACATCACGGCGGCATCGCGGCTGGTCAGCTACCTGACGGGATTCGCGGTCCAGCCCAACAAGGCGGTCGTCGGCAGCAACGCCTTCGCCCACGAGTCGGGCATCCACCAGGACGGCGTGATCAAGAATCCGCTGACCTACGAGATCATGACGCCGCAGTCGGTGGGTCTCACCGGCAGCCAGCTGACCATCGGCAAGCTGTCCGGCCGGCGGGGCCTCCAGGGAAAGCTCCGCGAGCTGGGCCACGAGCTGGAGGGCGACGCCCTCGACACCATCTACCGCCAGGCCATCGAGCTCGCCGACGCGAAGAAGGAAGTCACCGACGCGGACCTCCTCGCGCTCGTCGAGCAGCGTGCGTCCGAGGTCCCGGCCAGCGTCGCGCTCATCGGCTGGAACGTCACATCGTCCCACGGTGGCAAGGCGACCGGGACGGTCACGCTCACCGTGAACGGCGACGAGCGATCGTCTGAGGCCACCGGCAACGGCCCCGTCAACGCCCTCTTCCGGGCCGTGGACGAAGTCCTCCAGCCGGCGCTCGGCTGGCATCCGACCCTGACCGAGTACGAGATCAAGGCCGTGTCCGCCGGCGAGGACGCCCAGGGCCAGGTCCTGGTCCGCTGCCGGCGCTCGTCCGACGAGGGACCGGGCGCCCTCGTGGTCTCCGGGCACGGGCTGTCCACGAACATCATCGAGGCGTCGCTGGACGCGTACCTCGTGGCGACCAACAAGCTCCACGGCGCGGAGATCAACGGCGTCGAAGTGGCGTTCGTGACCCCACGCTCAGAGGAGGGCCTCCCGTGACGGAGGGCGACCTTCGCTATCGACTCGTCGCGATCCCCGGCGACGGGGTGGGTCCTGAGGTCGTCACCGCGGCGATCAGCGTCCTGAAGGCCGCCGAGCGTCGGTTCGGCTTCGGCATCGACTGGCAGATGGTCCGCGCCGGCGGCGTCGCCATCGACGAGTCCGGGGTCGCGATCCGCGACGAGGACGTGGCCATGTGCGGGGAGGCAGACGCCGTCCTGCTCGGCGCGGTCGGCGGCCCGAAGTGGGACGACCCGACCGCCACGGTCCGTCCGGAGCAGGCCCTGTTCGCGCTGCGCGGCGGCCTTGGCCTGTTCGCCAATCTCCGGCCGGTCACGATCCATCCGGCCATCGGCGCGACCGCCGCTCCGGTCAAGTCGGAGCTGCTGGACGGCGTGGACATGCTGATCGTCCGTGAGCTGACCGGCGGCCTCTACTTCGGATCTCGCCAGGAGGCGACCGGGGAGCCCGGGAGCCGCGTCGCGAGCGACACCCTTCCGTACAGCGAGCCGGAGATCCGACGGGTCGTCCGTCTCGCCTTCGAGCTCGCCAGGGCGCGACGAGGCCTGCTGACGAGTGTGGACAAGGCCAACGTCCTCGCGACGTCGCGCCTGTGGCGGACGGTGGTCGAGGACCTGCGCGCGGAGTTCCCGGACGTGGAGGTGAGCCACCAGCTCGTGGATTCGTGCGCGATGCTCCTGGTCAAGCAGCCCGCCCGTTTCGACGTCCTCGTGACGGAGAACCTGTTCGGCGACATCCTGTCGGACGAGGCGAGCGTCCTCGCCGGGTCCCTTGGGCTGCTGCCGTCCGCCTCGCTCGGTGAGCGGCGCACGGCCCACGGCACGTTCGGCCTGTACGAGCCCATCCACGGGTCCGCGCCGGACATCGCCGGCAAGGACCTTGCCAACCCGATCGGGACGATCCTGTCGGCGGCCATGCTCATGCGCTGGTCGCTGGGTCGCGACGATGTCGCGACCGCCATCGAGGCCGCGGTCACGGCCGCGCTGGATCGCGGCTGGCGAACCGCAGATCTCGCGGACGCCGCCGACCCGGACGACGGGCTCGTCGTGCTGGGGACGACCGGCTTCACGACGGCGGTCATCGACCAGCTGGAGGCCGCCGCGGCCGGGGCGACGACATGAGCACCGCACCCGCCGACCAGCCGGTCATCGTGTACGACACGACCCTCCGCGACGGGACGCAGGGCGAGAACATCACCCTGTCGCTCGCCGACAAGCTGCGCGTGGCGCGGATGCTGGACGAGTACGGGATGCCCTACATCGAGGGCGGCTGGCCGGGCTCCAACCCCAAGGACATCGACTTCTTCGCGGCGGCGCGGACGATGCACTGGGAGTCGGGTCGGCTGGCCGCGTTCGGGTCCACGCGCCACCGCTCCAACAAGCCGGAGGACGACCCCAACCTTCACGAGCTGGTCGCGGCGGAGACGCCGGTCGTGACCATCTTCGGCAAGTCGTGGCTGCTCCACGTGACGGAGGTCCTGGGCGCCACCCCGCAGGAGAACCTGGACATGATCGCGGACTCGGTCGCGTTCGTGGCGGACCGCGGTCGCGAGGCCGTCTATGACGCGGAGCACTTCTTCGACGGCTACAAGGCGGATCGAGCGTATGCCCTCGAGTCGTTGCGGATGGCCCGCCAGGCCGGCGCCCGGTCGCTGGTCCTGTGCGACACGAACGGCGGAACGCTGTCGGACGAACTCGGTGCCATCGTCCTGGACGTGCGGACGACCCTTGATGCCGACCCGGATGCGCCGCCGGTCATCTACGGGATCCACGCCCACAACGACTCGGAGCTCGCCGTGGCGAACTCCATGGCCGCGGTCGCGGCCGGCGTCCGCCATGTGCAGGGCACCATCAACGGCTACGGCGAGCGGGCCGGCAACGCCAACATCGTGTCCATCGTGGCGAACCTGGCGCTCAAGACGGAGCTACCCCTGGTGCCGGCGGGTGGCGGTCGGCTGGAGGGCCTGACCCAGCTGTCGCGGAGCGTGGCGGAGATCGCCAACCAGAATCCGAACGACTATCAGCCCTACGTCGGTCGATCGGCGTTCGCCCACAAGGGTGGCGTCCACGGGGCCGCGGTGGCGAAGGTGGAGCGCTCGTACCAGCACGTCGATCCGGGGGTCGTGGGCAACGTGGGTCGCCTCGTCGTGTCGGAGCTCGGCGGGCGGGCCAACACGTCCATCCGGGCCCGGCAGCTTGGCCTGGAGCTGGACGGCGTCGTGGATGCCCGGGAGCTCAGCCGTCTCATCAAGCAGCTGGAGTCGGACGGCCTCGCCTTCGAGGGCGCGGAAGCCTCGTTCGAACTGCTCATCCGCCGGCACGCCGCCGACTACGCCCCACCGTTCCGGGTCGTGGACTACACCTGCCTCGTGGAGCAGCGCGACGGCCGGGAGCTGCTCGCGGAGGCGACCGTGAAGGTGGAGGTGGACGGGGAGATCCTGCACACCGCCGCGGACGGGAACGGACCTGTCAACGCGCTGGACGCCGCGCTGCGCAAGGCGCTGCGGGCGTTCTACCCGGCCATCGATGACGTCCATCTCGTGGACTACAAGGTGCGCATCCTGGACGGCGAGGCCGCGACGGCGGCGCGCACGAGGGTCATGATCGACTCCCAGGACGGGGCTCGGACGTGGTCCACCATGGGGTCGGACACGAACATCATCGCCGCGTCCGCGTCTGCGCTCGCGGACTCGCTGGAGTACGCGATCTGGAAGTCGGGCGCGGAGCTCCGGCGACGCGATGAGCGACACTTCACCACGACCCCCGCGCACTCGAGGTAGACCCGCGATGACCGACCCGAGTCCCACCGCCACGCCGACCCTGACCCTCACCCGCTGGACAGTCACGTCCGGCTCCAACGTCCGCAGTCGTGGTGCGGTGATCATCGACGCCGGCGACCACCACTGGCAGGCCTCCGCGGACGGCAACGGCGCGATCGACGCCCTGTTCCGTGCCGTGGACAAGGCGCTGTCAGAGATCCTGGACGGCCACCCGCGCCTGCTCGCCTACGACCTGCACGCGCTGGGGGAGGGGACGGACACGATCGGGGCCGTGACCCTGCGGATCGCGCCGCCGCTGGTGGCCGGGGAGCGGGGTCTCGGGGAATACGTCGGCGAGGCCCGTGGCCCGAACACGATCGCCGCGTCCATCGAGGCGTACGTCGTGGCGCTCAACGCGATGCTGGCCGAGGCACACTGGAGCGGCGCACCGGAAGCCGCGGCCCAGACCGGCAAGCGTGCCCGCCGCAAGGCTGCCGTCACGGTCGGTGACGCCCGGGGCGAGCGCGCCGAGATCGACGAGGCCGCCGGCGACATCGACACGGTGGACTGGTTCAACCAGCAGGGCTGAATGACGATCGCCTATGCCGGTGAGCCCGGCGCCTTCGCGGAGGATGCGGTCCTCGCGGCGTTCGGGGACGTGCTCCGGACGGGTCTGCCCAGCTTCAGGGCCGTCTTCGAGGCGGTCGCCGGCGGCGCGGCCAGGGACGTTTCGGCGGGCGTCGTGCCCATCGAGAACGTCATCCACGGCACGGTCCGCGAGAACTACGACCTGCTCATGGAGCACGAGCTCGAGATCCGTGGCGAGGTGGTCGTGCCGGTCCGCCTGTGCCTGGCCGCGCTGTCCGGGGAGCGCCTCGACGCGATCGAGCGGGTCTACTCGCACATCCAGGCGCTCGGCCAGGCGGAGGCCTATCTGCGCTCGCGGTCGTGGCAGCTCCTGTCCACCTACAACACGGCCGGGGCCGGCAAGGCCATCGCGGACGCGCAGGAGCGGGGCGCGGCGGCCGTGCTTTCCCCGCGTGCGGCGGCCCTCTTCGGCCTGGAGGTCCTGGCGAACGACATCGGGGACCTGCCGGACAACCGCACGCGCTTCCTGGTCCTGGCCCGCCACGACGCGCCGCCGACGACGATCCAGGACGAGCCGCCCCATCGGCGCACGACCATCGTCGTGGCCGTCCGCAACGAGCCTGGGACGCTGCTGGCGGTCCTGCGGGTGATCGCCGACCACGGGCTGAACATGCGCAAGTTGGAGTCACGGCCCAGCCGTGAGCGCGCCTGGGAGTACGTCTTCTGGATCGATCTGGACGGCGACATGGCGGACCCGGCCTTGATCGCCGCCCTGGAGGAGGTCCGGGCGGTGACGACGATGACCCGCGTCCTGGGCTCGTATCCCGTCGCGGAGGCCTGACGGAGTCCGACGCCGGTCGACTACGATACCCCGACGCTCGCACGGCCCGTCCCAGGGCCGGCATCGCGGCCTTGTTGGGGGGATCATGCGTCGCCACCACCACCGGACCGCCTCCCGACCTCCTGGAATACACGCGACCGTCATCGCGACGCTGATCGCGGCGATGACGCTGCCAGCCACATTCGTCGTCGCCGCCGACCCGGTGCCGGAGCGGCCCGGCGTCGGGACTCGCGTCGTCATCGGCGATGCCGAGCGCCCGGACATCGATGGGATCCGTGAACCGCGCAGGGTGGACATCTCGTCCCTACCGCCCGCCACGGACCGGGAGGCGGCGCCCGAGCGCCCGCGCCTTCGACTCGTGGCGCCTGAAGGATCGCCGGCCGCGACGCCGAACGCGGGCGGTCCTCGGTCGCTCGCCGCGGTTCCCCCGGCCCCGGACCTCGCGACGACCAGCGTCGATGCCACAGCCGCCGAGCCCACGGCCTTTGCCGGGCTTCAGGACACGTCCGGCGTGGAGCCGCCCGATCCGTGGATCGCCGTCGGGCCGGACCATGTCATCCAGGCCGTGAACACCACGTTCCGGATCTCGGATCGCGCCGGGAACGCCCTTGAGACGGTCCCGATGTTCGACTTCTTCGGTCTGTCGGCGATCGACCCCGGCAACTACGACGCAGAGGTCTTCGACCCGCGGGTCATATTCGATCGCCTCCAGAACCGCTGGGTGGCGATCGAGACGAGCTTCGACTGCTATCCATCTACCGACGCCTCGATCGGAACCGGCTACGTCGATGCCGCCATCTCGGCCACGGCTGACCCGACCGGCGAATGGAGCGTCATCTCGATCGCCTATCCAGACTTCGTGCCTGATTACCCCGGTATCGGGACGTCCACAGACAAGGTCGTTGTCAGCGCCAACGTGTTCCCGATCGTGGCCGGCGGTGGGGCTTTCGGCTGCGATGTCTCGGACCCGTTCCAGGGGACGGAGATGTACGTCATGGCCTGGTCGGAGCTCAAGGGCACCGGTGACGTCAGCGTCGACTACTTCTTCAGCCCGACCACGTTCCCAGCCAGCTACTCGACCTGGCGGCCTGCCCTCCAGACCCCTGCGACATCGGCGACGGTGCACGTGATCGGGCGGGATCTCACCGACGATGGCGTCGTGTATGCGCAGATCACGGGCTCGCCCGCTGGTGGCGGCGTGACGAGCATCTCGGCGGTGACGGATCTGACTGCGGCAGGCATCGTGCCGGCATTCGGCGCGCCGCCGCAGCCCGCCCAGCCGGGGGTGCCCGCGACCATCGACGATGCTGTGGATGGCCGGCCGACCGACGCGCTCTGGCAGAACGGGCGCCTTGCGCTCGTGTCGACCTACCCCTGCGATCCGGCAGGCGGCGCCGTCGAGACGCGCGACTGTGTGCGGGTCACCCAGTTGAACACCGCATCCTCCCCGCCGAGTCGGCGCCAGGACTTCCTCGTCTCCCGGGATGGCAGAGACGTGTACATGGGTGGAATCGGCTACGCCGGCAACGGCGATCTGCACGTCGTCTGGACCCAGTCGTCGGCTACAGCAGGTGACTACGCGTCCAGCCACGCGGCCTACCAGCGCGTCGCAGCGTCACCCGGCACGCTCAGCGTGTCGGATCCGACGGCCCTCGGTACGGGTACCTACCCGGGCACCCGCTGGGGCGACTATGTGGGCGTCGCACAGGACCCGCAGGTGCCCAACGCCGTCTGGCAGGCGAACCAGTACGCCCTGCCCAACGGCTGGGCGACGAACGTCTCGCAGCTCCAGACGAGCGGTTCCACCTACGTGCCGATCACCCCCATTCGGATCCTCGACAGCCGGTCCGCCCTGGGCGTGAGCGGGATCTTCGTGGCCAGCCAGCCACGCAGCTTCACGGTGGCGAACTTCGGCGGAGGGGTCATTCCCGCCGACGCGATCGCCGTGACGGGCAACGTGACAGTGACCGCGCAAACGGCCGCCGGCTATGTCTCGATCACCACCACTGCCACGTCGACGCCGGGCTCGTCCACGCTCAACTTCCCGCTGAGTGACACGAGGGCGAACAACGTGACCGCGTCGCTCGCGTCGGACGGGCAGCTCTCCGCGGTGTACAAGGCGGCCGCCGGCAAGAAGGCGCACATCATCTTCGATGTCACGGGGTACTTCCTGCCCGGGCTGGAGGACGCCGGCTACAACCCGATGACGCCGGTACGCATCCTCGACAGTCGGACCGGCATCGCCAAGGGTCTCAGTGGCCGCTTCTTCAGCGGCGTCCCGCGTCAGCTCGCTGTGGCGGGCACCAACGGCATCCCGGCCGGGGCGGTCGCGATCACCGCCAACCTCACCATCGTCGGCCAGACGAGCGCCGGCTACGTCTCAGTCATGACCGAGAACGACTCGACGCCGGCAACCTCCAACCTTAACGTCCCCAAGGGCGACATCCGGGCGAATGGCCTCACGGCGCGGCTGGCGAGCGGGAAGCTGTGGTTGGTGTTCAAGGGCTCGGCCGGCTCCAAAGCCGACCTGATCCTGGATGTCACGGGCTACTACCTCCCCGCTGCGGGCGGCGGTGGCCTCCAATTCTTCCCGCTGGATCCCGGACGGCTCATGGACACGCGCACGAGCGTCCTGTCGGGCCTGACCGGCAAGTTCACGTCCGGCGCGCCGCGGACCCTGGACGCCGACGGCCACTGGGGCATCCCTGCGGGCGCGCACGCCGTCACCGGGAACCTGACTGTCGTTGGCCAGAGCGGCGCCGGATACGCCTCGATCACGTCGACGCCGATCTCGGCGCCGACGACATCGACGATCAACTTCCCGTTGGGCGACACGCGCGCCAACGGCGTCACCGTGCCGCTGACCGCGGGCGCGATGTCGATGGTCTACAAGTCGTCGGCTGGCAAGACCACGCACCTGATCCTGGACGTGACCGGCTACTTCGAGTAGCCGCGGACCCGCGTCAGATCGCGCTGGTGCAGGCCCTGCACTTGGACGCGTCCACCGCGTTCGCCTCCTTGCAGAACGGGCAGGTCTTGGCTTCGGCCGGCGGGGCCTCCTCCAGGAACAACTTGGACATCCGCCACACGATGAAGGCGATGATGACGAAGGCGATGACCGCGTTCAGGAATGACCCATAGCGGATCGCCACACCGTCGCCGAGGTCGATGGCCAGCGCGGAGAAGTCCACGTTCCCCAGGACCTTCCCGATCGGCGGCATGATGATGTCGTCGACGAGCGAGCTCACGACGGTGCCCAGCGCACCGCCGATGATGACGCCGACCGCCAGGGCCAGGGCGTTGGTCTTGAGCAGGAATCCCTTGAACTCATCCCACATGGGTCACCTCCCTTGGAGCGTCCGTTGGTCATCGGGTGGTCTGTCACCGAGTGGTCGAACG